>JASSUD010000105.1:0-5187 GCA_031963225.1 Mycoavidus cysteinexigens
CTTACCCGAACCAGGAAACCGGTGGTGAGCAAGCAGCTCAACACATCTCCCAGGCGGCTAGTTATGCTTACCTAAACACAGAAAATCAAATTCGACAGCCAAGCATATTACAAAATAACGCCCAGTACTTTCAGTCTAACGAAAGCTACCTATCTGCTCTTTTGACTTACCCGAACCAGGAAACCGGTGGTGAGCAAGCAGCTCAACACATCTCCCAGGCGGCTAGTTATGCTTACCTAAACACAGAAAATCAAATTCGACAGCCAAGCATATTACAAAATAACGCCCAGTACTTTCAGTCTAACGAAAGCTACCTATCTGCTCTTTTGACTTACCCGAACCAGGAAACCGGTGGTGAGCAAGCAGCTCAACACATCTCCCAGGCAGCTAGTTATGCTTACCTAAACACAGAAAATCAAATTCGACAGCCAAGCATGTTACAAAATAACACCCAGTACTTTCAGTCTAACGAAAGCTACCTATCTGCTCTTTTGACTTACCCAAACCAGGAAACTGGTGGTGAGCCCGTATTTCTACAGGCAGAGGCTGTACCAAGCACTATGCTAACCAACCCGTCCCTCATCAGGAAACGCCTATCAGATCAAGATCACAATTTGCACAAATTACCAAAGTATGCGGAGGAGGAGTAAAGATGACCGTCAATATTTTTATACCGCTGAGAGTCAGCAGGCTGTTGGCATATTAATTTTCAATTGCTGACCTGTATCAGTTTATATCCGCTGATGGCACTCCAGAAAATCAATATGCTGCTATGCCACTGGCATAGGGCTGATTATGTCCGAAAATTGAGTACGGTTAAAAGTCCGGGTTGTAACTCATAAACTGTCCGCAAAAAAGGGACAACTCCAACATTGCCCACCACCCATTTACAGTTCTAAATGGTGTGCCTGGTCAAAAAACTGCCAATTTTTTGACTGAGCCAGCCCAAACGAGTAGGAAATTGTGCTGCTACGTTGCGCTGCAGGCTGTTAGCAACTTGTTGGTATCCTTTTTCTGCGGCTATTTTTATAAGAGCACGACTTTTCTGGTTATGTAATACATTGAAATGTTTACTTTCAAGTAGCGTTTCTACACTATCAGCTAGATGGTCAATTACATAGTCATTATTTTTGGTGATGGCATTTTGTAGCACCTGGATTTGTAATGGTTCTGGTAGCTGTTTTAAGTCCAAGCCTTTTTTGCAGAGGAGGGCAATCGTATTCAAATGCCCATTCTTCGCTGCCCAATATAAGGCCGTGTGCCCATCACTGTTTTCTTCATATATATCCACATCATTTTCTAATAAATACTCGACTATCTCTATACGGCCATACATAGCCGCACAATGCAAGGGGGTATTTTTATTTATATCTTTTGCTTGTATGTTTGCTCCCAGTAGGTGTAAATATCTTATGGTCGCCAGCTGACCATATCGGGATGCGTGATGCAGAGGGGTCTTTTCCTCTTTATCTTGTATATCTATATGGCTAGACGTTTTTATCTGCATATTGGTTTTTTCATCTACCCATCCATGTAGAATAATATCTATTATCTCTAATCTATTCTTCTTGGCGGCAATATGTAAGGCACTTTCTCCTTTTTTATTTTGTGCATTTATATTTAGACCTGCTTGAATGAAATGCTTTAAAAAAGTAATTTTGTTATTTGATGCCGCCCAAATAATAGGATGTAATTTCCCTTCATAGATGCCATCGTCGGTAAACATATTAGTTTCCAACATTTTCATAATTATATTTTTTCTTCTATCTATCTGCGTTTGAGGAAAGCGATTCCGTATAGCATGTACATAATCATTACATGCAGAGATAAGGCCACTTCGTATATTTTCTGAAGGTATATGAGGAATAGGTTCTATATTTGGAGATTTTTCTTGAGTAAGTAAAGTAGGGAGGTTTTCAATAATAAAAGCGCTCCATTCTTTAGATAAATGTGGAATGCCATCTATATATTTGATTGCCGCATTTAAATGTGTAGTGGTATGCAAGGTGTTAGTTAATATTAGTGGATCACCTAATCTTAAGCTTGCAAAGTCTTTCAATGCTAGATATGCGCCTTTATTTCTGCCTATACTGGGCACAGTATGCCTAAATAAAATAAGTTTTCCCGCCTTGACGTAATCTACATATTGTATTTTTTTAATGCTTTCGCTGAGTAAATATTTTTTATACACAGCGTCTTTTTTAATCGCTCGCTGCGCGGGTTTTGAAAAAAATAGAGGATGCCATTCCTTTATGGGTTTTTGCAGATTATCAGGATTTATTTTAAATAGATCATATAAGATAGTCTGGACCAGACTAAAACTCGCCTTGTCTAGCAATAGCATATTGCACCACACTTCCACTGAGCATAATTTTAAAATGCGTAACTGAATTTCAGTAGATAAATCAGACCAGGTAGCGGCGGAGATATTGCTAGCACAGTGTCCCGTGTATTTTTTTTGTTCAGAGGCGCTTGGTCGAGATGCAAGCAAAGTAAAGCCTGAAGCAGATACCGATATCACTTATTACTCCCTGATAAATATTATATGGTGCATCGTGTTAAAAAATTACCCAGACTTTTTCCAAGCCACCTTAAACCTGGGGGGAATTGTGATTGAATATTACGCTGCAGGCTTTTAGTAATCTGCTGATGCCCTTTCTCTTTAGACATTTTTAAAAATGCACGATTTTTCTGATTGCGTATTATATTAAGATGCTTATCTTCTAATAGTGCTTCTACTCTATGATGCAGATAGGAAATAATAGCTTTATTATCTTTCATCACTGCTTTACGTAGTAATTGAATTTGCATTGGTGTAGGCAGTATCTCTATATCCATACCTTTTTTAAAAAAAAGTAGGATAATATTGAAATTTTCATTTCGAGCTGCCTCATATAAGGCCGTATGTGTGTAGTTATTTTCAGCGTATATATCCGCATTATTTTCTAGTAGATATTCGACCATATTAGTGTGTCCTTGCATAGCTGCATTATGCAAGGCAGTATTGTTATCTATATCTTTCGCTTGTATATCCGCGCCATTTTCATATAAATATTTGACCACTTCAATGTGTCCCTGTAGAGCTGCATACTGCAGGGCAGTAGTTTTATAGATATCCTTTGCTTCTATATCACTATTATTTTCAAGCATATAGCGAACTATTTCGAGATGACCATATATAGCGCCATAGTGTAAGGCGGTATTTTTATGGATATCTTTTGCATGGATATCTGCGCCATTTTCATGTAAATATCTGACTACTTCGAGATGACCATGTTGAGATGCATGATGCAGCGGCGTATTCTGTTTCTCATCTAATGCATTTATATCGGACTGTATCTCTATGCCTGTTTTTTCACTCACAAACCCCTGAACTAATATTTCTATAATAGGTAGTTTATTTTTCGCAGCGGCTATATGCAGCCCCGTTGTGCCGTCTTTATTTTTGGCATGGACATTAAAACCTTTTTCAATAAATAATCTCAAAAAATTTATTCTATTTTTAGAAATTGCCCAGAGGATAGGATGCTGTTTTTCTTCATAGAGGCTATCATCAATAAACATATTGCTTTCTAACATTTTTAATACAATATTTCTATTTTTTTGTATATGTGTTGGAGGGAAGTTGTGTCGCCTTGAGAATAAATAGTTTTCACATGCCTCAGTGATATTAAAACATATATCTTCTGGTGGTATATCAATAATAGGCGCTATAGTAGGTTTTCGTTTTTGAGTGTGAAGTGTTGGAAGGTTTTTAATAATAAAATGGGTCCACTCTTTAGATACATAATTCAGTCCTGCAAGGTGATGTGCAGATATGCTTGCATCTACCGAAGTGGTATCAGAAAATATATTAGGTAAGGTCGGCGCATCGCCTAATCCGATGCTAGGCAAATCTTTTAAGGGTAGGCATCCACTTTTATTTTTAAAAACAAACATTTTATTTCTAAATAAAATGAGCTTTCCTATTTTTACATAATCTAGATGTTTTATTTTATCTAGACAATGGCTGCTAATATATTTCTGATAGACCGAGTCTGTTTTTATGGCTTTTTGGGCTTCTTTTGAGAAGAGTAAAGGGTATAACTCTTTCGATGTTTTTTCTAATTTGCCTGGAGCAATTTTAAATAGATCATATACGATAGTATTGACCAGGCTAAAACTTGCCTTGTCTAATAACATCATATTATTCCATATCTGTATTGAGCATAGTCTCAAAATGCTTAGCCTAATCTCAGTAGGTAAATTAGACCAGGTTGTTGTGGGAGTATTTTCGAGGGTTTGGTCAGCAGTTTTTTTATATTTATAGGTGTGTATTGATTGTGAAAATGTAGTTAAACCTACTGCAGATACCACTTCCTACTCCCTTGCTGATAGAAAATTTTAAAAGTACGGATTGTATGAACCGCTAAAATTTTCATTTCATGCAAAAGCGAAAAAATGTATATATTTGCGTAATATAAAAACGCGCAGGAGTAAGCGAATTCTTAATTTGAGGTAGAATAAACGGTTGCGTCACCAGCCGCCATCTCGATCACCGCAATGAATGACGGCACCAGCAAAGTACCGATATGCTGGCTCATGAGCACTGTGCTGCAATACTTAATAGCAAAAAATAATAGGAAAAAAATATGTTGGCCAGATGCTCGCACTCAACGTCTACCGCCGTCAGTTTAGCGCTTGCTCAAACCTATTTAGATGCGGCTCGACATCACAAGGCGGCTGAGAATCTAGATGTCGCTTTTATCTTGTATGACCAGGCAAAAGTAGCCTTTACACAGGCCGCGGATGCGTCCCAGGTAACTCCCCCCTTATCCCAATTAAAAAATGCCTTTGCTAAAGCGCAAATATCCGAAGAAGAAGCCCTGCGGCAACGCATAGCTGAAGTCTATTTTGAACGCGCGGAACTTCTGGAGAAATTAGGAAAGCTCGATAAAGCGCAAGCCAGCTATAGTAAGGCGCAAAAGTGGGGCCATCCAGGTGTAGCGGCTCAGCCAAACAGTCTATCGGTCTATGCAGCGCTGCACCCGGCTACGCTGACGAACCAGTCCCTCGTCGCCGCGCAGACCAGCGAGACTTTGCATGCTTCTGCGCCACCCTCTGCCGTCACCCCTTCTTCTTCTATCCCCGCTGATATCCCATCAACATTGGCTGAACCTGCCCAGAACGCAGCACTCTCGCCACGCA
>JASSUD010000106.1:0-5159 GCA_031963225.1 Mycoavidus cysteinexigens
TGGCAGGTCATAGAAGAGAAAGAGGGTTATCAGGTACGTCTGCATTGGAGTTCGACGCATGACAGACTGACTGTATCGAACACCTCTATCCAAGGCGTGCAAGGCTTAAGCCGTATGAATCAGCAGCTCTTGCAGCAGCGCGGGGCCGTCGGTGAGCTAAATTTACGTGAGGCGAGCAAAAAGTCGGAGGCATCTAAATTCAGGGCGCCTTCTCATCGTGAGACGCTGGATACCTCCGCTGTGACACAGCCTAATTTTTCTACAGAAAACCCAGTCAGGCTAGCACCATCGGCGAATGATGTCAGTAGCAAATCGGAGTTCCCCCGATTTCTCGGGCAAATTATGGGTTCCCGGAAGAAACGCGATGAAAAATAGGTCTCAACTCAACTCAACGCAAAGCAGGCTCCGTCACAAAAGTCAGCTTCGTTAACTGATTAGCCTGCGCGGCAGCCATGACCTGTGCAATATATTCATACCGCACTGCGCGATCTGCATAAATATGCAGTTCGGGTTGGGGTGTTTGTTTGGATAGTGCTAAAAAGCGAGTGGGCAGCGTTGTTTTGTCGATGGGCTTTCCATCCCACGACACGCTGCCATTAGCCCCAATGCTTAGCTTAACAGGCGTTAACTGTATTTTCTGTGGTGCGCTACTAACCTCAGGAAGAGTCAGTGTAAGAGTGTGGCGAATAACAGGGATAGTGACTAAAAAAATAATCAATAAAACCAATATGACATCAATAAATGGCGTCATATTGATTTCGCTCATCAGCGCATCATCATATTCATTAGAAAAGAGATCAGGCTTCATTCATCGCGCCTAAGTGCATCTTGTTGTGATGGACGGGAAGGTGTGCAGGCCATAAAATAAGCATGCAAAGTATGTGCGAAACGGTTAATCGTAGCGGTATAGCTTTTATTGCTGCGTGTGAACGCGTTATAGCCCAGCACTGCTGGAATAGCCACAGCAAGGCCTAATGCAGTCATAATCAGCGATTCGCCTATCGGGCCAGCCACATGCTCTATGGACGTCAACCCTGTTTGGTTAATGGAGAGCAGGGCGCCGTAAATGCCCCACACTGTGCCAAATAGACCGATAAATGGCGCTGTGGAGCCAATGGATGCGAGAACGCCCAGACCGGCCTGTAATTGTTTAGCAATAGTATCCATTGCGCTTTTTATGCTGCAGGTAATCCAATCTCCAGCATCGATCTGAGCGTACCAATATTGCTGGTTTTTATGCCGATGGAATGCTTCTTGAACTGCACATGTAAGCGAGCGGAAGTGGTAGGCCTTGAGCGTATCCAATGCGTTAACAAATTGATCAAACTCATAGGAGTGGCACAACGCATGCTCTACTTTGTGGGCTATGGTGTTGGTTTGGAAATAATTCCAGCTTTTTATAAAAATAATAGTCCAAGAAAATATGGACATACCTAGCAGTATCAGAACCGTTATCCGCGCTACGGGATCTCCTTGGTTCCATACTTGTGCAAAAGAGTGGCCCTGCATGGTCAATTTTTTCCTCGAAATAGAGTATGGGCTTTATCTGATGAGCAGGATGATTTTCTGCCCACTTAGATAATTAACCCAATTAGGTTAATTATCTGGCTATTAATAGCATTAATCCCCTATTTAGTTGATATTATTAAAGGCTGGGCCGCGCACAATGCAGGCTATGCCTTCCTCAGAAGAAAAAAACGAATTCTCTAAGCGCTTAAGACTGGCGCTCAATCGTGGCCCAAAACCGGTTAAAGGGGCGACGGATTTGGCACGTCGGTTTAATTTACGCCATCCTGAAGGCGGTGGGATTTCTGTACAAACCGCACATAAATGGCTTACTGGCCTCACTATACCGACAACGGATAAGCTTAAAACATTAGCACATTGGTTGGAAGTGAGTGAGCACTGGCTACATTATGGACCACCTCCTCCTGAGCTTCCGGCTCTTTCTGAAGGGATGAAATCTCACGATCTGTCTACAGGATCTAAATCTTCTCTTCCTCCTTTAGCCCTCGCAGAAAAAATTGCGGTGTTACCAGAGCCACAGCGCTATCTACTTGAAGAATTGATAGCGCAGTTTTATGACAAAACCCCAAGGCGACCTAAAGAATAAAAAAAACGGCTGCATACGTTGATGCGGCCGTTTTTTTTATGGTGCAGCATTAGCTAAGCGCTATGAATTCTTAGTGTGTCACTAGCTGCATCCATGGCCAAAGAATGATGCCGGGGTGCAGTAGCAAGATAATTTTGAAGTATTTTCTCCAGAGTGTGCGCGTGCTCATCATCATCTCCATATGTAACAAAAAGAAAAAAGCGTGTGCAATGGGATTTTTATTTTTGAAGGGCTGTTCACTAATCTAGTCCATACAATAGACTGATACAGTTGCCTATAAGGGCATTTTTAGATAACGTCAGGCTCTAAAATTGCGTATATGGACGAAAATTAACTTAAACATAGTTGAATATAAACTATAAATAAGATTATTAACGTATTTAGTGAAATATTTGACCCTCTAAAACGCATCTTTGTGTGATGCTGAAACAGCCGACTATGCTGTAGGAGATAGTAGATGCAGAAGCGAGAAGTACATACTTCTCCTGTTCGTGAAGTTGCAGCAGGGATTGTGTTCAATGAAAAAGGGCAATTTTTATTGGCTCAGCGTCCAGTTGGCAAATCGTATGCAGGACATTGGGAGTTTCCAGGCGGAAAGTTAGAGGCTGGAGAATCTGCACAAGAAGCGCTAGAGCGAGAGTTAAAAGAAGAGCTTGGAATTAGTGTACAAGGTTGTGTGTACTGGAAGCGGCTTGAGCACCCTTATCCTAAGGTACGTGTGCGCCTTTTCTTTTATAAAGTGCATGCGTGGGATGGCGTTCCTGCTGGGCTGGAAGGCCAGGTATTAGCTTGGCAAAATTTACCTGTGACAGTGAGCCCTTTATTAGCTGCAATGGCTCCTGTGCTTGCATGGCTAAAAGAAGAAGAGCAAACAGATACGCCAAATGGATAATTGTTTTTGAATAGGATAAAAATGAGCACAGTAGCCAAGAAAAAAGGGCTGGGTCGCGGGCTTGAGGTATTGCTAGGTACTAGCCATTTGAACCATTTAGACTTAGATGCTGAAGAAATGAGCTTAAGCACGGTTTTGCTGGATCAGCTCGAGCCGGGTGCTTATCAGCCACGCGTCCATATGGACGATGACGCCCTTGAAGAGCTGGCGATGAGTATACGTGCTCAGGGAATTATTCAGCCTATTGTGGTGCGGGAGATTGAACAAGAGCGCTATGAAATCATCGCCGGTGAGCGCCGCTTTCGTGCAGCAAAGCTTGCTGGCTTAGATCGGGTTCCCGTTCTGATCAAAAGTATTTCTGACAAAGCAGCTGCTGCAGTAGCGTTGATTGAAAATATTCAGCGGGAAAATCTCAATCCTCTGGAAGAAGCACAAGGTATACAGCGCTTATTGACCGAATTTCAGCTGACCCATGATCAGGTTGCACAAGCTGTGGGCCGCTCTCGCAGTGCTGTATCTAATTTACTTAGACTGCTTAACCTTGCTCCCCCTGTGCAAACGCTTTTGATGGCGGGTGAATTGGATATGGGGCATGCACGTGCTTTACTGGGTTTGACAGAACACACGCAGATTGATTTAGCTCAAAAAGTAGCAAGTCGCAAAGCTTCTGTGCGCGATGCAGAAAAATGGGCTGCAGCGGCTCTGAAAGCAGATGCTCAACAAGCCATGCAGGGCTCTGTAGACGCAAGCGTGCAAGAGCATGATAAGAAAGAAGCTCAGAGGCAAGATATAGCCGGTTTTGAAGAGGCTTTATCAGATGCTTTGATGGCAAAAGTTAGTATCAAAGTAGGTATTCGCCGCCAAGGGCATATTGCAATTGATTTTGGTAGCTTAGAAGCCCTAGAAGGGCTAGTGGCTAGATTGCTTAATAAAGAAGGGTAGGTTGGTGGTGAGGAACGAACCCCAACATGCATACCAATTACGCTTCTTATTCCAAAAAATTAATGCCAGGTACCACGGCAGCCTGAAATGGGCTTGTGTCGCGTACCTGGTCGATCACGGCAAACTCTTCATCAGTTAGCTTGATTTGGCGACCTATATCAGCGAGCAGAGAGCCTAACTTTACTCGTCCTTCTGGTTTCACTGCCGCTTCTAAAATATCAGGTACGGTTAACATAGCCATCTTTACGCCTCCTAAGCGTTTAACGTATTCATTTTATATATATGAATGCAAGTGTTGCTAACTGATGTTACGCAGGTATTCAAAAAGACGGTGGTACGCATGTTGGGGTTCCTTCGTCACCACCAACCTACCATTCTTTGTTTTTCTTGGGGTCGGTAGAGTTTGATAGAACCCTTTTACATGGGCATCTCGGTAGGTTGGTGGTGACGAAGGAGCCCCAACATGCATACCACTTACTTTTAATCTTTGCGCTCGGCCTATTAACAACTCGCTGTTCTATAACGTGCATAGCATCAGTTAATCAATATCAGCAAGGGCATTGCGCAGTGATGTAACCGTAGCCGATTCAAGCGACCAACCGCTAGGCCACCGACTATTAGCACTGATCAAGAATGGATATCTCATAATGTTAGGAAGTTCTGTTTCCAAAGCACTAATAAGCAAACAGTTGCAGGTGCAAGCACAAAGCTATCTAGATCAAGCACGTCTGCATAAGGAAATGCAACAGTTTGAGATGGCTTTAGCCTCGTATGACCAAGCTAAAGTGACTTTTAAACATGCCATAGATGCACGCCAATATGTTCAGTTATCGGATGCAAAAAGTGCTTTGCGTCAGGCTAGTACACCGCATACAGCCGAAGATGAAGATTTACGACAGCGTATCGCGCAAGTGTATGTCGAGCGCGCGGAATTTCTGGAGAAATTGGGAAAGCTCGATAAAGCGCAAGCTAGCTATAGCAAAGCGCAAAAATGGGGCCATCCCAGCCTAACCTCTCAGCCAAGCAGTCTATCGGCCTATGCAGCGCTGCACCCGGCTGCGCTGACGAACCAGTCTCTCGTCACCGCGCAGACCAGCGAGACTTTGCATGCTTCTGCGCCACCCTCTGCCGTCAATCCGTCCTCTTCCATCCCCGCCGATATCCCATCAACATTGGCTGAACCTGCCCAGAACGCAGCACTCTCGCCACGCA
>JASSUD010000051.1:0-22409 GCA_031963225.1 Mycoavidus cysteinexigens
CATAGCCATCTCGGTAGGTTGGTGGTGACGAAGGAACCCCAACATGCATACCACCCACTTTTAGTCTTTGCGCTCAGCCTATCAACAATTCGCCGTTCTACAATATGCGTAACATCAGTAGGTTACATGCAAAAAAATGCTGAAAAAAAAGCACTGCGGTTCATACATAAACCAGCAGTGCTTATTGTAGAAGAGCCGGTCGTATATCCGGCAGTCTCCTTGCATTTTGCTTCGCTTACACGAGCAGTTTTTCGCCCGCTTAAAACGAATGGGGCTCGTTCCTTATCTCGGCTCAGGGATTAAACTAAAACAGACGCAATACCCACTGCAACACGTTCAATATTGCTAGTATTTAACGCAGCAATACAAATACGCCCTGTGCGTACCGCATAAAATCCAAATGCTTCGCGCAGACGATCTACTTGTTCAGCACTCAGCCCCGAATAGGAAAACATCCCACACTGGCGTCGTACAAAATCAAAATCGTGCGATACGCCAAGTTGCTTGAGAGCATCCACCAGCGCGTGGCGCATGCTGTGAATGCGTTCGCGCATTTCAGTGAGCTCTTCTTCCCAAAGCGTGCGCAAGGCAGGTGTGGTCAATATGCGGGAGACTAATGCAGCACCGTGCGTAGGAGGGTTGGAGTAATTGCTGCGGATAACTTGTTTGACCTGCGAGAGCACGCGTGCAGCTTCATCTGGGCTATTCGTTACAATAGACAACGCTCCAACGCGTTCGCCGTACAGTGAAAAGGTTTTGGAGAAGGAGTTGGCTACCCATGTAGGCAGGCCTGCTTCAGCGCATAGACGTATGGCTTGGGCATCGGTATCGAGATCTGCACTAAAACCCTGATAAGCCATATCTAAGAAGGGGACCAGTTGGCGTGCTTGCAAAGTACTGATAATGCGCAGCCATTGTTCTTTGCTCAGATCTACGCCGGTGGGGTTGTGGCAGCAAGCATGTAACAATACTAGGGTGCCAGGCGCATAGCTTTCAAAGGCGCGAATAAGTCCTTCGATATCGACGCAATGGTTTTTAGCATCATAATAAGGGTAGTCTATTACTTCAAAGCCCACCGCTTCAAAAATGGCACGATGGTTTTCCCAGCTCGGCGTGCTAATCGCTACGCGTGGTTTGGTGGAAGCAGCGCTGGTGGCAGGGGGTGCAGAGTAAAACATGCGCTTAAAGAAATCAGCTCCGACTCTTAATGCGCCGGTTCCACCCAGCGTTTGTACCGTGGTAATGCAACCGTTTTGACGAGGGCGGGAATGTTCTCCAAAAACAAGCGCTTGCACCGCTTCCGTGTACGCTTGCGTGCCTTGGATAGGGAGATATCCACGTGGCAGCGCTGCTTGCACTTGTTCTAGCTCAGCTTGCTGCACAGCTTTTAATATAGGAAGGCGCCCTTGCTCATTCGTATAGACTCCGATACCCAAATTCACTTTGCCCGTGCGCGTATCTGCTTGAAAAGCCTCGTTCAGCCCTAGAATAGGGTCGCCAGGCGCTAGTTCGAGATCGGTGAAAAAAGAGTGGGAAGTCATGGTGGGCTCTAAAGACAGAAGGTAAATAAAAAAGGAAACTGCATTTTCAGGTAAAGGGTCTCTAAAATTGCAGGTTTTGATTAGGGTGTGTCCTCACCCTTTGGGACAATTGAGGACACACCCTAGGGCATGTCCCCACCTTTTGGGGCAATTGAGGGCACGCCCTATGAGGCCATTGGAAATGCCGAGGCAGTTCTCAAAAAAAACGTGATTTTAGAGCTTAATGTACAGTGGTGTGAAAAGCAGGTGCATATAAACCACAATCTAGAGCGTTATTCTCATCAAGTTGAAGCCACTATGCGTCGAAAAGCAGTGAAGCAATCCGATAACCAAACCCGTCAAGAGTCCGCTGCAAGCGCCTATGGGCCGGCCGAAGATGATTTGCCTCCTTCCCAACACAGCGGTTTGGAAGGAGAGGCTAAGCAAGATGAAAGCCGATTTGTCCGTTTTCCCGATTCACCCTATGAACTCTACCAACTCTATGAGCCTGCAGGCGATCAGCCTACCGCTATTGCGCAGTTGGTGGAGGGTGTGCAAGAAGGTTTGTCTTTTCAAACGCTGCTTGGGGTAACGGGTTCAGGCAAAACCTATACGATGGCCAATGTAATCGCCCGCCTGGGTCGACCTGCCATTGTATTTGCGCCAAATAAAACGCTTGCGGCTCAGCTGTATTCTGAATTTAGGGAATTTTTTCCGCGCAACGCAGTGGAGTATTTTGTATCGTATTACGACTACTACCAACCCGAAGCGTATGTTCCTCAACGTGATGTGTTTATTGAGAAAGATTCCTCGATCAATGAACATATTGAGCAAATGCGTCTCTCAGCGACAAAGAGCTTGCTTGAGCGGCGCGATGTGGTGATTGTAGCCACAGTTTCTGCGATTTACGGGATAGGAAATCCAAATGAATACCACCGCATGATTTTAACGATGCGGGTGGGAGACAAACTACCGCATCGTGAAGTCATCGCGCAGCTTATTACTATGCAATACACCCGCAACGATATGGATTTCCAGCGCGGGACCTTTCGTGTGCGTGGGGAAACTATTGATGTCTTTCCTGCTGAGCATGCCCAGCGGGCAGTACGTATTGAGCTTTTCGATGATGAAATCGATGCGCTGTATTTATTTGATCCGCTGACCGGGCGAGTCGAGCACAGTCTTACTCGCTTTACGGTATATCCTTCTTCACATTACGTAACCCCGCGCGATACGGTTTTAAAGGCGATAGATGCCATTAAAGAGGAATTGCGCGAACGCCTGGAATACTTCCACGCAGACGGTAAACTCGTTGAAGCACAGCGCTTAGAACAACGTACACGTTTTGATTTGGAAATGCTCCAAGAGCTTGGGTTTTGCAAAGGGATTGAAAATTATTCTCGCCATTTGTCCGGCGCCCTTCCCGGAGAGCCGCCTCCTACGCTAATAGACTATTTACCTGCTGATGCATTGATGTGCTTGGATGAATCCCATGTACTGATTGGGCAGCTCAATGGGATGTATAACGGAGATCGCGCGCGTAAAGAAAATCTGGTTAATTACGGCTTCCGCCTGCCCTGTGCATTAGATAATAGACCTTTAAAATTCGCTGAATTTGAGCAGAAGGTGCGCCAAGTCATTTTTGTCTCTGCTACACCGGCTGCGTATGAGCAAGGTATAACCAGCCAAGTCGTCGAGCAGGTGGTGCGCCCAACTGGGTTGGTGGATCCTGAAATTGAGGTTCGTCCCGCGCGCACCCAAGTGGATGATGTGTTAAATGAAATTCATAAACGCGTGGAAGTAGGGGAGCGGGTACTCATTACCGTGCTGACCAAACGCATGGCTGAGCAACTTACTGAATTTCTCGCCGAAAGTGGGGTGAAAGTACGCTATGTGCATAGTGATATTGATACAGTAGAGCGTGTAGAGATTATTCGAGATTTGCGTTTAGGCGCATTTGATGTGCTAGTAGGTATTAATTTGCTGCGCGAAGGGTTAGATATTCCAGAAGTGTCTTTAGTGGCTATTTTCGATGCCGATAAGGAAGGTTTTTTGCGCGCAGAGCGCTCTTTAATTCAAACAATTGGTCGTGCTGCTCGTAATGTTAATGGGCGAGCGATTTTGTATGCCGATAAGCAGACAGACTCTATGAAGCGAGCCATAGCCGAGACCAACCGTCGCCGAGCTAAACAGCAAGCGCATAATCTAGAGCATGGCATTACGCCAACGGGTGTGGTCAAGCGGATTAAAGATATTATTGATGGCGTATACAATGTTCAGGATGCGCGTACCCAATATAAAGCAGATCAGATAAGGGCAGCCGATCAAGCGCATTTTGAATCCATGAATGAAAAGCAGCTAGCCAAAGCGCTCAAGCAGCTTGAAAAACAAATGGCAGATCATTCGAAAAACTTAGAATTTGAAAAAGCAGCGCAAGTACGTGACCAACTCACTGCGCTAAAAGCGCGCATTTTTGGCGCTAGCGTGGAGGGCGTGACGGATGAAAATTATCGGGATTGATCCCGGTTTACGTGCGACGGGCTTTGGAGTCATCCAATGTGTGGGCCGACAGACGCATTACCTAGCTAGCGGGGTGATTAAAACTTCCGCGCACCAGTGTCTGGCTGAGCGCTTGAAAGTGATTTTTACTAATCTCGCGACCTTAATCGAGCAGTATCAACCTGATGAAGCAGCGATCGAAAAAGTATTTGTCAATGTGAACCCTCAATCCACTTTGCTTTTAGGCCAAGCCCGCGGAGCTGCGCTCTGTGGGCTGGTTGCGGGTGGGCTTTCTGTGCATGAATACACGGCCCTACAACTTAAAAAGGCCGTGGTTGGCTACGGACATGCTAGCAAAACACAGGTACAAGAAATGGTAGCGCGACTTTTGCATCTCGATGGGCTGCCAGGAAGCGATGCTGCAGATGCTTTGGCGGTGGCGCTGTGCCATACCCATACAAAAGCAGGTGTCGGAATCGGGCTGTAAGAATCCGTTCAAAGGCATGCCAAAAACCAAACTTCTCTCTGAGAGTACGTATTTTGCAACAAGATTTCTGTTTTTAAGCGCTTCGCTTCTCACAGTGCTTCTATGCTTGCTGTATGGCAAGTTGTTTTTTGGCTTTGTGAGCCCGAGTGTAAAAGATGGGCATAGCTTTTTTAACTTAGTGAAGAAAAAATGAATCCAGCCCAAGGAAAGCGCAAAGCGCACGCGCAATACGGAGGTGCTAGGGTGCGTCCATGGATTGCACACTACACTACACGGATCTATACGCAGTGTATGGGTACACTGCTGGCTTTTACCGTGATGCTTGTCCCAGCTACGCCGGCATTGGCCAAGGAACCTATTTTTACCTTACCTGCTACGTCATCTACCCACCCCTCTACCTCTTCACCGGCGCTGGCCAGTGAAAAAAAGCAGACAAAAAAATCTGCTGTGGCACAGAAAAAGAAAGGGGGCGCTAAAAAGAAAAAAGCGCGTAAATCTGGCAGAAAAATAGCCAAGGCAGCGCGGGTACACCGGCCTGTTATGCATGCACGCGCAAAAGGAGTAGAAAAATCGTCGGGAATGCGAAAAGTGATGTTTACCCCCGCTCGAGCTCGGCCCCTCTCGCAGGGACGTGCTTTTGGGTTGCATAAAACGCCAGATGCCTTGGCGTTAAACTCAGCGGTGGCCTATGTGATCGATCAAGACACCAATGAGCTACTTGTTGATAAAAATTCACGAGCAGTATTGCCTATCGCCTCTATTAGCAAGTTAATGACTGCTATGGTCGTGCTTGATGCGCAGCAGTCGCTCACCGATATGCTCAAGGTAACCAATGGAGATCGAGATTTTCAAAAAGGGACCCATTCCCGCCTAAGCGTAGGCTCTCGTTTATCTCGTCAAGACATGCTGCATATCGCATTAATGTCTTCTGAAAACCGTGCCGCCTCTAGCTTGGCAAATTACTATCCAGGTGGTAAAGCGGCATTTGTTGCCGCGATGAATGCAAAGGCAATGGCATTAGGAATGCATGACACCCATTTTGTCGATCCAACTGGGCTTACGAGCCGCAATGTATCGAGCGCACGAGACCTCGCAAAAATGGTGAATATGGCCTACCAATACCCATTAATCCGCGAATTTTCAACGGATACTAGCCACAATGTATTCACAGGCCAAAAGACCTTGCATTACAAAAACAGCAATGCACTCATCAAGCGCACTACTGCTTTCCCCATCGGTTTGCAAAAAACAGGTTTCATTAATGAAGCAGGCGAGTGCTTGGTTATGCAGGCCACGGTAGCGGGCCGCCCCTTAATCATGGTGTTACTTGACTCAAGCGGAAAATACTCCCGCTTCGCCGATGCCCTGCGTATTCGCTCATGGGTAACTAAGCAGACTACTTATGCTGCAACGGGCAATAACAGAGCTAGTACCTCCACTTTAGTGAGCCAGAATTAAATTATTGATGTTACGCATGCTGTAGAACGGCACATTGTTGATAGGCAGAGCGCAATGATTAAAAGCTGGAGGTATGCATGTTGGGGTTCCTTCGTCACCACCAACCTACCGTTCTTGCCTGTTCTTGTGGTTGGTAGAGTTTGATAGAGCTCTTTTATATATGCAGTCGGTAGGTTGGGGTGAGGCACGAACCCCAACATGCAAACCACAGTCCTCTTAAATACCTGCGTAACATCGTGACAAGCTTTTGTTGATCTATCTCTTCAAGTTCAACTACGATTTTACATCAGACACGGAAATAGACGAGACGGCGCTAATAACGTTCAACCCTAAATCTCTATGGGCGCCTACTTCTCTTATAGAGTGTAATAATATATCTACTCCTCTATCATTCGATATTATTTCTTCAGCCTCTTTTGTGCTTTTCTCATTGGTTTTTAATTTTAATCTAGTAGTCTTCAAGTTGCTCAGTGCTTCTTTCGATTCCTTAATAAACTCCTCATTAAACACAGATACTGGATTAAAGAATTGTTTATTATTTTTATAGTCCCATGTATTATTTTTAGCCTTCTCAATTCTCAATTGTTTCTGCTCTTCTCTATATTTTGTCAGCTTAGAATGCATTTTCGTATCACCTCGCAACGCAGCCGCTATTCCATGTGCACCTTCCAGTAATAATTTTCCAGAAGATCGATCAAGGGAAAATACATAACCCATTTGCTGCTCGCTCTTAAATACAGGATTTGCGTCTTCTTTTAATATGGTAGGCCCTTGCATCCAAGCATCTATGACAGCCCCACCTTGCTCAACCCACCCATGATCCATGGGTTGAGAAGATCCTGCTCTTGTTACCAATAGCCCATCGCTAAGCCTAGAAGCATGATAAGCCGCTGATAGTACAGAATAGTCGTCACAGGTACCACTTCCCGCCCATAAAGCAGCGCCAGCAGTTGCCGTTCGACGTAATATCTCCTCCCGTTCGACTGGATCTTTGATCGTGTCAATTGCTTTTTCTATGAAACCCTCTGGCCAATATGCCAACCATATTTCATTCTGCTTATCAGGTGGATTAAATAAGGCAGATATTAAGAATGTCTGTATATCTTGAGCTACTATTTTCCCAGCAAGAGAATCAAAGTTTGTGTGCTCCATATCAGGAATCACATTTCCTCGGCCGCCAGGCAAAGATTTTCTGGCGTCAATAATGCTTTGCTGTCCATTTATAAGTGTGACAAGCTTATTTTTATCATCAATTTTCCGACTTAAAACAGTTCTTTGAGCTAAATAATCTTTGAGTGGATGATATTCTTTTTTAAGATGTCTATTGCCTGCAAGTGCTTTTTTCTGATAGAACTGTAACTCTTCAATTCGTTCATTTTTTGTTTTGCTAAAGAATACATTTTCTAGATATTTTGTATTATTTAGCTCTTCAATAGTTCCGTCAGAAGTATTTCCTGAAAAAAACTTTGGTTTTGGCGAAGCGTGAGAGCTGCTCAGCGATGAATTTTCAGAAACATTTTTTTTAGAGGGCTTAGTGGGTTCTTCTTTCTCTTTTTTAAAAAATCTATTGAAATTCCCCCCTTGAAGCAATTTGTGTTTTACAGGAGATTTTTTGGGTAGCGCTTTATCTTTATCGCATTTGCTAGAAGCTATATGTGTGCTAATGTGTCCAAACCAACAGTTTGCTGCATCTCGAAATTTATCGAACATCATGAGCCTCTATGCTGTCGTGACTTAATAGGAATCACTGTAGCCCATGCTATATAGACATTCGATCAAAGTAAGAAAATTTCACCTCATAAACGAAACAATTTATGTGCTAGAGAAACACTGGCTTGATGAATGAAAAAAGGCTTGACAGTTATGCCAAGCCTTTTTAATAAAAGTATTGCGATAATCCTATTGCACGTGGGAGCGTTATTCCCGATTCCCACCCAAAATACCTAACAACGATAGCAAATTCACAAACACATTATAAATATCAAGATAAATGGCTAACGTCGCAGCAATATAGTTGGTTTCTCCTCCGTTCACCACACGCTGTACATCAAAGAGCATATAGGCTGAGAAGATCAGGATGGCCATGACTGAAACAGTCAGTGCAAGGGCGGGTAGGTGCAGCCAAATATTGGCGATAGAGGCGACTATTAAAACAATAACGCCCATGAAAAGCCATTTTCCAAGGCCGGAGAAGTCGCGTTTGGAGAAGGTGGCGATAGAGGCCATCGTGGCAAAAACCAGGCTGGTGCCGCCAAAGGCCATCATAATGAGCGAAGGCCCGTTAGAAAACCCCAAGATAGCGCTCAGTAAGCTTGAAAGCATGAGCCCCATAAAAAAGGTGAAACCTAATAGCAGCGCTACGCCAATACCGCTGTTTTTATAGCGCTGGATGGCAAACATAAAGCCAAACGCGATTCCCATAAAAAGGAGCAGACTCACACCAGGGCTGGTGGTGGCAGATAGCGAAAAGCCTGTACTCACGCCCAGCCAAGCACCGAATACAGTGGGGATAAGGGAGAGGGCGAGCAGCCAGTAGGTATTGCGCAAAACTTGGTTGCGCACACCTGTGGCCGAGCTTGTGGCAAGCCGTTGGTCATAGGTACGATATTCATTCATCTTTTGCTCTCCTAGCTAAAACGATGGGCAATATGCATTAATGAAGGTGAGAAGTTATGTAGGGCATGCCAATGGCAAAAGTAGGTGCGTGCTAGAATAGCAGATTACTTTCTAGATGTGTTTTTACCGATCGCGCACCTGTTTTAACGCGCTAGAGGCGCCCGCCCTAGGGCATTTATTTTTATGTGACATTATTTTTGGGAATCGCTGTGTCTGAACGTACCTTATCTATTATTAAACCTGATGCTGTTGCAAAAAATGTGATCGGCCAAATTTATAGCCGTTTCGAGCAAGCTGGCTTGTCTATTATTGCTGCCCGTATGGCCCAGTTGTCCCGTGCTGAAGCAGAAAAATTTTACGCTGTGCATAGCGCGCGTCCTTTTTTCAAGGCCTTGGTCGATTTTATGATCTCCGGTCCAGTAATGATCCAAGTGCTTGAAGGCGCCGGCGCGATCGCTAAAAACCGTGACTTAATGGGCGCAACGAATCCTAAAGAAGCTGCACCTGGCACGATACGTGCTGATTTTGCAGACAGCATTGATGCTAATGCAGTGCATGGCTCAGATGCCGCGGATACGGCTCGCAATGAAATTGCGTTCTTTTTCCCAGAAATAAACCTCCATTCCAGGTAAACAATGGGTGTTGAGGTGACGAAAGAACCTCAACATACTAGACCTCTTTCGCAACCCCGGTAGCCGGGAATTCCTTTGATGCCAGTACACTAGGATTGGCCGAGAAGAATGACTCCACTATGGGGTTGCGAAAGTGGGCTAACTACCTCTTTTTCTGCTTTTTTTGATGCGCTTCACATGATGTCGAACCCCGTTAACTTGTTGGACTTTGATGCTGCAGGCTTGCTCGATTATTGCGTAAGCTTGGGCGAGAAGCCTTTTCGTGCGCAGCAGTTACAGCGATGGATCCATCAATGTGGGATGTCTAATTTTGATGACATGACCAATCTGGCGAAAAGTTTTCGAGAAAAGCTAAAAGCGCAGGCTACTTTAGCTTCCCCTGCTGTAATTGAAGATCATGTTTCTGCAGATGGCACCCGTAAATGGCTGTTAGATATCGGTCAGAACAATGCTATTGAGACCGTATATATCCCTGAAGTAAACCGGGGCACCCTTTGCATATCTTCCCAAGCGGGTTGCGCAGTGAATTGCCGTTTTTGCTCCACGGGTAAGCAAGGGTTTAGCCGTAATTTGACAGCAGCGGAGATTATTGGCCAGCTATGGATGGCTGAATTTGTATTGCGACAATCCCGTGATGCAGCACTTGCAGAAGAGGGGCATGTTGAAGAGGTCAGTAGCGCTTCTAAAACCGCCGTACATGTTCCCGCACAGCGTGTTATTACAAATGTGGTGATGATGGGCATGGGAGAGCCGCTTTTAAATTTTGAGCCCGTGGTAACGGCCATGCGTTTAATGCTGGACGATCACGCCTATGGCCTTTCACGGCGCCGCGTCACGTTGTCGACTTCAGGGGTAGTCCCTATGATGGATCGGCTTGCACAGACACTGCCTGTTGCGTTGGCCGTGTCTTTGCATGCGCCTAATGATGCGCTGCGAGATGTACTGGTCCCTCTGAATAAAAAATATCCCTTGCATGAATTAATGGCTGCATGCGATCGTTATTTGAGCGTAGCCCCTCGAGAATTTATTACATTTGAATATTGCATGCTTGCAGGGGTCAATGATGGTGTAGCGCAGGCCCATGAGCTCGTAGCGCTGTTGCGAGACTTGCCTTGTAAAATCAATTTAATTCCCTTTAATCCTTTCCCTGAATCGGGTTTAGTTTGTTCGAGCGCAGCGCACGTGCAGCGCTTCGCTCAGATTTTGATACAGGCAGGCTTAGTCACTACGGTGCGTAAGACAAGAGGGGAAGATATTGATGCTGCTTGTGGTCAGTTAGCGGGTGATGTGCAGGATCGCACGCGTTTGCGCGAGCGCATGCAGCGCACCCACCCATCGGTATCGGCTTTGACACCAGCCACTGCACAATCTACCACCCAACCCCTTATCCACTTTCCATCCCGACCTTCTAGTGCAAAAGGAAGAGCATGAAGTCTTGTAAACGCTTAGGCAATGGTAGGCGCGCGTTAGAGCTGCGCATTTTGCGTACAGTAATGCCTGTTTTGTTTAGTGTGTCTTTATGCGCCGCGTGCGCTAATTATGCATGCCCAGAGAAGCCCGATTTTTACAAAGAAGTAGATTTCGCGCCGCTGGATAATGTGCTATTTGATAGGGCTTATCAGACAGGGATGGAAGCACTAGAGCCCTCTCTTTCCGATAAAGCAAGCTATGCAATGACGGCTGCTAAAAATGCACTGGCACACACTCCGTCGGAGAATTTTTATCTTTGCAAAGCATTGCGTGAGGGCAATCCACCTAAGTCTATTCACTTCGATTCCGAGGCAAGCAAACTTCATGTAGAGGCATTTAATACAGAAACCTCCGATGCAAACTTACTAGGCTATTCTGGCACGCTCTTATGCCAGGATGGGCAGACTAAAAAAGGCATGCGCTCACTCGAGCGTGATGCTGGCTGTATTGGCCGATAACCCTTGATATTTGGGGGAGCAGGAGCACAGAGACCGGAACTGTACTTAAGTACAGTGAGGATCTCGAGCACCGCACGACCTCAAAGATGGGCTCTTTTGGGAGACTTTGAACTGGTTCTTGGCTTGTGCCCATTCTGTCATGTTTAAGGCGCTTGGCTTTTTGTTTTGATGAACACCGAATTGAAGGAATTGGGGAATGAATGATTTGTCGCGTTTAAACGCTGACTCCACATCTGTGCCTAGCGATAAAGAGGGTACAGCGCTGCCACAAGAGTTACAGTTAGCGCAACCAGAAAAACCATCTGTTGCGTCTGATGCTTGGGAGCTGGCGGTAGCTTCGTCCCCTGCTACTAGCTCATCTGGCTCCGAAGCTGATCTTCCGGTAGAGCCAAAAACTGCTTCAGAAAACACTCCAGAAGCAACTCCAGAAACGGGGCTAGAAGCCGATCTACAGGTGGACCCGCAAATAAGCTTGCCAGTAGAGGCGGAAAAAAAGGATGCAGGAAATATAGAAACGCCAGAAAACGAGATACAAGCTCACCTTGTGCACAGTGACTCAGCACAGACTACCCAGATTTCTGAAGTAGATGATGTATATAGCTGCGCGCGCGTGGTGGGTGCGCGACTGACTCAATTGCGCGAAGAAAAAAATTGGTTACTGGATGATGTATCCGCGCAGCTTAAAGTGCCGGTCTCTAAACTGCGTGCATTGGAAGCAGGGGAAGTATCTGTTTTACCAGATGCTGCTTTCACATTAGGGCTAGTGCGTGCTTATTCCAAAATGCTGGGCATCGACCCCGCACCTTTTATCGAAGAGTTGCGTAATGCTAATGGGCCTTTAAAAGAGGCATTGACCAATCTTGGCATGCATCGTGAGCTTTTAGCCAAGCATGTGTTGAATGCTCCTAGCCTTGTGCGCAGTAAATGGGCGGGCTTTAAGCGTCATCAAGGCCGTTTCGCAGCATTAATAGGCTTAGGTGTGGCATGCTTGGCGATAGTCGGATTATTGGTATTTGGTCATAAAGAAGCCTCTTTGAAAAGCGTTTCTACGGAAGAACTAGCAGCCGCAGCGAATGCTAATTCACAGGGTTTACCTACCCCTGCAGAACTGACTGCACAGTCGGCTGCTTTGCCTAATCAGGGTGCTGTACCTGCTAAGTCCGTTTTGGCAAGCTCCGCGCCCGTTTCGGTACAGCCGGTAAATTCGTCTTTGAGTCCAGCTACTTTAACGCCTGCCGAAGCCCCCGCTCCTGCTACAATAGCCCCTACAGCACAGCCTGCAGCTAATAATGCTTTAGCTCCGGCTACTACACTCGCTCCAGGTGTTGCTCCGACCGCACCTGTGCAGCCTCAAGTCGTGGGTCCTACTGCAATTATTCATTTTCGAGTTTCTCAAGACAATTGGATTAGTGTCTCTCAGGCCGATGGTAAAGTGCTCTATACAGGCCTCTTAAAAGCAGGTTCTGAGCGTAATGTGCAGGGTGTGCCTCCTTTTAAAGTGACTGCAGGTAGCAAGACTGGTTTGGATGCGGTGACGTTAAATGGTAAGCCTATCGACCTTTCTAAGTATTTGGCTACCAGGCAAGATGTGGTTCGTTTTAATCTCCAGTAGAGATCTTATATAGCTTTTTAGAAGCTAAGAGTTTTTCATGTTGAATTCCTTTGCACTTCCCTCATGCGGTGTCTCCTTGCGCCGCCGCTCCGTGCCGGTTGACGTGCGTTGGGGGGAGCATACGGTGACCATAGGCGGTAATGCGCCGGTGGTGGTGCAGTCCATGACCAATACCGATACCAAAGAAATTATAGAAACCGCCATCCAAATTCAGGCTTTGGCGCAGGCGGGTTCAGAGATAGTGCGCCTTACAGTCGATACGCCGCAAGCCGCTGCAGCAGTGCCCCATATCCGCAACCAACTCGATCGTATGGGGGTGCAGGTTCCGCTGGTGGGAGACTTTCATTTTAATGGTCATCTACTATTAAAACGCTACCCTGAGTGCGCACAGGCCTTGTCGAAATATCGTATTAACCCCGGCAATGTGGGGCAAGGCGCTAAGCATGCTCCGCGGTTTGCAAACATGATTGAAGCCGCTTGTCGTTATAACAAAGCGGTGCGCATTGGAGTGAATTGGGGGAGCCTAGATCAAGATTTATTGGCACGCTTGATGGATGAAAATGCCCAGCGTGCGATGCCTTGGGATAGTGATCAAGTCACGATATATGCTTTAGTAGAATCTGCATTGGCCTCTGCAGAGCAGGCCGTAGCAATAGGTTTGCCTGCAAATCAGATTATTTTGTCTTGTAAAGTCAGCAGTGTTCAGATGCTGATTACGGTTTATCGTGAGCTTGCTAGACGTTGTAACTATGCATTGCATCTGGGCCTCACAGAAGCAGGTATGGGTTCTAAGGGAATAGTGGCCTCTACGGCCGCGCTCGCTATACTGTTGCAAGAAGGGATTGGGGATACATTGCGCATTTCCCTCACGCCGGAACCGGGCGGCCCACGCACAGAAGAAGTGCGCGTTGCTCAGGAAATTTTGCAAACCATGGGTTTGAGGTTCTTTACCCCAATGGTGGTTGCTTGTCCTGGCTGTGGTAGAACAACGAGTACTTTTTTTCAAAGCCTTGCTGCCAAAATTCAAAATTATTTGCGCGAACAAATGCCTATTTGGCGCACACGTTATCCTAATGTAGAGAGTATGCAGGTTGCTGTCATGGGCTGCATTGTGAACGGCCCAGGTGAGTCTAAGCATGCAAATATTGGAATTAGCCTACCAGGCTCGGGCGAATATCCTGCTGCTCCTGTTTTTATCGATGGAGAAAGAGCATTAACTCTGCGTGGGGATCATATCGCTGAAGAATTTCAGGAGCTGGTCCATGCGTATGTGCAGCGTACTTATGGCTCCAAAATAGAGCAATCCACACAAAGTAGCGTATCAATCTGATCTCAAAATTACTGTCAAATTTTTAAAAGGGTCCCTTAAGGACCCTTCTTTCTGCCTTAGGGTGGTCCTCAATTACCCCAAAGGGCCCATCTGAGAACACACCCTACCTTTCCATTAAAAAATGACTGAACTCAAAACCAGGACTGAAAAACTTGTCGGCGTAAAAGGTATGAATGACGTACTGCCCAAAGAGGCTGTACTGTGGGCATACTTTGAGACAATTGCAGCCGATATCGTAGAAACCTATGGCTATAGACGTCTACGTACTCCTATTTTGGAGCACACGGAATTGTTTAAAAGAGGCATTGGTGAAGTAACCGATATCGTCGAAAAAGAGATGTATAGTTTTACCGATACACTCAATGGCGAAATGCTGACCTTACGTCCTGAAAACACGGCCGCTATTGTGCGTGCAGCTATAGAACATAATTTGCTCTATGATGGTCCAAAGCGTATTTGGTACACCGGCCCCATGTTTCGCCATGAGCGCCCTCAACGTGGCCGCTACAGGCAGTTCCATCAACTCGGTGTAGAGGCGCTCGGTTTTGCTGGTCCAGATGTCGATGCTGAAATCATTTTGCTAGGCCAGCGTTTGTGGGCAAACCTAGGGCTCACTGGCGTACGTTTAGAACTCAATTCATTAGGGCAGGCATCTGAGCGCGCAGCATATCGGCGCGAGCTCATTGCGTATTTTGAGCAGCATATCGATCAACTAGATGAAGATGCTCGGCGTCGATTGCATACCAATCCTTTGCGCATATTGGATAGTAAAAATCCTGCGTTACAAACAGTGATTGCACAGGCCCCCATGTTAGACCACTTCTTAGGGGAGGCTTCACGCGCGCACTTCGAGCAATTACAGCAGCTGCTCAAAGCAAACGGCGTGCCATTTACACTGAATCCTCGCTTGGTTCGAGGGTTGGATTATTACAATTTAACCGTATTTGAATGGGTGACCGATCGTTTAGGTGCGCAAGGTACGATTGCGGGAGGAGGGCGGTATGACCCCCTTATCGAGCAATTAGGCGGGAAACCCACCCCTGCATGCGGTTGGGCTTTGGGCGTAGAACGTGTTTTGGCTCTTCTTCAAGAAGAAGGGTTTAAGCAGGGCGGTGCAGATTGCACCGTCTATGTGGTACATCAAGGCGAAGCGGCGCGTCTGCAAGCCAGTATATTAGCCGAGCAATTGCGCGATATTGGTTTGAGCGTTATCGTGCATTGCAGCCCAGACGGTGAAACAGCAAGCTTTAAATCGCAAATGAAACGCGCTAATGCCAGCGGAGCGTTGTATGCTCTGATTTTAGGTGAAGATGAAATCAAAGAAGGGCGCGCCAGTATTAAAACACTGCGTAACCCTACCAACTCGGCACCCGTTGAGGAAAATAGCGCTCAATCCAACGTTTCATTGCTAGCAGAGCCTTCTGCTGTACAAGTGAGTGTAAAACTAGAAGAGTTGGCTACTTACTTTCTGGAAAGTGGGCTGTGAAAACCTTTGGGAAGGGGGTGTATTCCCTTAAGCCTTTTATTTCAATGAGGATGTATTAATGAATTTGATCCGTCAGCATATCATTTCGCTAGGTCAGAACGCGCTTGAAGCGTCATGGAAAAGCTGGGCAAAATGGCTTGGTACAGTGGTGGCTGTGGCAGTATGTTTTGTATGGCTTACTCATCAACTTGAAAATCGCCAGCAGCGCCGCACCGCGGCGGCAGAACAGCTCTATGAGCAATTGCAGCAAGTCATTGATGCAGGCCCAGCTGCAGAATCTAAAAAAACGCCGCTAGCGACAGGTATAGCCGCTTATACAGCAGATATAGAGCGCTTGACACAAACCTTCCATACCACTTTTCGCCATACTCCTTATGCGCAAATGTCTGCACTGTTAGCAGCCGATGCGTTATATGCGTATAAAAAAGTCGATGAAGCCAGCGCTCAGCTAAATTGGGTGATGAAATATGGTTCAAGTCGTGAATATCGGCAAATAGCACGTCGGCGTTTAGCGATGATTTTATTTGAACAAAAGCAATATGATGCAGGTTTAAAACTGCTGGACACACGTGTTTTGCCTGCCTTTATGCCGCTTTATGAAGAGCTTCGCGGCGATTTTTTCAAAGCGCAAAACAAGATAGAGCAAGCGCGGCAGGCCTATGAAAAAGCCTACCTAGCACGCGGAGTAGAAGACCCCGCAGCGCGCTTTATCCAGCTCAAAATAGAGGGGCTAGGGGCCGCATCGTAAGGCTTAATCGGCTTTTTGCCTGCATATGCAGGCTTTAAAAGGACAATGGTTATCATGTTGGGGTTCGCGCCTCAACCAACCTACAATGAATGGTAGGTTGGTGGTGACGAAGGAACCCCAACATGCGCACCACCAACATGTAATCCTGCATATGCAGGATTTAAAAGGCCAGCGGTCATCATGTTGGGGTTCGTACCTCACCACCAACCTACAATGAACGGTAGGTTGGCGGTGACGAAGGAACCCCAACATGCGCGCCACCAACATTCCTTTTTCTTTTAAGTGGTCTTGTTACGATATGTCTTTAATAAAGGCGGTTTTAAATAAAACACAGCAGACTACACGCAGCATGCGGTCTCTGTGCCTATGCACCGTGACTGCATTGCTCGCTGCGTGCTCCAGCGCGCCTACGCAATCCCCTTCTGATAAGCCGCTACAAAACTTAGCAATACCGCATATTCAACCGCTTTGGAAACTCGCACTGGGCAAAGGTGGGCCGGATTTCTTTCAGCCTGTTGCGGTGGATGGAGCGATATATGCAGCTACGCGTGATGGAAATGTTACGAAGGTAGAGGCGAAGCAAGGAAGCGTGGTCTGGCAGAAAAAGCTCGGCACTACATTATCAGCAGGGGTAGGGAGCGATGGCCATTACACTGCTGTAGGCAGCTTGGATGGATGGGTCTATACGCTGGATGAAAAGGGCGAGCTGCTCTGGCGGGCAAATATACAGGGGGCGTTACTCAGTTCTCCGCTCGTAGGCTATAACAGGGTTTTAGTGCGCGCAATAGATGGGCGCATTCATGCTTTTAATGCCCAAACGGGAACGCCTCAATGGGTGTATCAACACCAGGCACCTCCTTTGATTTTACATGCAAGTCAAGGCATGCGGTGGGCGGGTCCCAATGCGGTAATTGCAGGATTTCCAGGCGGCTCTCTCGCTGCAATCAGTACACAAACAGGTCAAGCCTACTGGGAAACACCTGTTGCTTGGCCTCATGGTTTTACCGAAGTAGAGCGCATTAACGATGTAGTAGGCACGCCTACTTTGGTTGGACGTGAGACTTGTGCGGTGACCTTCCAGGGCCAGTTAGCGTGCTTTGATGCACAAAATGGCGAGCCGGTATGGGAAGCCCCCTTGTCCAGCTCGGTGGGGCTGGATCAAAATGGAACCCATTTAGTCGTGGTGGACGATCATTCCATAGTGCGATCCTATGACGCAGTAGAAGGCCGACTGCATTGGCAAAATACCTTGTTTCGTGGGCAAGGTTTAAGCGCGCCTTTAATTCTAGAAAACCAGGTTCTAGTTGGCGATCGAAAAGGACGGGTCTATGTCTTATCTCTTGATGAGGGCAAACCTGTCGCGCGCTTACAAGTAGATCACCATGCTATTGCTGCCCAGCCTGTTGTTGTAGACGATATAGCCGTTGTCCAGACACAAGGTGGGCAGTTATATGGATTCAAAAAGCCTTAGGGCACGCCCTCAATTGCCCCAAAGGGCCCATCTTTGGAGCAATTGAGGGTACACCCTAAAACGCATAACAGTCGGCCAAAATTGACGGAAATACTTGACGTATGACTACGGTGTGCAGGCCCCCCTCTCCTGTTTCATTTTCGCCCCCTCCCAAAGACATAATTGGCTTGAGTAAATTAGGCCGTCTTGGGGAGTGGGTGCGTCGCCATGGCAGTGCTATTCGGCTGATTCAATGGGTCATTGTATTGGCCTATGCCATTTTGCTGATTATTCCGGCTATTCGACCTTTGCCTAGTGGCATTGCTCATGTATGGACTAATCTAACCTTATTCGCCCAGTTTGCCTTTTGGGGTATATGGTGGCCCTTTGTGCTGCTCTCGATGGTGGTAATAGGCCGGGCTTGGTGTGGAGTGCTTTGCCCCGAAGGCACACTGACAGAATTTGCAAGTCGTCATGGTCTAGGGCGCGCCATCCCGCATTGGTTACGCTGGGGAGGTTGGCCTTTTGTGGCGTTTGGCCTCACTACACTCTATGGCCAGATGGTTAGCGTATACCAGTACCCCAAAGCCGTCTTAGTCGTACTAGGCGGTTCTACCGTTGCCGCCATGATCATCGGTTTTATTTATGGTCGTGAAAAGCGCGTATGGTGTAAATATCTCTGCCCCGTTAACGGGGTTTTTGGGCTGCTCTCACGCCTGGCTCCCTTGCATTTCAAAGTGGATGAAGAGGCATGGCGGCGCTCTTACAAAACGCATGTTGCTGAGCATCCCGGCGGCCTCCCTGTCAATTGCGCTCCTCTTGTGCCATTACGCCATATGAAAGGAGGGGCGCAATGTCATATGTGTGGGCGTTGTAGTGGTTATCGAGGAGCAATTGCACTCTCCTCCCGCTCCCCTTCCTCTGAAATTGTAGATTGGGGTGGCAAGCAAGCTAGTACTTGGGATAGCGCGCTCATTTTGTATGGTTTGATGGGTATTGCCATTGGCGCCTTTCACTGGACAATGAGTCCTTGGTTTATTGCTCTAAAACAAATGGCAGCAGGCTGGCTCGTTGAACACGACATATTGTGGCCGCTAGCGACCAATGCACCCTGGTTTATATTGACCCATTACCCAGATCAAAATGACATCTTCAGCTGGCTCGATGGCGGGATATTTCTAGTCTATGCATTAACCACCGCTCTAATATATGGAACCCTACTTTCACTCTTGTTAGCCGCTGCAACGCGTTCCGTAGGTGCTTGGTCACTGCAACGATTTAACCATATTACACAGGCACTGATTCCTCTGGCGGGATGTGGTGTATTTATTGGACTCTCTGCCACCACCGTAACGATATTGCGCGCTGAGCACATCAATGTAAGTTGGGTTCCTGCACTGCGCTTTGCTTTGCTATTAGGCTCTACGTTATGGAGCGCCTGGCTAGCTTGGCGGGTATTGGGGCGCTATACCGCTTCTTGGAAACAGCGCGTATTAGGGCTTGGCTGCGTCACTCTAGCGCTGGCTTGGGCCAATAGCGCTTGGGTCCTTATGTTTTACCTTTGGTAACACGCATTCATTGCAATTTCTCGTAGGTTGGTGGTGACGAAGGAACCCCAACATGCGCGCCACCGACTTTTGATCATCGCTTTTGGCCTGCATATGCAGGTTTTAAAAGGACGTTGGTCATTATGTTGGGGTTCGTACCTCACCACCAACCTACTCCCATTTTGGGATGTAACGCTGGTTAAGCAAAAAACCACATGAGTCACACATTAAATACCACCAAACTAGAAGAAGGAAGTCACCGTATCTGTGTGGCGCCGATGTTGGATTGGACAGACCGGCATTGCCGGTTCTTTCACCGCTTGCTTACTCATAAAGCACGCTTGTATACCGAGATGGTTACGAGCGGAGCACTATTACATGGAGATATTGCTCGCCACCTTGCATGCAATCCACAAGAACATCCTCTGGCGCTACAACTCGGTGGAAGTGATCCAAAAGACCTAGCACACTGCGCGCGATTAGCCCGAGAGTGGCAATATGATGAAATCAATCTGAATTGCGGTTGCCCCTCTGAGCGCGTGCAACGCGGATCGTTTGGTGCGTGTTTAATGGACGAGCCAAAGCTTGTTGCACAGTGCGTTCAAGCTATGCGTGAAGCATCGGATTTGCCTATTACCGTTAAGCATCGCATCGGTATTGCGCAGCGTGACACCCTATTGGATAAAACCGTTGCCCAACAAGCGCAACCTAGTGAATCGGACTATGGCTTTTTGCGAGATTTTATTGGGACCGTAGCAGAGGCAGGGTGCGATACTTTTATCGTTCACGCGCGCAAGGCCGTTTTAAAAGGGCTCAATCCCAAGCAAAATCGCGAAATTCCGCCGCTGAAGTATGAATATGCGTATCGGGTAAAACGCGATTTCCCTCATCTCACTATTATTTTAAATGGCGGCGTGACTACGCTAGAAGAGGCGAAAACCCATCTGTGCCATGTGGATGGCGTGATGCTAGGGCGGCAGGCGTACCATACTCCGTGGATATTGTCGCAAGTGGATTCTTGGTTTTACCCAGAGCGCTTGGATGCACACCCCCATGCAGACCTAGCTAACACTATACCGTCTGTAAACCAAAACAATAGCGTGCCTAACACGCGTGCAGAGATTGTTGAACAACTCAAAGCCTATGCCGATCAGGAACTCCAACGCGGGACCTATTTGGGCGCTATTACACGCCATGTATTGGGTCTGTATCATGGTTGTTCAGGCGCTCGCCATTGGCGGCGTACGCTGTCGGAACACACGGGGTTAGCGCAAGCCGACGTCAGTCTTTTCGATGTTGCCCTGGCCAATATGCAGGACGACCTTCTTTTGTGAAAATTATGCGCTGCTCACCCCATACTTTGATCCGTACAGATATTCTCGAAGCTTCCAGCTACGCTGTACCTTGTGCCGAAGGCTTTATTAAGCTTGATGCAATGGAAAATCCGTTCACGCTACCCGCTACGCTAGCGCAGGAGTTGGGTCAGCGTTTAGGGGAAGCTGCATTGAATCGTTACCCGGCTCCTCGCCCGCTGGAACTTATCGAAAAAATAAAACAGACCATGCATATAGCACCGGGATGTGACGTGTTGCTAGGCAATGGTTCGGATGAAATTATTAGTCTTTTAATGGTGGCATGTGCGAAGCCGGGTGCAAAGGTTATAGCCCCTGTGCCTGGTTTTGTAATGTTTGAACTGCTCGCGCGTCAAGCACAGATAGAGTTTATTGGCGTGCCGCTTTTACCAGACTTTAGCTTGGATCAAGTGGCGATGCAGGCTGCGATTAAAGAGCATGCTCCTGCACTTATTTTTCTAGCCAATCCCAATAACCCCACAGGTACTTTGTATAACGAGGCTGAAATAGAGCAGCTTATCCGTGCTGCTCCTTCAAGTTTGGTGGTGATTGATGAGGCGTATGGCCCTTTTTCGCCTACTAGTTGGATGCCGCGTTTGCAGGAGTTTGACAATGTACTCCTGATGCGCACTTTTTCTAAGTTAGGACTAGCGGGTATTCGCTTAGGTTATCTTGCTGGCTCACCGCAGTGGCTTACCCAGTTAGATAAAGTGCGCCCCCCCTACAATATTAATGTACTAACACAAATTGCTGCGAGTTATGCACTAGACCACATCGATGTTTTAAATGCGCAGGCGCAACAGTTATGTGCTGAACGTGCACGTTTGAGTGCAGCACTGAGCGCGCAGTCTGAGGTGGGAAAAGCGATTACGGTGTATACAAGTGCAGGGAATTTTTTACTAGTACGTGTGCCCGATGCTTCTTTTATTTTTGAATCGCTACTTAAACAACGTATTTTAGTTAAAAATGTAAGCGCAGCTCACCCGCTGCTACACCAGTGCTTACGCCTAACCATAGGCCGACCAGAAGAGAATGATCAATTAATAAAAGGCATACATACCGCCCTAAACACTATGCCTACTCGTAGGTTGGGGTGACGAAGGAACCCCAACACCCAACTACGACCCTTTTGAAGACCTGCTTGTAAATTGTCAAAAGCAAAGTTAAAAGTCGGTGGTATGCATGTTGGGGTTCCTGCGTCACCACCAACCTACCGTTCATTGTAGGTTGGCGGTGAGGTACGAACCCCAACACCCAACCACGACCCTCTTGAAGACCTGCTTGTAAATTGTCAAAAGCAAAGTTAAAAGTCGGTGGTATGCATGTTGGGGTTCCTGCGTCACCACCAACCTACCGTTCATTGTAGGTTGGCGGTGAGGTACGAACCCCAACACCCAACCACGACCCTCTTGAAGACCTGCTTGTAAATTGTCAAAAGCAAAGTTAAAAGTCGGTGGTATGCATGTTGGGGTTCCTGCGTCACCACCAACCTACCGTTCATTGTAGGTTGGCGGTGAGGTACGAACCCCAACACCCAACCACGACCCTCTTGAAGACCTGCTTGTAAATTGTCAAAAGCAAAGTTAAAAGTCGGTGGTATGCATGTTGGGGTTCCTGCGTCACCACCAACCTACCGTTCATTGTAGGTTGGCGGTGAGGTACGAACCCCAACACCCAACCACGACCCTCTTGAAGACCTGCTTGTAAATTGTCAAAAGCAAAGTTAAAAGTCGGTGGTATGCAT
>JASSUD010000014.1:0-44176 GCA_031963225.1 Mycoavidus cysteinexigens
GCACTCGGAGCAATTGCTCAGCACTACCAAAAATTCGATATCGAGACACCGCTCCGGTCTCACGGGCTGCTGCTTCCCACCCTTCTGGCAATAGCCCTTTTATTACATCCCAGTCTGCTTTTAGCCATTCCAAAGTTTCATCTATTCCGTTACTTTCATTACCCATTCATGCTCGCAGACTTTTAGCTTTTTTACGCAAAACGACTACGATACTATACCTTCAGTATTTTACGTTAGCGCTTATGGGCACGAACCCCAACATGCATACCACGGCCCTTTTAAAACCTGCATGCGCATGCCAAAAGCGATGATTAAAGGTAGGTGGTACGCATGTTGGGGAACGTTGCCCACCACCAACCTACGGCCTTATAGCCGATTTAATTGGGTGGGGGCGTGTTCTGAGAAGCTCTGTTATAGTCCCATCCTTTCCACCATTACTTATTCCACGTGAGCTCTTTTTTCGATTTTTTTTCTTCCGCTTTTTCGTCTATCTGGGTGCAGATTGGCGGGATTGTGGTGTTGTTGATGGTATCGGCTTTTTTCTCTATTTCTGAGACTTCGCTGATGGCTATTAATCGTCATCGGCTCAAACATCTGGTTAAGCAAAATCGCCTGGGTGCTCGGCAAACGCAAGCTTTGCTGGCAGAAACTGAGCAGGTGCTCAGTTTGGTGTTGGTTGGCAATAGTTTGGTCAATACTATCATTCCCGTTATTACGACTTCGATTGCTATTCATACCTTTGGTAGAGAAGGATGGGTGTTGTCGGTCAGTACGGGGGTGATTGCTTTTTTGATTATTATCTTTAGCGAGATTACGCCTAAGATTGTGGGGGCCACTTACCCCGAGAAAATTGCATTGCCTGCGAGCTTGGTCATTAGCCCATTGATGCGTGTTGCAAGCCCTCTTTTGCTGCTCACCAATAGTTTTGCCTCTGCTATTTTATGGGTTTTGCGTATTAATACGCGCAATGCGCCTGAGGCGCGGCTCTCCAAAGATGAGTTACGTACCTTGGTGCTGGAGTCAGGCGGGTTTATGCCGCATAAGCCTCGGAGCATCTTGCTCAATCTTTTTGATCTTGAAAATATTTCTGTAGACGATGTGATGGTCCCGCGCACACGTATAGAGGCGCTGAATTTGGAGATGCCACTGGAAGCTCTACTCGGTCAGTTAGAAACCTGCTATCACAATCAGCTGCCGGTATATCAGGGGGATATCGATCAAATGGTAGGTGTTTTACATGTGCGCAAGGCATTAGCTACCTTGCATCATAGAGAACTCACACACCAAACGCTACGCGAATGCCTCTCTACTCCCTACTTTGTCCCTAGCGGCACACCTGTATTGCAGCAATTGCAGTACTTTCAAGAACATCGTCAACGTATGGGCTTGGTAGTAGATGAGTATGGGGAGGTACAGGGGCTAGTAACTCCTGAAGATATTATCGAAGAGATTATTGGAGAATTTACCACCTCTTTGCCCCGCATAACCGACCCACGTACCGGCTGGAATGAGGCAGGAGAATGTATCGTGCCAGGCAGTGCCTCGCTGCGAGAGCTCAACCGCGAGCTTACTCTGCATTTTCCGCTCAGTGGGCCCATGACTCAAAGCGGCCATAAAACCAGTGGGCCTAAAACATTAAATGGCCTTATTCTTGAAACCTTGCGCGATATTCCAGAGGGTGATGTGAGCCTAGAGATCAATGGCTGCAGAATGGAAATTTTACATTTTGATGCGCATGGCATTAAAACGGTCAAGTTGTTTCAGCCTACAAGGTAGACGTTCGGTAGAACGTTCAACACTACCCAACGTATTCAAATCTACCAAGCGGATCTGCTCCCGGCTTTTCACGAGCTATACGCAATACCTCTGCATTTGCACGAAGGTGTCGCATCACTTTGGCTAGGTGAATACGATCTTGTATTTGAATCATCAAACGCAAGACGGCGGTGTCGTGCGAGGTATCGGAGCGCGCTTCTTCGTCCATAGCAATATGGGCAATATTGGCATCCGCTGCAGTAATGTCTGCTGTGATGCGTGCGAGCGCTCCTTTTGCTTTATAGGCTAGGACTTTGATTGATACATCAAATAGTCGGCCTGTAGGCCCGGTTTGAGTCTCCCAGACTACATCGATCCAACGCTCTGGATCACGTTGGTGGATACGCTGCCCCACTCGGCAATCTGTGGTGTGAATAGCCATGCCAAGGCCTATACCGATATACCCCATAATATCGTCACCAGGAATGGGGCGGCAGCAGGCAGAGAGTTGTACAGACATGCCTTCTGTACCGGTAATTCCTACTGGGCTTACTTTGGCAATAGGTATAGCGTGCACGGTGGGTAATGCATTATTGCTGACACTATCGACTACGCGCTCCCCTTCGCTATTTTCCAGCGCGTCGTTTGCTGCATGCGCTTTTTCATGCTCTAGCACGGCGATACGTTTTGCCATCACAGCGGCAACTTGTCGCCCTAGGCCTATGTCAGCGAAGATTTCATCGTTGCTGGTATTGCCTGTCCACTGCGCTAATTTTTCCCATATTTCTGCATTGACTTGCGCTAAATCAAAGCCATAGGTTTTGAGCGCACGCTCTAATAAACGTTGGCCCAGATTAATTGATTCCTGCAAGTGCATAGTTTTAAGGTAGTGGCGAATAGCGGCACGCGCTTTGCCTGTACGCACAAAACTTAACCAAGTGGGGTTGGGCTTTGAATAAGGGGCAGTAATAACATGAATCACATCCCCACTTTCAAGCGGGGTGCGTAGTGGCAGGAGTTCATTATTAATGCGAATCGCTACGCATTCATTACCTAAATCGCTATGTATAGCATAGGCAAAATCTAAAGCCGTAGCGCCGCGCGGCAATGCCATTATTTTGGATTTTGGGGTGAAGACATAGACCGCATCAGGGAAAAGATCTGCTTTAACATGTTCAAAAAATTCCGTTGCGTCCCCTGATTCAGATTGAATATCTAGCAGCGATTTGAGCCACTGATGGGCGCGCTCCTGCATATCGTTTGCCTCTGCCTTACCTTGTTTGTAAAGCCAGTGCGCTGCCACACCCGATTCAGCAACTTCATGCATTTTACGGGTGCGGATTTGAAATTCTATGGGGGTTCCCTGCGGCCCGAGCACGGTAGTGTGTAAGGATTGATAGCCATTCACCTTAGGAACGGCAATATAGTCTTTAAAATGCCCAGGCATAGGCTTGTAGAGGCTGTGCAACACCCCAAGGCATTGATAGCACTCTAGTGCATATTCCACGATAACTCGAAAACCATAGCGATCGAGCACATTTGAAAAAGAGATATGTTTGACCCGCATTTTTTTGTAAATGCTACAGATCGTTTTTTCTCGGCCGCTCACAGAGAAATTGATTTTGGAATCACTTAGAGCACGCTCTACAGTGTCTAAAATTTTCTCAATGCCTTCTTGATGGGTAATGCGTGAGGCTTGTAGTGCTTTTGAGAGAGTGGCGTAGCGCTGGGGATGGGAATTTTCAAAACAGGCTTCTTGTAATTCTTGGTAGGTTTTATTAAGCCCCAGCCTGTAGGCAATGGGGGCATAAATATCCATTGTTTCACGTGCAACTCGCTGCCGTTTTTCAGCAGGCACGGCGCCTAAGGTGCGCATATTGTGCAGGCGATCTGCGAGCTTAATCAAAATAATGCGCACATCACGTGCCATCGCCAGCAGCATTTTGCGGAAATTCTCAGCCTGCGCTTCTTCTTTGCTGCGGAACTCCATTTTGTCAAGCTTGGACAGGCCGTCCACCAACTCAGCCACTTCCGAGCCAAAACGCTCGGTTAATTCTGCTTTGGTAACGCCCTGATCTTCAATCACATCGTGCAGCAATGCTGCCATGATTGCCCGCGCATCGAGCTTCCAATTCGCGCAAATTTCCGCCACCGCGACGGGGTGCGTGATATAGGGCTCGCCGCTCTGACGATATTGTCCTAAATGCGCTTCATCACCAAATTTAAAAGCCGCCTTGATTTCTTTGATTTCTGTTTTTTTTACATAGGAGCTTACTTGCGCGATCAATGGCGCAATAGAAACTGAATTCTCCTGGCGAGGCTGTTCTGGCATCGCTGTTGGCCCAAATAGGTGCCGCAGGGAATGTTCGAAAACCGCATTGAGGTACTTACGCGCCACGGTAAATGTTCTAGTTTAAGGTAAGCGTTTTAAAGGGGAATTTTCAAAAGCATTTCGGTACCTGCTACCCCACTTGCAACGGCTCTTAGTGCATTTACAGCAGGCTTATTGGTATTTTTTCCTTGTTGCTGTTGTTGCGTCAACGCGCCGCGATTAAAACGGGCATAGAGCGCTGCAATGAGTGCTACGTCAAAGCGATTGTCAATTTTTTCTAGACAATCTTCAATGGTAATTCGAGCCATGATGGGGAGATTTCCTTAAAATTTCAAATATATTATCAAAAGCGTTGAGTCTATGGCGCGCCTTGCAAATAGAGCTAAAGCACGCGTAATAGTTAGAGCACACGCTACCATTCGGAGGCTATTCTACCGGAGAAAGTCCAGTCCCTTTTTCTGCGGGCTAGGCTAACCCCAAAAGTGCAAGCAAAAAAACCGAAAAAACAGTCCAAAAATTGCTAAAAAAAGGCGGATTAAAAGTTAACCGTGTATTCCAAGCTCTGCAAACAGCTCTGCATGCCGAACTTGTTGTGCTGTAAAACGAAATCGGGCCGCAGCCACAATAGCTTTGAGTGCTTCTAGCGCATGGTCAAAAACATCGTTAATCACCACGTAATCACACTCATTTGCATGGGCAATTTCCCCTCCAGCAGCCAATAGGCGCCGCGCAATCACATTGGGTGTATCTTGGCCACGTTTTTGTAAACGTGACTGTAACGCGTCAAAGGAGGGAGGCAAAATAAATACACTCACCGCACCTGTAAAAGTACGCCGGATTTGCTGTGCCCCTTGCCAGTCAATTTCTAACACCACATCGTGGCCCTGCCGCCTACAAGATTCAATAGCATCGCGCGAAGTGCCGTAATAGTGTCCGTGCACCTCTGCGGTTTCTAAAAAAACACCTTGCTCACACAATCCTTCAAAAGTGGGGAGATCTACGAAATGGTAATGTTGCCCGTCTATTTCCCCCAAACGAGGCGCACGCGTGGTGTGGGAGACGGATAGGCGCAGGTCAGGGTCCTGCGATAATAATGCATTCACCAAGCTTGACTTACCCGCCCCGGAGGGCGCCACGATAATGAATACCGTTCTAGAAGATTGCAAGGTGGGCTGTATCATGTCGGTCAAAAACGAAAAAGCAAAGTCAGCATTCGGGCGTATCTTCAATTACCCCAAAGGGTCCATATCAAAAAATACCGCCACTAAAAAATATACGGGAACGACAAATTATCACATCTTAGCAGCGGCCCCTAAAAATCCATTCATCTTTATCTCCCTGACACGCACAGAATCCATAAAATAGATGCCTTTAAACCTTGATAAATAGGTCCTAGACAAACGGATAAGGTTCGCTCACTAGAAGAGTGTGTAAAAATGCTCTTTCCGCTCCTATTTTTGATTCGCACTCTGCCCTATGAACACTTCCACCTCATTGCCCCCCTCCTCTTCCACCACCCGCTCTGATAAACGCGAGGCACACCAATTGCGCCCTATACGTTTCACACGCGGCTATAGCGCCTATCCAGAAGGCTCTGTATTGGTTGAGTATGGTGATACCAAAGTATTGTGCAATGCTAGCTTGGTTAATGGCGTACCCGATTTTTTACGTGAGAGCGGGCAAGGGTGGCTCACAGCTGAATACAGCATGCTCCCACGTGCTACGCGCACCCGTACGCGCCGGGAAGTGACGCAAGGCAAAGCGACCGGACGCACACAAGAAATTCAACGGCTTATTGGCCGCTCACTTCGCACTGCTTTTAACCTTAAAGCGCTGGGACCTCGTACCTTACACATCGATTGCGACGTGCTTCAAGCAGATGGTGGCACACGCACTGCAAGCATTACGGGTGCTTTTGTAGCAGCCTATGAAGCACTGATGACTCTTGCTCCAATGGAGGCGGTACCGAACGCAGAGTCTGCAGCAGTGGCTCCACTTGCTGATCAAAAAGCTAGCCTTTGGCCCCTTCAAAATGGTTTAGTAAACCACTGGGTCGCCGCAGTATCTGTAGGCATTTTGAATGGCACGCCTTTGTTAGATGTCAATTACGACGAAGATTCGCAGTGTGATACGGATATGAATATCGTCATGACCAGCGAAGGCCATCTTATTGAAATACAAGGGACCGCAGAGCAATATCCTTTTTCTCGCACCCAGCTTTTAGGCATGCTTGATTTTGCACAAACCGGTATAGAACAGGTAATTGGATTGCAAAAAGCCGCCCTAGGTCTTTGAGCATATGAACTAGGGCATGCCCTAATGTGAAAAACACTTTTTTATTCAGGGTCTGCCCTGAGCCAATAGGATTGTAACGCCATGACAGCTGCCGCTATGACCGGGCTCGAGCCCGATTTAGTCCCTCCCTCTACCGCAGATGATAGATATATGCATTGGCCGAGCACTATCGTCCTCGCGTCTAATAACGCAGGCAAATTAAAAGAATTTCAAGCGCTACTTAACGCTCCTTTAAATGCAACGTGCGCTGAAGCACCTGCTATTACACTGATCAGTCAAAGTGCACTAGGCGTGCCTGAAGCACAAGAACCCCATCCCACCTTCGTTGAAAATGCATTAGCGAAAGCTCGACATGCCTCGCGCATCACGGGCTTACCTGCACTAGCAGACGATTCAGGTTTATGTGTGCCCGCGCTCCAAGGTGCGCCTGGTGTACATTCCGCACGGTATGCAAGCTTAGCAGCAGAGTCTGATCAAAAGAGATGGGGCTTTCCATCACGCACGAGCAAAGATGCAGCGAATGCATTGCGGCTTATGGAGGAACTCGTCCCCCATGCCAATCGCACGGCTTATTACGTATGCGCGCTGGCTTTTGTGCTACATGCAGAGGATCCTGAACCGCTTATTACCTGCACACGCTGGTGGGGTGAAATTGCTCAAGCAGGCGCAGGTAGCGGTGGATTTGGGTATGACGCGGTGTTTTATATCCCAACACTGGGCCAAACCGCGGCACAACTGGATGCGCCAGCCAAAAATAGGTACAGCCACCGGGCACAGGCTTGCACACAGTGGATAGCAGCATTACGAGAACGTTTTGCTCCTACCTCCGCCCCTACATCATCCAATAGAGCAGCATGACTTCATTTTTTACTGCCAAACCGGTTTTGGCACCTGGGCAGATTCATTTCACAACACTGCCTCCTTTATCTCTATACGTCCATTTTCCTTGGTGTATTCGAAAATGCCCTTATTGCGACTTCAATTCGCACACATGGCAAGAAAAAGGGACGCAAACCATACATTTTGGTAAAAACTTACCTACTAACGAAAATGCCAGCCCAAGCTCTGCGCCTAATTTCCCTGAGGATGCCTATCTGGATGCGCTACGCGCCGATCTTGAACATGCACTACCATTAATTTGGGGTCGTACAGTCCATAGTATTTTTATCGGAGGAGGAACACCTAGCCTTTTGTCGGCTGCGGGAGTAGACCGTTTGCTATCCGATATTCGAGCACGCGTCCCCTTAGAGCCCACTGCAGAAATCACTCTAGAAGCCAACCCTAGTACATTTGAAGCTGAAAAATTTAGCCAATTTCGGGCCAGCGGTATTAACCGTTTGTCCGTGGGGGTTCAGAGTTTTGATGATGCAAAACTCGCAGCGCTAGGGCGCACGCATAATGCAGAAGAAGCGCATGAAGCGCTAAGCTGCGCAAAACGTATCTTTAAAAATTTTAATTTGGATCTGATGTTTGGCTTACCTGGCCAAAGCATGGAGGAGTGTAAAAAAGAGGTTGAGCGCGCACTAAGCTATGACTCCCCGCATTTATCGCTCTACCATCTCACCATCGAGCCTAATACGTGGTTTGCGAAGTATCCGCCCCCAGTTCCAGATGATGAGCTCTGTGCAGATATGCAAGCCTGGATTCCTATACGGTTGGCACAATCTGGTTACCAAAATTATGAAATTTCTGCCTATGCAAAACCTGGTCAAACCTGCAAACATAACCTTAATTACTGGCGCTTCGGAGACTATTTGGGGATTGGCGCAGGAGCACATAGCAAACTGTCTTTCTCAAACAAGATTGTGCGACAAGTGCGCCATAAACAGCCTATAGCGTACATGGATCACTGCAAAGCAGGTTTGCCTATCCAAGAAGAGCACGAGGTTAAATCTACAGAGCTTGCGTTTGAATTTATGCTTAATATCTTGCGTCTTGGGGAAGGTTTTGCGCCCCATTTTTTTACAGAACGAACAGGCTTGCCGCTCAGTATAATCAACACAAAACTGGATCTTGCAGAATCTCGCGGCTTATTAACTCGCACACATCAACATATTGCTCCCTCTCCTCTTGGATACCGTTTTTTGAACGATCTACAAGCTTTATTTTTGGAAGAGTAGTCTTCTTTATTTACCCCACCATTTCTTGAATGATGCCCTCCCCTGCTACAGCCTTTTTTTATATTTATTCACTCACAGGCAAAACACGCAGTCGGCCTGCAAATCGTCACCTCGCTCTGTTTTTGGCATTACTTGCTGGGGTAATCAATGCAAGCGGTTTTTTAGCTGTTGAACAATACACAGGGCATATGTCTGGGGTAGTTGCACAGCTTGCAGATAGCCTGGTAGGAGGGCAACTTGATTTAGCTTTATCGGGCCTATGTGCGCTTCTTTCTTTTGGAGCAGGAGCGGCTGCTTCTACGGTTTTAATTATTTCGTCCACACAAAAGCGCTTAGAAAGCCTCTACGCCATCCCTCTACTACTAGAAGCTTTTCTTCTAGGCTTACTTGGGCTAATGGGAGATTCCTTACAATCGTATGAAGGCATTTTTATACTGGGCACCATTAGCCTGCTCTGTTTTGTTATGGGATTACAAAACGCTACCATCACCACGATGTCACATGCTGAAATACGCACTACGCATATCACGGGTTTAGTAACGGATCTGGGTATGGAATTGGGCAAAGGGCTATTTGCAAAAATAATCCAGCCAAGCATGCATATAGTCCACCCTCCTCATATCCAATTCAGCGAGCCCAACCCTCAAAAATTGAGCCTACTGCTCTCTTTGTTAGGTATGTTTTTTTTAGGTGGGGCACTAGGAACCTTTAATTTTATTTATGCAGGATTTCACTCGATTGTTGCGTTTGCGGTAACACTCGGCCTACTTGCAGGCTTACCTATTCTGACAGACTTAGGTTGGCTAAAAATCCCTGTATTAGCAGTTCGAAACAAGCAGAAATAGACTTTTCTTGGAATGTATGCCAGGGCCTTGGCCTGTATACACACCTTACTTTTAGGTATGCCTACCTATTGTTACGCAGATATTCAAAAAGACGGTAGTGCGCATGTTGGGGTTCCTTCGTCACCACCAACCTACCGAGATGCCTATGTAAAAGGGTTCTATCAAACCCTACGAACCACAAGAAAAGCAAAGAATGGTAGGTTGGTGGTGACGAAGGAACCCCAACATGCACACCACCGTCTTTTAATCTTTGCGCTTTGCTATCAGTAATTCGCCGTTCCATAATATGCGTAACATCAATAAATAATGTATGACACTTTTTATTCTTTTTTATATTTAGCATTACATAGGATTAAAACTACTTATGGCTTTTACTCCACCACTCGATCACATTGATTGCAACACCCTTAGTCCGCTGCAGCACTTGTTTGAAAACAATCAGCAATGGGTTGCAAAAATGCAAGCGGAAGACCCAGAGTACTTTACACGCCTAAAAGACCAGCAAAAACCGCAATACCTTTGGATAGGCTGCTCCGATTCACGCGTCCCCGCGAACCAAATTACTGGCTTGCCTCCTGGCGAAGTATTTGTGCATCGCAATATTGCCAATGTAGTCGTACATACTGACTTAAATTGCTTATCTGTTATCCAATTTGCTGTGGAAGTGCTTCAAATACGCCATATTATGGTGGTAGGCCATTACGGCTGCTCAGGAGTTGGCGCTGCGCTTGTCAGTAAGCGTATTGGACTTGCAGACAACTGGCTTCGGCATATTCAGGATGTACACGACCAACATCACACACTTCTGGAGCGTTGCGCACAAGGAGCTGATCAACATGCGCGACTCGTTGAGCTCAACGCCATTGAACAAGCGGTGCACGTATGCAGTACCACCATCGTGCAAGATGCTTGGGAACGAGGTCAATCTCTGACAGTACATGCTTGGGTATATGGAGTGCACGATGGCCATCTACGAGATTTAGGCTTGCGCGCAAGTTCACCAGAAACGCTAGAACAGACCTACAAACAATGCCTAGAAATCCAAGAAAACAAATAAAAGGCGTATAAAAGCATGTAGGTTGGTGGTGACGAAGGAACCCCAACATGCGCACTACCGGCTTGTAATCCTGCATATGCAGGTTTTAAAAGGACCGTGGTCATCATGTTGGGGTTCCTTCGTCACCACCAACCTACCGTTCTTTATAAAAAAATGGAGCCAGGATCTTTTTTAATGCATATACAGCCACTCAATGAATCCTCGCTATCGCCCTCTGATATGCGCACTATTTATATAGAGCGACGTCAGCAAGTATTGGAAATATTGCGCAATACTTGCAAAGGCGCTTTGGCCATCATCCCTACGGCGCCAGAGCGTACGCGTAGCCGAGATACCGATCATCCTTACCGGCATGATAGCTACTTTTATTACCTCACCGGTTTTACCGAACCTGAAGCCATGCTGGTACTGGATGCGAGTGCAGAAAAAGAAGCCCCCTCCAGTATTTTATTTTGCCGCCCTAAAAATGAAGAGCGTGAAATATGGGATGGTTTTCGTTTCGGACCTCATGCAGCCCGCGATGCATTAGGAGTAGATGAGGCCCACTCCATTGAAACACTCGATCAAGAAATGCCTGTATTGCTAGCAAAGGCTCCTGCAATTTGCTATGCCTTTGGGCAGTCTCACACACTAGATAAGAATATGCGGCGCTGGCTTGCAGCTGCTGCACAAAAAAATCGCACTGGGCGCCGGGCACCTTCTGTTGTATACGATATAACCGCGCTGTTAGACCCCATGCGCGCAATCAAACACCCTCATGAAATCGATTTAATGCGCCGTGCTGCACGCATCTCTGCACAGGGACATCTGCGCGCAATGGAAAAATGCTATCCAGGCATACGTGAATACGAATTAGAAGCAGAATTACTCTATACATTTCGACGCCATGGCAGCCAATCTACAGCCTATTCCTCCATCGTCGCAGCAGGACCTAATGCGTGCGTGCTACACCATCTTGCAGGCACAGCCGAAGCACGCGTCGGAGATATGGTACTTATCGATGCAGCTTGTGAATTAGATAGCTACGCAGCCGATATCACCCGTACCTTCCCAGTCAATGGTCGTTTCTCCAAACCCCAACGCACACTCTATGAAATCGTATTAGCAGCTCAACAAGCAGCAATTGATGCTACACAGCCCGGTGCCAGCTTTAATGAACCGCATGAAGCCGCATTACGCATACTCACCCAAGGCTTACTAGATACCGGCCTACTTCCCTCAGATAAATATGGCAGCCTAGAAGACGCCATTGAAAAAGAAGCTTACAAACGCTTTTATATGCATAAAACCAGCCACTGGCTCGGCTTAGATGTACACGACTGTGGCCTATACCGGGATCTTCAAGCGCCACGAGGAAAAGATAATCAACATCCTTGGATTCGCCTACAAAAAAATATGGTCCTCACCATAGAGCCTGGGCTATACGTGCGCGCTGCAGCCGACATACCTGAAGAGTATTGGGATATTGGAATTCGAATTGAAGATGATGCAGTAGTTACCGAAAAAGGCTGCGAACTGCTAAGCCGCGATGTACCTGTTACAGTTGCAGAAATTGAGGCATTAGTGGGGTGTCATAAGAATTATTAAACCAATACATGACTCCCAGGTAGGCATGATTAGAGGGAAGTGGCTTGCATGTTGGGGTTTGTACCCCACCACCAACCTACTGAAATGCGTATATAAAAGGGTTCTATCACGCTCCACCAACCCCAAGAAAAGCAAAGAATGGTAGGTTGGTGGTGACGAAGGAACCCCAACATGCATACCACTGTCTTTTTGAATACCTGCCTAATTCAACTTCAAGCGATAAAGTAAATGTCTAGATCCTCTTCTATTTCTTCACCTAATCACGCTTGCTATGCAAATGCTATAGCGCATGAACAACGCTACCAGCACAGTAACAGCACTGTGCTTTGCCGTTTTCTTGATGTGCCCGTTGATACCAAAAAGGTTACTTTTCGTGAATTGCGCTGGTCTGAGTTAGTAAGTTTTGCACTGGTGTCAAAAGCTGCCCTTGCTTGTTTTAATCAATATATGCAGCATATTCAAGCAGTATTGAGCACAAAATTAAACTATCCACCAGACCACCCTTTTGAGGCCAAGAAAGCGATGGTGGTTATTTCTAAACGTAGCGCTGTAATCAAGCACTTAATCGGGAAGGCACACGAGCAGATTACGCAAGCTTATTTTTTAGCGCTGCTGGCTATGCTAGCAAAACCATTTTCTGAGCGAAGGATAAAAGATCTTGCCGAGGTAGCATTATTATCACAAGAGAGAGGTAATGCTCTTGTTAATCTCCCCTTACATGCTCAGCATCTGTTACGTGACGAGGTATTAATCGAGTTAGCGCGATTCGATCTGACAGAGGAACAATGGCAAAATTTCTTAGCGATTCCTGGTGAACATATTGCAGGAGGGTTAGTACGTGCTTTAGAGGAAGATCTAGAGGATAGTAAAGGCCTGATGCTGGAGAGTAGGTTATTCGCTAATATACCAAGCTTTAATTTTGATAATCAAGCTGCTACTAATAACTACCAGCCAATATCTCTTCCTTTGCATTGGAGCGCTTGTAAAGCTGATCGTATAGATAAGTTTAAAGAATTAATTAGCCACGGTGCTGATGTTCATTTACCCAATCATAAAAATGAAAATCTTTGGCATATTGTTTTAAAAAATAGAAATCCTAGGTTGGCAGAATTACTATTCGATGAGCAGGTAGCGATCACGCAACAAGATGATGTGGGGCTGATGCCCTATCATTGGGCAGCACGCTATGGTTACTTTGAATTTTTTCAGAAGCTCACTTTTGGGAGTGGTATTGATCTCCATAAGCAGCTTGAAACAGATCGAAGGATTTTGAGCTTTGCAGTGCTGGGTGGCAACATAAACCTAATCAAATGGCTGCTTGAGCACGGTGCACAAAAGCATATCAATAGTGTTACACAACGCGCACCGCTACATCATGCTGTCTCAAGTGGTCAAACTAATACTGCGCGTCTCTTATTGGAGAGTGGAGCAAAACCAGATATTCAAGACGAAAAATTGCAATCCCCGCTCTCTATGGCCGTTAATAAAGGCTCGCTTGCTATGGTTGAATTGCTTCTTAAGTATCAGGCAACCCCAACTTCAGCCGATTTGGCGGTAGCCGAAAAGAAAAAATATTTTGAAATCCTCGGGTGCTTATCAGATGCAATGAAGGCAAATACCCCAAAGCAGAAATCCTTTTTGCAAGGCTTAATAGAACACTTAAAATTTACCTAACGGCGGCCCTTCCTTGACTGGCCGCCTTTTAGATAGTGTGTAGATAGGCGCTTAAGTTAACGTTGGTTTTATGATCATGCCTGCATAGAAGCAAATTCCTCGCGCATTTGCGCAAGTGCCGTATTATCGAGCCACTCGATCTCTAATAGCTCTTTTTGGGGGCTATCATTGGCTCTTCCAAGCTCTGTCACTCCAGAGTCACTCTTAAATAACCCAAGCTTTTCCACACCAGTGTAAGTTTGATTTGGAATAAGATTTTTTTCTTCTACGACAGTATGTTGCACATAAGTATTCCACTTTGCTGAATCTTTATCACGAAGCAAAACTACATTGACCCCTTCGCCAATTCCCTTTTCTCCCCCATATTGATGGGCCGTCTTTTCATGATCAGAAGTTTGAGAAATTTTGCGGATACGAGGGCTTAAAAAGGGTAACTTCTCTAACCCTTCTTTCTCACGCGCTTCTTTGCCTGCAGCATTGTCAGGTAGACCACTAGTGTTTGCAAAGGCATGGATATGTAGCAGCGCAACTTCAGCTTCATTGCCCGGATTAGTGGCTATTGTGGCGCGGCATCCTCCTAATTGAGAGGTGAGGATAATTGGAGGACCTTCTATTTTCACTACTAAGCTGGTTGCCTTCCCTGGAACGGCAGGTACCCAATGCGCATCAAACATAATAGAGCCGCTGGGTGGTGCCTCATAGGTTCCAAAAAGCTGCTCAATAGGTACTAATCCTAAGGCTTTACCTTTGTCAACGTGAGGGCTTTCAATAAAAGTAAAGCGTACACAGCCTGCGCGACGAAAATCATAGCGTAGTTCATTTATTACAGCGTTTGTTTCATCTGGGTGCTTTTCTTTTAATTGGTCAATGATCTCAGATTCAGACATCTCTCCGGTTGCCTTCCATCCCTCAATCCTTTCATCCAGCTCTGGGCACCGACGTATTAATAGCTCGAATAATTTCTCATTAGCGGTTGTTGGTATTTTATCTATAGACTTATCAGTGGGATTTGTATCTGGCTGTAGCTCCATGCTTTCATATAGCGAATTAGTCTTCAAAAATTCGACTGTGTCTTCTCGCATTGATTTGGCATACCCCTTTAATTCGGAGATAGACTCGCTAGCAGCTGTTAATATTTTTCCTTTGGTGAGAGATCCTAAATGCTCAAGCATTTCTATATATTCAATCTCTGATGTTGCTGACTCTAAAAAATTAAGCTCAGTGCCATCATCCGAGGGTACCCGCGCTCTTTCACCAAAACACTCTATGCTAAAAGACTCAGCAAAAATATTGGCAACATCAGCAGCGGTAGTAACAAAAGTGCTAGCTATTTCCGCGAGGCTGCTACGTCTTGTCAGAGTCCGTGTAGCGGGCTGTTGAGCAGTATCAGTCATACTTAATATCGGTGTTGCCGGGCGGAGTGGCTGAGTAATAATAGTAGCGGCAAACAGGTCTGCCGCACTTGCCGCACGTCTTAAGCCTGTCTGTCTAATGAGCTGTTGAGCAGCATCAGCCATTAACATCGGTGCTGCTCGTTGGGGTTGCTGAATAATAATATTATCGGCCAGCAGGTCTGCTGCACTTGCCGCACGTCTTAATCGAGTCTGTGCATTTGATTGCTGAGCAGCGATTGGATTTTGTTGGGCATTAGGGGGTAATGGTGGTAATGGAGATAATCGCACGGAAGGCCCTGCAGTTGAATGAGTAGGTGATAAGCTGACCCGAGCAATTGCTGGGGCTTCTGGCAAAACAAGGCCTTGCTCAGTGTTTGGCACAGAACTAGTAGTAAGTGAGTTATTGGGCTTTATCGGCATAAGAATCTCAAGTGAGTGATTGATCATGAAATCCAAAAGTACAGCTAATCAATAACTTGCTTGAGCTTTATTCCGAAAAATTCTTTAAGAATCCGAAGTGACTTTTTTCTGATTTTATTTATTCTTTACTGTTGAGCGGATAGCTATCCTCCATAAAAAATAAGAATAATCTTATCACATATATAAGAATAATCTTATCAGATATTTTAGAAAGAGTAACTATGCGCCAGGACATGAACTAGGCAAAAGATGCCATCTTCGGAATAAAACTTAGTATGCATGTTGGGGTTCGTACCTCCCCACCAACCAATGGCATTCGGTTAGTATTTAAGATTATTATTTTTGACTAATTATCTAAAGGCCAGCTTCGAGTGAAGCGTTAAGAACCGTTGAATTTTTAGGTGAAGGTGAGCGAATTATGTACTGGTCAACACTTAACCGAATGCCATTGCACCACCAACCTACCGGGATGAAGGGAAATAGGTGTGTATGCAAAAAGCCCCCGACCAGGAATGGAAGGGGGCTTTTTTTATAGCGGTGACCCGTCCTGAAATAGGTTGACACATTTTTCTTCAAGAGAAGGAGTGTCAAATGGAATCAGAGACAAAGCGTACGCAAAGGGATTACAGTCTGGCTTTTAAATTGTCGATAGTCGACCAAATAGAAAAAGGCGAGTTAAGCTATAAGCAGGCACAGCGCCGCTATGGCATCCAAGGCCGATCAACGGTTCTGGTATGGCTGCGCAAACACGGTCGACAAGATTGGAGCGGGGGTAGTTCATCTCGCGGGAAAGGAGCCAGAATGGAAAGCGATTCCCCCTTGTTGCTTACGCCCGAGCAGCGTATCAAGGAGCTGGAGGAACAACTAAAACAGGCGAATGGGAAGGCCCAGTTCTTTGAAGCCGTACTCGATGTTCTGAAAAAAGATTACGGGGTGTCTATCGTAAAAAAGCCAGTCGGCAGGTCATCGCGCAAAAACGCGTCCAGGGATTGAGTGTGATCCAGGCCTGCCGCTACATGGGGATAAGCCGTCAGGCTTATTACCAGCAGCACCAGAGAGCATGCCAGCGCGAAGTGCGAAACAATAAAATAGTTGCATTGGTGACGCACACACGATTGAGCCAACCACGGTTAGGCACGCGCAAGCTGCACTATCTGCTCAGGCCTGAGCTAAAACAGGTGGGGATTAAATTAGGACGTGATGGCCTGTTCGCTATCCTGCGCCATGCTCGCTTGCTAGTAAGCCCAAAGCGGGCGTATCACAAGACCACAAATAGCCATCACCGCTTCCGTAGGCATCCCAACCTACTCAAAGCGGGAGAGCAGAAGGTCATTCCAACGGGGTGCGAGCAGGTGTGGGTGGCAGACATTACCTACTTGCCAACGGCTCAGCAGTGTGTGTATCTGAGCCTCGTAACTGATGCGTATTCCCGGAAGATTGTGGGCTACCACGTGCATGATAGTCTGCATACTGAATCAGTCATTCAGGCGCTGAAGAAAGCCCTCCGCGCCAGAGAAACCCAGCAGCCATTGATTCACCACTCGGACCGTGGCCTTCAATATTGCTCCGCTTCTTATCAGCAACTGCACCAGCGCCATGGCTTGATTTGCTCGATGACCGATGGATACGATTGCTATCAAAATGCGCTGGCAGAGCGTATCAATGGCATTCTTAAGACGGAGTTTCTGCTACAACGTCCAGCCGATTTGGCCCAGGCGATCCATATGGTTAAACAGTCCGTACAAATTTATAACCAGGAACGCCCACACCATTCTTTACAATACAAGACGCCCGACGAAGTGCATCGGGCATCTTTAACAAACTATTTGCATACTACAAATAACGTATCACAAACTGTCAACCTATTTTAGGACGGGACACGGTGATTCCAGCACCCTCATAAAAGGGTTCTATCAAACTCCACCAATCACAAGAAAAGCAAAGAACGGTAGGTTGGTGGTGGCGAAGGAATCCCAACATGATGACCATCGGTCCTTTTAAAACCTGCATGTACAGGCCAAAGGCGATGATTAAAGAGGGGTGTTGAGGGAGGAACCTCTATGCAGCTACAGCAATTATCAAACCTATGCATGACTTTCAGGCAGGCAGGATTAGAGGGAAGTGGTGTGCATGTTGGGGTTCCTTCGTCACCACCAACCTACCATGCTCTTATAGTGCGTGGAGTGGGATAGAACCCTTTTATATATGCATCTCGTAGGTTGGTGGTGAGGAACGAACCCCAACATGATGACCACGGTCTTTTTAAAACCTGCATATACAGGCCAAAGGCGATGGTTAAAGGGTGGTGGAGAGGTAGGAGCCTCTATGCGGCCATAGCAATTATCAAACCTATGCATGACTCTCAGGCAGGCAGGATTAGAGGGAAGTGGTGTGCGTGTTGGGGTTCGTGCCTCACCACCAACCTTTGAGAGAGGAAAGTGGAGCACATGCAAAAAGCCCCCGACCAGGAACTGGTGGGGGGCTTTTTCTATGGGGTGGCCTGACAATGCCCTACTTTCACACGGGTAATCCGCACTATCATCGGCGTGACGCTGTTTCACGGTCCTGTTCGGGATGGGAAGGGGTGGTTCCAGCGCACTAAGGTCATCAGGCCAAAGAGGAGGATAGCGCTCAAAGGCGCTATCGAATCTGGTAAAGCCGTTTTGTACTACAAAGAGGCAGAAGTAATCGAGTTATAGAGTCAAGCCGCACGGGTGATTAGTACGGGTTAGCTTCACGCATTACTGCGCTTTCACACCCCGCCTATTAACGTCCTAGTCTTGAACGGCCCTTTAGGTTCCTTAAAGGAACAGGGAAAGCTCATCTTGAGGCAAGTTTCCCGCTTAGATGCTTTCAGCGGTTATCTGTTCCGAACTTAGCTACCCGGCGATGCCACTGGCGTGACAACCGGTACACCAGAGGTTCGTCCACTCCGGTCCTCTCGTACTAGGAGCAGGCTCTCTCAACTTTCCAACGCCCACGGCAGATAGGGACCAAACTGTCTCACGACGTTTTAAACCCAGCTCACGTACCTCTTTAAATGGCGAACAGCCATACCCTTGGGACCGGCTACAGCCCCAGGATGAGATGAGCCGACATCGAGGTGCCAAACACCGCCGTCGATAGGAACTCTTGGGCGGTATCAGCCTGTTATCCCCAGAGTACCTTTTATCCGTTGCGCGATGGCCCTTCCATACAGAACCACCGGATCACTATGACCTGCTTTCGCATCTGTTCGACTTGTCGGTCTCACAGTTAAGCACGCTTATGCCATTGCACTATCAGTACGATTTCCGACCGTACTTAGCGTACCTTTGCACTCCTCCGTTACGCTTTGGGAGGAGACCGCCCCAGTCAAACTGCCTACCATGCACTGTCCCCGACCCGGATTACGGGCCTAGGTTAGAATTGCAAACGTATCAGGGTGGTATTTCAAGGTTGGCTCGGCTACTCCTAGCGGAGTAGTTTCATCGCCTCCCACCTATCCTACACAGATACGTTCACTATTCCATGCAAAGCTACAGTTAAGGTTCATGGGGTCTTTCCGTCTAGCCGCGGGTAGATCGCATCATCACGACCATTTCAACTTCACTGAGTCTCGGGAGGAGACAGCGTGGCCATCGTTACGCCATTCGTGCAGGTCGGAACTTACCCGACAAGGAATTTCGCTACCTTAGGACCGTTATAGTTACGGCCGCCGTTTACCGGGACTTCAATCGGGAGCTTGCACCCCTTCATTTAATCTTCCGGCACCGGGCAGGCGTCACACCCTATACGTCCACTTACGTGTTTGCAGAGTGCTGTGTTTTTAGTAAACAGTCGCAGCCACCTGGTTATTGCAACCCCTTCACCCTTTGGCCGCAGGGCCATCAAGTGTGTGGGGCGTACCTTATCCCGAAGTTACGGTACTAATTTGCCGAGTTCCTTCTCCCGAGTTCTCTCACGCGCCTTAGAATACTCATCTCGTCCACCTGTGTTGGATTGCGGTACGGTCTTGTTAGACTGAAGCTTAGAGGCTTTTCTTGGAACCACTTCCGATAACTTAGTACACACGAAGTGTACGACGTCTCACACCCTTGAATTCTGTACCCGGATTTGCCTAAGTACCTTCTCCAATGCAAGAACCAGAACTACCAATCTCTGGATTACCTTCCGCGATCCGTCCCCCCATCGCATCTAACAATGGTGCAGGAATATTAACCTGCTTCCCATCAGCTACGCTTTTCAGCCTTGCCTTAGGGGCCGACTCACCCTGCGTCGACGAACGTTGCGCAGGAAACCTTGGACTTTCGGCGAGGGGGATTCTCACCCCCTTTATCGTTACTCATGTCAGCATTCGCACTTCCGATACCTCCAGCACACTTCTCAATGCACCTTCACAGGCTTACGGAACGCTCTCCTACCATCCAAACTTGCGTTTGAATCCGTAGCTTCGGTGACTGGCTTAGCCCCGTTACATCTTCCGCGCAGGACGACTCGATCAGTGAGCTATTACGCTTTCTTTAAAGGATGGCTGCTTCTAAGCCAACCTCCTGACTGTTTTTGCCTTCCCACTTCGTTTCCCACTTAGCCAATCTTTGGGACCTTAGCTGACGGTCTGGGTTGTTTCCCTCTTGACACCGGACGTTAGCACCCGATGTCTGTCTCCCGTGATTACATGCTTCGGTATTCGCAGTTTGCTATGGCGGGATAATCCGCGATGGACCCCCCAACCATGACAGAGCTCTACCCCCGAAGGTGATACACGAGGCACTACCTCAATAGTTTTCGGAGAGAACCAGCTATTTCTGGATTTGATTAGCCTTTCACCCCTATCCACAGCTCATCCCCTTATTTTGCAACATAAGTGGGTTCGGGCCTCCAGTGCGTGTTACCGCACCTTCACCCTGGCCATGGATAGATCATCCAGTTTCGGGTCTACGCCCAGCAACTAGCGCCCTATTCGGACTCGCTTTCGCTACGCCTCCCCTATCCGGTTAAGCTTGCTACTGAACGTAAGTCGCTGACCCATTATACAAAAGGTACGCAGTCACCCCCAACGAGGGCTCCTACTGTTTGTATGCATGCGGTTTCAGGGTCTATTTCACTCCCCTTCCGGGGTTCTTTTCGCCTTTCCCTCACGGTACTGGTTCACTATCGGTCGATCACGAGTATTTAGCCTTGGAGGATGGTCCCCCCATCTTCAGACAGGATTTCTCGTGTCCCGCCCTACTTGTTGCGTGCTTAGTTCATTCTATCGGATTTCACATACGGGGCTATCACCCTGTGTCGCTGGCCTTTCCATACCATTTTGTTGTCGGATAGAGTAGTACACGCTGGCTGGTCCCATTTCGCTCGCCACTACTTTGGGAATCTCGGTTGATTTCTTTTCCTGCAGCTACTTAGATGTTTCAGTTCGCTGCGTTCGCTTCTCATGACCTATGTATTCAGTCATGGATGACCCAGATGGGCCGGGTTTCCCCATTCGGATATCTACGGATCAAAGCTTATTGCCAGCTCCCCGTAGCTTTTCGCAGGCTATCGCGTCCTTCTTCGCCTGTGATCGCCAAGGCATCCACCACATGCACTTACTTGCTTGACTCTATAACTAGAGTACCTCTCTCGAACCGGCTCAAAAATACTGAACCGATTCATTGGAGTGCTATGCAGGGTAATGCATGCACTCCAGCATAGGAACTAGACGTTTCCTATGCTACCTCTTCGGATGCACACGCTACTCACTTACTGCTGTGATTCGCATATACATCTCGGCTTTACCAAATTGTTAAGGAACGATACTACTCAAATACGTATTGCATACTACTTACTGCAAATTCATAACCTATTGTTCAGATCTACTGTTCAAAATACGTAAAACTGGTGGAGGCAGACGGGATCGAACCGACGACCCCCTGCTTGCAAAGCAGGTGCTCTCCCAGCTGAGCTATGCCCCCGTATCTTCAACAGCGCTTGACTGGTGGGTCTGGCAAGATTTGAACTTGCGACCCCACGCTTATCAAGCGTGTGCTCTAACCAACTGAGCTACAGACCCAAACAAAATCCCGGACCGTATCCGGGACTGTGTGATAGTTGATAAGGGTGGGCACGAGGGACGTTTTCAAGAAAGGAGGTGATCCAGCCGCACCTTCCGATACGGCTACCTTGTTACGACTTCACCCCAGTCATGAATCTTACCGTGGTGACCGCCCTCTTTGCAGTTAGGCTAACCACTTCTGGTAAAATCCACTCCCATGGTGTGACGGGCGGTGTGTACAAGACCCGAGAACGTATTCACCGCGGCATGCTGATCCACGATTACTAGCGATTCCAGCTTCATGCAGTCGAGTTGCAGACTGCAATCCGGACTACGATTAGTTTTGTCGGATTAGCTCCCCCTCGCGGGTTGGCAACCGTGTGTGCTAACCATTGTATGACGTGTGAAGCCCTACCCATAAGGGCCATGAGGACTTGACGTCATCCCCACCTTCCTTCGGTTTGTCACCGACAGTCTCCTTAGAGTGCCCTTGCGTAGCAACTAAGGACAGGGGTTGCGCTCGTTGCGGGACTTAACCCAACATCTCACGACACGAGCTGACGACAGCCATGCAGCACCTGTGTTACCGCTCTCTTTCGAGCACTTCAGACTTTCATCCAAATTCGGTACATGTCAAGGGTAGGTAAGGTTTTTCGCGTTGCATCGAATTAATCCACATCATCCACCGCTTGTGCGGGTCCCCGTCAATTCCTTTGAGTTTTAATCTTGCGACCGTACTCCCCAGGCGGTCAACTTCTCGCGTAAGCTACGTTACTAAGGATCAATTTCCCCAACAACTAGTTGACATCGTTTAGGGCGTGGACTACCAGGGTATCTAATCCTGTTTGCTCCCCACGCTTTCGTGCATGAGCGTCAGTATTGGCCCAGGAGGCTGCCTTCGCCATCGATATTCCTCCACATCTCTACGCATTTCACTGCTACACGTGGAATTCTGCCTCCCTCTGCCATACTCTAGCTTATCAGTCACGCATGCAGTTCCCAGGTTAAGCCCGGGGCTTTCACATTCGTCTTGATAAACCGCCTGCGCACCCTTTACGCCCAGTCATTCCGATTAACGCTTGCACCCTACGTATTACCGCGGCTGCTGGCACGTAGTTAGCCGGTGCTTATTCTTCTGGTACCGTCATCTGTCAAGGGTATTAGCCCTAACCATTTCTTCCCAGATAAAAGTGCTTTACAACCCGAAGGCCTTCTTCACACACGCGGCATTGCTGGATCAGGGTTGCCCCCATTGTCCAAAATTCCCCACTGCTGCCTCCCGTAGGAGTCTGGGCCGTGTCTCAGTCCCAGTGTGGCTGGTCGTCCTCTCAGACCAGCTACAGATCGTCGCCTTGGTAGGCCTTTACCCCACCAACTAGCTAATCTGCCATCGGCCGCCCTGGTAGCGCGAGGCCCGAAGGTCCCCCGCTTTGTTCCGTAGAAATTATGCGGTATTACCCCGGCTTTCGCCGGGCTATCCCCCACTACCAGATACGTTCCGATGTATTACTCACCCGTTCGCCACTCGCCACCAAAGAGCAAGCTCTTCGTGCTGCCGTTCGACTTGCATGTGTCAAGCATGCCGCTAGCGTTCAATCTGAGCCAGGATCAAACTCTTAAGTTTAATTCCTGTTTTGCTTTCCATTGCTGAAAAGCAGGTCGCACTCGATTAAGAGTGCGATGTGTTTCTTCGCGCCAATTACAAGTTACCTCGCAATCGGCACGTCATCACCTCGCACCCACTCTTATCAACTATCAATTTTTAAAGAACATGTACTGCGTGTTGCGCTGCGTTTTTTGTTACTGCGCTGCGTCAACAGAAAAGCGATTATGGGGCAATTACCGGAGCCTGTCAAGCGATTTTTCTAGGTTTTCTTTTCAACGCTCAGAGTTCTCTCCGAACGCCTATACCCCCGCTCTATAAGCTCCTCAGCCGCACTTTGACTCCGTTTTGCGGAAGAAAAAGCACAATCGAGGGGGCGAACTATACGCTTTCCTTTTTGGAATTGCTAGTCTTATTTTGCATTTAAAAAAACCTCCAAAGATGGGAGGTTTTGTTCAATCTTTGGAGGTTTTTACACTTCTATAGGGATGTTGCGCAGGTGTTCAAAAGGTCTGTGGCGCGCATGTTGGGGTTCGTTCCCATGCGCGCTAACTTAAGCCAAAGACCAGAACATATTGTCGCTAAACTGTACAAAAAGTTAAGCGAAAAAAGGGGATTTTTTCCATGAACAGGCTATCTTTTGGCTTAAGTTAGCGCGCATGGGGTTCGTTCCTCACCACCAACCTACCGACATGGCTATGCAAAAGGAATTCACTGCGCTCCACCAATCACAAAAAGACAATCGGTCTGAGGTGAGGAATAGGACGCAATCTATTTAGATGATTTGTCAGAAGATCACCCTATACAGAACTTCTTAACATTTGATGCAATATATAGAGTCAGACCCATTGCTCTCAGACGAAGAAATATTAAACACTTTATACGCTCTATATGAAAATTATGAAGAGTGTTTAAGGGAGGACGAATACCAGGTAGGGCCAACGCACTTTCAACAGCAAAGTACGGGACCAATAGCCAGCATTGGAAGGTTAACTGATCACCTGCTGCGTGAGTTAAGTAATCAAGCAGGTGCGGCCTCTTCTTCTACTCATGCACAAACGCCTAATCATGTAGAAAGTGAAACAGCCTCATCAAGCGTTTCATCACCAGCTCAAACGACCGTAGCTGCTTCGTCAGCAATACCTGGGCGATTTGCGACTCAGGAGGATGCGACAGAGGCGCTTGAAAGCTATTCAAGCACTTTAAGACACCAATATAGTCAAGGGCATGGCATCGCCTAACCGAGTTAAAAAAACGTAATCTAACGTGATTTCGGGATAAGAGAAGCCCCTCGAGGAAGGGAGATATTGAACAGAAAAGAGTAGGCGCTTACCCCGAATTGACGTTAGCCTTATTTTTATATTTAAAAACCCCCAAAGATTGGATGTTTTATTCAATCTTTGGGGGTTTTACACTTCTATATTGATGTTGCGCAGGCGTTCAATAAGACTGTGGCGCGCATGTTGGGGTTCCTTCGTCACCGCCAACCTACCGTTCTTTGTTTTTCTTGTGGTTAGTAAAGGTTTGATGGCTATGCAAAAGGAATTGACTGCGCTCCACCAACCACAAGTTCTATATTTTACTTATGGCGCTTGCAAAGAAAACTTATTTAGCAACCATGGTCTGAAGGGGTACGGCTTTAATTAAAAATAGACGCACTACGCGATTTGTATGGCTTTGCTTGGATTGAAAAAGATGGCCCAGCACTGGAATGTCGCCAAATAGGGGTATTTTTCTCTCGTTATCCGATTGAGAGTCTTGAACAAATCCGCCTAACAATAAACTTTGCCCTGGCAATAAGGTTGCTTGGGTGGAAATCTCTGCGTTACGAATGCTTGGCAGGATATCGGTATCGGCTGAGTTATTCGCATTGTAGTTTCGCTCTTCTTGCCCATCCTGAATATTCAAGACTAATAAAATTTGGTCTAGCCCATCACGCTTAATAAGTCGAGGGGTTACACGCAACAGCGAGCCGGTTGAAAATTTATCGACCGAAGCCACTTTTTCCCCTACCAGCTTGGTACGAAGCGTAATGTTGCGATCTAACACGGCCTGTACATTATTGAGTGTTACCACGGAGGGGCGCGATAAGACTTTGGCCTTGGCATGCTGCTCAAGTGCGTTAATTTGCACCATGAAATTACTGGCATCTCCCAGCACGGTGTTGAAATTTGCCGCGCCACCACTATTAAAACCGATGGATCCTGGCCCCACATTTAATTGCCCAGCCCAATCTACGCCAAGCTGATTAATGTCGCTCGCATTGACATCAATGATGGCTACTGAAATTTCAATTTGTGTTGAGGGTTGGTCAAGCTGTGCAATCAATTTTTCGTAGATCGGCATATTCACTTCTCGATCACGTATTACCACTGCGTTTTGTTGCGAGTCTGCAGAGAAAGATGGAACGGCTGTGGTTGTGATCACACCTCCACCCGTCACTTGCCCGGCTCCCACAGGTGTGCCCTCTCCATCAGGCGATTGACTGCGCACCATTTCGCGCAATACGGTCACCATGCCCGGAACGTTCACCTTCTGATCATTTCTATAGGTATAGGAATGATCACTGGCTGAAGCAAAATTCAGACGGAAAACCCGGACAGTTTCTTGGTTTTGCGCCTGATTCATAATTTTTTCGTCTAGATTCTTGGCTAATTCACTGATCCGGTTAATACACATAGGCACACCGAAAATTTCGAGTGCATTGAAGTTGGTCACCATTTTCAATGCGCAGTAAGGCTGCTCTACGGCATTGCTGTGCTTTAAGTAATCTACAAGCTTACGTGTTGTCAGATATTTGGGTGTAATGATCTGACTTTTAGCTTCTTGTGTTTTATAGATATAGAGCGCTTGGCCGTCGTAATAGGTAGCCAGATTAAAAAGTTGAACAAACCGCTCCAAAATTAGATCGGGTTGCGTGTTTCGAATGGTTCCTACAAAGTAGTCTTCCACTTCAGGGCTGACTATGACTGGAATGCCATAATTTGCTCCCATACTTTTTAATACCTCTGCTACTTTCGCGCCACGTGTAGCGATAAAGTATGGTGCCCCATTCCATGGAATATGCACGGCAGCATGCGCACTGCCCCAGGCAGATAAGGCCAATACCATTCCCAGTAACGCTCGCTTCACCTTTCCCTCTACTTACTGTTAAAACAGATATAAATGATATGAAAACCACCGTTTGACTTATAACAGAGGCCTGCTATTACAAGCATAAATATGTAACTGATGTTACGCAGGTATTCAAGAAGATTGTGGTATGCATGTTGGGGTTCGTACCTCACCACCAACCTACCGAGATGCATATATAAAGGGTTCTATCAAACTCCATGAACCACAAGAGCATGGTAGGTTGGTGTTGGGCAGTTCCTCAACATACACGCCATTGCGTCCTTGAAGACCTGCTTACAAAATCTCAAAAACAAAGATTAAAAGTCAGCGGTACGCATGTTGGGGTTCGTTCCTCACCACCAACCTACCAAAGCCTATTAACAACTCGCAGTTCTACAATATGCGTAACATTAGTATGTAAGTTTAGCGCATATAAAAAATGGCCGATTTCTGCGCAGCAAAATGCTTTAACAGAGCATGGGCCATATATGAGGCCAGACTAGCTGGCTTGCAAGTAAAAAAGTAAGATTTATGCAAAGCGCCCCACAGAGGATTTGTATAGACCCTTGTGTTTAGGGGCTCTGCCCACAAAACGACTATATAAAAAACGCATCACGGATAATAATTCATCCAATGCGTGTTGACAGCCTTCGGAAGAAAGGGCGCCTACATCATGGCGGCGCCATAACAACCAGTGGACTCCATCATATTGAAGCCCAAAATCAAAAGTTTGCTCTTGGGAAGCCAAGAGCAAGGAAATTTTATGCGCTAGATCCAGCCCTTCCACGCGGCGAGGAAATGCCAGTGCCATACACAATCCCAGATCACATCGATGCATATGCCCTTTTGCACCACGGAAGGAAAATTCGGCACGCTCGCTGGACATTTTTTCGAGCTCTAGGTGAGGAACATCGTGCAAGTCAGGTAGGGGCTTACGCTCAACCATACTGTATTTCCATTTAGAGGAACCTCAATATACACGCTACCTGCCTTCCTTGGAGAACAGCCTACAAACTCTCAAAAATAAATATAAAAGTTAGTGGCGCGCATGTTGGGGTTCGTGCCTCACCACCAACCTACCCATTTTATGCGGCAGCGGCGGGAGGGGCGGCTGTCATTTTTGGTAGGGGGCCGTGATAGGTGCACCATACCGCATTGACCACGACACGCGTATGTTCTATAGCTAAAAGCTGTTGAGTATATTTTCTATAGTTAACAGGGGTACTGCCCTTAGAAAGTAGTGCTTCTAGGCGCTTTTTTTCTGCTGCTAGCATCGAGGTGCATGCTTGCAGATACGCCCCTTTTGTATCTGCAGATAAATTGTCTTCTAAAACGGTTAATTGAGCCATTGTGAAATAATCTTAAAGCCCTAACGGGAAATGGACGAGTTGGCCTTCTTTTTGCAGCTCGATACCCGATTCATCTAAGCGTGTAATCGTATAACCACTAGGCAATGCACTGCCTGCTTGAACGGTCATCCCATTGGCTAATTGCAAGGCAGCGCTTTGCCGATTGCCACTAAAACTCACGATAGGAGCGGGGAAAATACCCGCTTCTTGCTTAAGCGCAGGGATATTTTGATAAATGACGCGTAAGGCCACTCTTTGTTTAGGAGCCCCCTCTGCAAGCTCAGGTGCTTTGCCTGGCTCACCAGCAAAAGGTTCAGGTGTTTCATAGGGGCGCAAGACTTCTTTAAGTACTTGCTGTTGTGCATCATCGAGTTGGCCGGTTACCGTCAACACATCATCTTGCCGAGATAGGCTTAGTTTGGATAATAAACCACGCTCGCGCAAGGCTAAAATTAAACCCGATAAAGATGCTTCTGCATCATTGTGTACTGTCCATTCCAGCAAACCCGGTAATTTATTGAGCTGCTTGGTCACTTTTTGCCACCGGGCATCTGCTCTAATATTTCCAGCGATGATTACCGCCCCTAATCGGGTGCCGGATGTCACACGGATATTAGGATAACCATGCGCTTGAAGCACATAGCCAACCGTGCGCTGCAAATCGTCCTGGCAGAGCACTTCATTTTGATAGGCGGTTCCGGACTCTGTGAGTCTATTCAAAAACGGCTGTAATTTATCTGCTTCCCAGCACTCACCCGTCAGCTTAACGGTTCCGCTTTTATCTCGCTCTATTTTTACACCAGACAAGCCGGTTTTAGTTAAAGATTCGCGATAGCGCTCTAGACTAAAAGGCTCCGAAGGCAACACTACCGAGGCACGAAGCTCTTGGCTAGCATAGGCCAATGCAAAAACAATGGCCGCTGCAAGGCTCCCGGGCAAGGCTACGCCAAATATTCGAAGCCAGCGCCTCCCTTCTTTTGCCTGTTTAGTATGCGAAGGCAGCGCGTGCTCGCCCATCAACGCATCTATCTCATGCGTATTCGTAGGATCTTTCCTAAAGTTAAACCAGCCCTTATTTTTTGATTCTAGCTGGAGCGATTCTTCAGTTGCATCCAAATCATCCTCTGCATCCCCATCAGGTGATGCAAATGGAGCCATCTCTTCACCCACGCGCCCAAGCACGAAAATGCAGCCCCCGACAGTGACTGTCTGACCAGCTTGCAAGGCTATTTGTTCTTCTTTTACTAGTTGACCATCGACCATGCAGCGCATATCAACTGGACGAAGGAGCACACCGTCTTCGCTTACGCTCAATGCAATATGCCCACTGCTTCCTTCTTCTGCAATAGGCATGGCGCCAAGCATATCAATGTCCCACTCACTGCCTGAACCAACCGTTACCTCACCTTGTGGTAAATGGAGTTCCTGCTTATTGAGCAAGCCACTTTGAAACAGTAATTTCCATGTAAAACGAGTTGTCATAACGACTAACCTTTGTCCAGCCAAACTTTGGGTATGCGCCTGGCGTTGTTACGCAAAGCGACCATTTCTAATTTTTAGGATTATAAGCGCTCTAAGGCATTTTAACGAGATGACTTTGGACTCGCATGCAGGGAAGGAGGGCCTCAAAAAGCAGCCTTCCACGCCCTCAGCTTATCAAAGCGAAGCTGAGCACATGAAAGGCTTCAAGACTATCCCTGGCAAAATACGCCATTAAACACTAAATGGCACTTTATACACTGCACTGAGGCTACGCAGTGCTTCTTCAAGCGTTGTGCAGGCTTTGCTAATCAATGAAGACATCTGGTTTGCCAATTCTTTCAAACGATCGCGTGTTTCACGGGTTACGTTGTTGATGGTGCTTTTGGTGTCAGCCATTTCGCATTCCTGTTGGCCTTCTGTTCTGCCAGGGGCATTAGACCATTCAGGAATGGTATCAATCAAAGAATTATGTGTAGTTATTCTGCTAAAAACATCTATTACAGTGTTACTTACGGGATTACCTGTATAAGCTTTAACACCAAAAAAGCCAGCCCCACCAACACTAACAGCACCACCTATTACCTTCCAAAAATTTACTTTTTGGGTGGCATCCAAAGTTTTTTCTAAACCTGCAAGCTTATCTTTTAAAGCAGAAAAAGCCTGCTCAATATAAATTTGCCCAGATAGCGCTTCTACTTTCATATTGCTATCACGCATGAGTCCGGCAGCCTTTTGCGCAATTTCAAGCACGATGCGCATAATCGCTACGATGGAGGCATTCATCCACTCCATCTCAGCCAAATCATTAGCAGTAAGTTGAACTTCAGAAAACCGTTTAGTAGCCAAAGGCTTTGTTTCTGCTGAAATGTTTTCGCGAGCATGCAGTGGCATGGTAGAAACTAAAGTATTCATTATTGATCCTTCATTGCGTTAGCGCATTTTTTGTTTCAGGTAACTATTTTCAAATCGTCTAAAAAACGAAAAATAGCGTTCATATCGAAAAAATCTTATCTAATAAGAGCCAGCGCATCAATTGCTTTTCTCTTCGCTTCTATAAATTGCGTAACCCACTCCACAATATCTTTTAAAATTTTCCCCATCTCTTGGGTATTTTTTTCCAAATCTTCCAATTTGTCCGTAATGGCTTTCTGGGTCAACAACTGCTGCACTTCCCGCTCAAGTTTCAGTTGCGCATTCAGGGTATTAGCCAAATATTTAGCTTCTGCTGCATAGTGTTCAAGCATACCAACAGCGGCAGCCATCACTCCTCTCATCCCAACTCTCATAACAATGGAATAGCTAGCCTTAGGCTCCAACAACAAGTGTTTACACAACAATTTGTATAATTCTTGATCAAATGCCTTAGCATATTCAAGCGCCTGGTTTCCTTCTTGCGCAATTCGCGCTTCTTTATGCGCAGCTTCTATTATCGCGTCGATTTTTTTCAGATCGAAATTTTGCCAGCGAACACGCTTTAGCGCTTTTTCCAAAATCCCAGTGAATTCAGGGCCAGAGAATTCAAGGCCAGAGAATTCAAGGCCAGAGAATTTAGGGCCAGAAAATTCTGTCACCCAGCTTGCTCTTACTAGATCTGCAGTTATAGCTGTTTCTTCAGCTGTCTTAACGGTTTGTAGCGCCCTTACTTCAGCGGTCCCCTCAGCTACCCTTTCAAAATTTTGAAGCTCATGTGTAGATACATTAGCACCCACACTTTCCCCCATAGTTTCGACCATGGCACGCCCGATACCGACCCACCCAATAGTAAGTACTGCTACATCAACTCCGAGTGCAGCCCACATAAATGTAGCTTCTACATGCCCTAAAGTATTTGTAGTTTTTTGCAAATCTTTTACTGCTCTTGCCTCACCCTTTGACGCCGCATAGATTTGCGCACCTTGAAAACCTGCTTTGACGAGAGAAGTTGCTCCGCCCATTAACATCAATATGCTTGAAGCTGCAGTAACCGTTAATAGAGAGCCTCCAGCAGCAATGATAGGAAGAATGAACAGCGTTCCTGCCAATGCTGCGAGCGATCCTAAAATAAGCGTGACGGCTAATCCTGACCAACGCTGATGATTGCGCTCTTTTTCAGCAGCCTTACTTTGCTCCTCATACATCTTAATCTGCCGCTCATTACTCATATCGCGGGCAGTCTGCATCGCTTTTAATGCATTTTCTGAGCTAACGTGTATCAACACGCGCTTACCGACTAAAAATTCTTGCAGTGCAAACAACAAACTCTCGACAGACAAGCCTTCTGAGCGGGCTTGAAAAGAAATTTGAGTGAATGATTCTTTTTTTGCCTCAGGAAGCTCTGCGCGCGCGCTGGTTTGTAGTTGCGTAATGATAGAAGACAGAGAGGCCTGTGCCTGGGTGGGCGTGACGATCTCTTCACCTATATTCGGCCAGCGTTCAAAAGCGACTGAGCGCTCCTCTTTACCTCGGTATGGTGAATCGGAGTCTTTCTCCAATACATATAAATCTGTCACGCCTTCCTGTACAAAAGGTACAGGCATATTCATAGCGCCATCGATTGTCTCTATGCCGCCCATCAATCTAGAAGGCATAGCAGAAGCAGGAAATGCTCGCATCAGTGATGTAGAGTTTTCTAGCATTTTTTATCCTTTAAACCCAAAACAGCTTGCCATGACGCGGTATATGGCATGGAGCGCTCTATAATCAAAGCACTTTTTGAAGCAAGCCGGTGCCATAAAGCAAAACGCATTTTCACTGCGCAACGGCAGGAGGAAGCTGCTCTAGCAAGTGCTGCGCTTTTTTTTGAAGTGCTTGGCATTGAATCTGATAAGACTCAGATGTCGTACTTGTATTTACCTCCGCATCCGCTTCAGGATCACACTGCATGACCCCTGTAAGCGCGCGTCGAGCGCTGTTTACATCCCCTAGTTTTTGATAACTTGAAGCTGCGTGGTAAAGCGGCCGCGGGTCTGCGCGCTTTATTGCGCTCGCCCGCAAGAAATAAAATAAGGCTTCTTGATGTAGGCCCTGCTTTTGTCGGCACAAACCTAGCGAAAGGGCGTAATCAAAATTGAAGGCATCGAGCAACAACAAAACATATAACAACTCATCTGCTGTTTTTACTTCTCCGCGATCTGCACATTGACAGGCATACACGTACAGCATATGCATATGCTCAGGCTCAATTTCTGCTTGCGTATGCACATTACTTATTTTGGCAAGCAATTCAGCAAGTAACGTTGCCTCTTGCTTCATATTTATACCCGCAAACCTTCAATAATGCTGCGTAAGGTTTTGTAAGTCGTTGTAATCATATTGGTTAAACCTTCTTGGTAATTGCTGAAGGTTTGCGTAAAAGCGGTCACTTTGGTTTGTAACTGTGCGTTAAAGTCGGTTTTCTTTTGTGATTCATTTCTGAGGGTTTCTTTAAGCATAACGAGCTCAGGCTGGGTCATTTCTCCTACTTTATCTACCCCCCCTTCCGGTTTCTGCTTGAGCCAGTCATCAATACTTTGGTTATTCACCTTAATATTTTGCTCTCTCATGAAGGCAAATAAATTCTCCATACGGCCTTTTTCGCCTTGTTCCTTCCCTGTCGACCACTCAAATTTCTTTTCAGGGCCTTCGGCTACCATTTCCATCCATTTGGTATGCAAATAATTAGCGAGGTCGGTAATATTTCTTGCTAATGAGGTGCTGCGCTCTAAATCATCCACGCAGGCTGAGAGCTGCATTTGTTGGAGATTTCTTAATTCTTCGAACGCGCGCTGTATCCGGGCAAAAATATTTTCCGATGCAATATTTCTGGTTCTAAAGCCTCCACTCAAAGAGATTTGCTTATCTGAATCCATGCCTAGGCTCTTGGAAGAAAACGTTATGCTTTCATCAGCAGGGAAGCTTTCTATACGCATCGATGGAGATTTTTCAGCTAGAGCACCTTGCTCCAAATCTTGCTTAGTATTGGAAAACAAACTATGTAATTCTTGCGTCGTTTTACTTGCCTCCTGCACAGGAGCCATGGCTGCAGACAGTTGTTTCAAACTTTCCGCAACGCGCGCATCTGAAGCTGCTTCTAGCTTTTCATTAGATTGCTGCGCATTCACCCCTCTAACTGCTAGATTGGGTATGCTCTTATGATCATTGAGCGCTACATTGAGAGCTTGAGTCATACAAAAATTCCTAAAAGTAAAATAATATAAAAATATGAAAGAGAACAAAAAAACGGCCTAAAGCAGCGCGGAAAATGAAACCGGTGGTGCGCTATAACTAGAGGCTAAACAAAATGTTTTGTCTTTTTTCTCTTTGAAACAGGTGCAGCAGCATCTGTCTCTTGTAACTGAATGGTGTCCCGTGTCTGCTCTGTAGCGGTTTCGCCCAGAGCCCTATCCGCGTTAGGAGCGAATAATTCAACCTGCTCAGGCAAAGCCGGAGCATCGCTATCCGAAGAAGATTGCACTGCCTGAAGAACACCTTGAAACTCTTCATGCAAGCCTACAACTTGCTGCGTATAGCTGATCATTTTTTTCACGCTATCTCGCAATCCCCCTTCCCACACTTTTTGGAGCGCTGCACCCGCTTCTTGGGCAGCAGGATCCCTGTTGGCGCCCTCCGTTAGCGCGCGGACTTCTTTTGGAAATTGTTCAAAGCGTCCAATTAGTGTTTTAAGCGCATCAAGCTGCCTATCTAATTCTTGTAGATCTGGTTCCGCTACTTCTGTCATTGCGCTGTTCCTCCAGTTTTAGTTTAGTCAGATGCAGTAGAGCACATGTCGCACTTACTTTTCTGCGCAATCAATCGATCCGGATTACCAAGCAAGGCGGCATTATAGTAGGGTCGCCTCATTTTAAATCAGGTATTTACCTTAGATTTATTCTGCCCCTACCAAATAGCTATTTTTAAGCAAAACAGAGCTTACCTATTTATTTAGGGCCCTTTTTGATCGCGCACCCTGCGATAGCTTCTCTCTTTTCAGAAAATGCTTATCTGCTTTCAAAAGCATCACTTTTTGGGATGTACGATCTGCTCAATCGCTTTACCTATCTCATTTAAACATTCGAGCACTTCCACTAGATCGGCTTGTTTTGCCGCGTGTTCGGCTTCTTGCACTGCTGATTCGAGCTTCCATGCTGCAAATTGTCCCGCTATGCCTTTCATCTTATGTAGCTCAGATAAGAGGGCATCGAAATCTGCGCATTCAGCACCATTTTGAAGCAAGGTGTATAGGCGGCTTATTTCTGCGTGAAATCTAAGCTCTAACTCGCGGCTAAACCCGTGCTCAGAAGAGGTATTTTCTGTTTCAGGTGCCGCTTGGTTAGACCAGGGGGCGGGTTCTAGCGTTATGCCTCGCGCCAGCTGATAGTCCATCACTTTGAGTAGTGCATTGGCTAGCATTTTTGGAACGATGGGCTTGGGTAGGAAATCATTTGCACCTGCATTTAAAAATATCGCCTTTTCATCCTCAAGCACGCCCGCTGAAAGTGCAATGATATAGACCTCAGAATCTAAAATAGGTTCCTGCTCAGCTCGAATTCGTCTTGATGCTTCTAGCCCACTCATACCAGGCATTTGTCCATCTAGCAAAAGGGCATCAAATATTTCTGTGCTGAGCGCTTCAAAAGCTTGAGAAGCACAACTTACGGACTTTACTTTGTGGCCTAGTCTTCGCAGCATAGTTTCGAAGATTTCTAAATTGACAGGTACATCATCTACAACCAGTAGATTCAAAGTATAAGGTTGACACTTAAATTGAGGTTCGGGCTTGCTTACTTCTACTTGCCCGACCACAATTCCTAATGTGGTGACTAAGTCTTCAAAAAGCAAAGGAAGACCGTATAAGGTGGCTATTTTTTTAGACGGTTTAGAGCCATCTAATGGAACTTGAGGAGGAGCAAAACGCGCTGACAACGGCCCTAGATTAAGGCTTACTAGTATTGGACAGCATCTTTGTAGATCACGCGCTTTTTCTGAGGCCACTCTAGTACGAATAGCAGTGGCCAATTGTCGCTGCAATTTGGAGCCCACACGCTCATCACACCATACCGCATCAATAGGCATGCTGCTTTCATCTAGGAGTATAGCTATCGCACCGTCTACTGAATCTACTAGTGTCCATGTAACGCCCAAGCGTTTAAAGCCATTGGATAAAGCGGGTGGCAAATCGGGGCCCATATAGACAATTAGAATATGTATGCCAGAAAATGCACGCCATTTAGTTTGAATGCGTTGCTGCACCGCTGCATCAGCGCTTTGTACTGGCAATATCACTGTAAAGGTAGTGCCTTCTCCCTGTACGCTCTGCGCCTGTAGCTCTCCGCCCAAAAGCTCTGTTAACTGCTTACAAATAGAAAGCCCAAGCCCTGTGCCGCCAAAGCGACGAGTAATCGACGCATCCGCTTGTATAAAGGGATCAAAAATATGTTGTATTGCTTCGCTGGAAATTCCAATTCCCGTATCTACAATACGCACGATCAAACGCGGTGCAAGCTCAGGAGTCCCTTCATTGCTTAAAAATGCTACTTCAACTTTCACGCTCCCAGCATGCGTAAATTTGATCGCATTGCCCAATAAATTCGTGATGACCTGTTGAAATTTCGTTGCATCTGAAACTACATAAGTAGGGACATCGGATGCTATATTGAGCTCTAAACGCAACCCTTTTTCATGCGCTTTGGGAATAAATACTTCCACCACTTTGTCAAAAAAGGCCAGCAGATCAAAAGGCCCCTTATTGATCGCCACACTATTGGATTCAAGTCGAGAAAAATCAAGGATCTCGTTGATAATGGATAGCAAAAGTTCGCCGCTTTGTTTGGCAACCAGGCAATAGCGCTGCTGCTCTGAATTGAGCGGAGAGTCTACTAGTAGACTCAACATGCCAATAACCCCATTCATGGGTGTGCGGATTTCATGGCTCATATTGGCTAGGAACCGACTCTTTAATTCATTCGCTCGTAATGCCTCTTTTCGAGCCACTTCCAGTTCGGCAGTCCGCTCACGCACTTGACGCTCCAGCGCGCCATACTGCGCATCCACTTCATCTAGCAAAGAGTTATAGGCTGAGGCAAACCGACCAAATTCGTCGACTCTTTTATATTCCAAGCGAGGCCGCACCGCACTCAAACGGCCTTTATCGATATCAGCGATAAAGGCCAAAAGGGGTTTGGCTAAGATTTGGCTCACCACCAAATACAGGCTTAAACACACTACGATGAGACCAATCAATCGAATAGGCAATGTGTCATAAAATGGAGCCCATGCTTGTGCCTCGAGCACATCATTTGCAATGATCGCAGCAAAGTACCAATCAATTCCTGCCAGCTGAACGACATACGCTTTTCCACCTTTCAAGGAAAGATACTGTGGGAAAGATTCATTTTGGCGTACATCGGTTACTAATTTTTTTAAAATTTCCGGAGCGAAATAACGGGCCCCTGCGTCACTCAAAGGCAAAATAACTTCACCAGACTGCGTAAGCACAAAGCTGCTAGCTTCTAGGGGAAAAAGCAATAAATGCTTTTTAATTAAGGTATGGAGTCTTAAACTATGTCCAGCAAGTATAGTAGGCCGCCCAAGCGCATCGCGCTCTACAGCCACCACAGAAATCATCCAAGTTTTCCAGAATGGGTCAAAAAATAATGGCCCCCATACCACTTGCCCCTTGGTAAGCGCCGCTTTTTTTCGCAAAGCGGCAATCTGTTTAGAGCGTGCACGGGCATAAGCGGTAGATACAGGCCGCGGAAAATGAATGGCCGTGCCTTCTGCTGCAAAATCGAGAAAAGTATCTCCTGCTGATGTGGTTGCTGTACCCAACATTTTGGCAGCCCGACTTGCCTTTTTAATAAATAAGGCGTGATTTGCGCTACGCTGCTTTTGCTTTGGGAAAAAAACAACAGGTCCTCCAGCTAATGGAAGATCTTGCTCTTTCTGATCTGCTAGTACTTTCCAGGCATCCAGTAAGCGACTCGCATCTTTGCTCGTCTTTAACAAATTGTCTTCGGTCATATTCCATGTGTTTATAACGCCCCGTCTTAAATCTGTCAGCGCTTCATCACGGGCTCTTTGATAGGTTTGCATACCAATCAAAACCCCCGAGACGATACTGACCAGAATGGTCAGAAAAATCACGACAACCAGGATGCGAAAAACAATCGAATTTTTCACTGCGTATTCTCGTATGATGTGGCGCAAAAATAATCTGTTACTTTTCATGTCTCTCAAGATCTGTATTAGAACAGATTCTAAGAACGCTCCTAGGAACAGCTAGTGTCTATCTCTAACCCTCACGACTCTCTGTCATCCAATCGCGCTTTGGTCCTCTTTTCAGGTGGGCAAGATTCAGCAACCTGTCTGGCTTGGGCGCTTCGTCATTACGAACATGTTGAGACCCTGGCCTTTGATTATGGACAGCGCCACCATGTCGAGCTGGATTGCCGCCTTACCTTTCGCACAGCATTAATAGAGCGCTTCCCAGAGTGGCAAAATGCACTAGGACAAGATCACTTAATCGAGCTTCCTATGCTGGGAGTGATCAGTCAAAGTGCCATGACCGAAGAGGTAGCAATTACAGAAGATGCTACCGGATTACCCAATACCTTCGTTCCTGGAAGAAATCTTTTATTCTTCACGCTAGCAGCTGCGCTAGCTCACCAGCGCAAGTGCCGTGTGCTGGTAGGCGGAATGTGTGAAACTGATTATTCCGGCTACCCTGATTGCCGAGATGACACGCTGAAAGCTTTGCAAGTCACACTCAATTTAGGCATGGGTACCCGCTTTATAATTGAAACTCCGCTGATGCGACTCAATAAGGCAGGCACTTGGGAGCTAGCACAGCAGTTGGGAGGCACGGCGCTGGTAGATCTTATCCGCACCCATACACATACCTGTTATTTGGGTGGGCGTGATGTATTGCATGCATGGGGATATGGTTGCGGTAGCTGCCCAGCTTGTGTATTACGCCAACGAGGCTATGAAGATTTTTTAAAGAAGAGTGCAGCACATGTATAGCGTTAAAGAGATTTTTTATACTCTGCAAGGCGAAGGAATCAATGCAGGGCGTGCCGCTGTATTTTGCCGTTTTAGTGGTTGCAATTTATGGTCCGGGCGAGCACAAGACCGGACAAAAGCCGCGTGTACCTTTTGTGATACCGATTTTGTAGGAACGGATGGGTTGAACGGGGGGAAATACACTGCATCCTCCCTCGCTCAAAAAATTGCCTCACTATGGCCCGCTACGCCTTCCGGCAATAACGGATCTCGGTTAGTGGTTTGCACAGGGGGAGAGCCTTTATTGCAACTCGATGCTCCTCTTATAGAGGCACTACACGCGCAGCAGTTTGAGATTGCAATCGAGACCAATGGTACCTTACCCGTACCTGCTGGAATTGATTGGGTTTGTGTTAGCCCTAAAGCCGGCAATCCCCTGGTTGTATCTAAAGGCAATGAATTAAAAGTGGTGGTTCCGCAAGCACAAGCCTCTTTAAAAGAGTACGAGGCGCTTGAATTCGACCATTTTTTAGTTCAGCCTATGGCTCCTCTGAGTGGTTTTATGCCCAATGAACCGAACGCACGATCTGCAATTGATTTTGCAATTGCATGGTGTAAAGATCATCCTCGCTGGCGGCTGTCTTTGCAGACACATAAATATTTGAATATTCCGTAGGGCATGTCCTAGGGTGTGTCTTCAAAACTTTCTTTCTCTGACTCTTACCTCTTTTAAATGCTGTGCTGACCATTACCCGCAAACTTGAATTCGATGCAGGGCATCGCATCCCCGACCATCGCAGCATGTGTCGCAATGTGCATGGACATCGGTATGTGCTTGAAATCACCCTGATGGGCACACCGATAAAGACTCCCGGCGCTTCTGACCGGGGCATGGTGATGGATTTCGCACAAGTCAAAACGCTTGCTCTCGAACATTTGGTTAACCTGTGGGATCACGCGTTTCTGGTATACCAAGGCGATCAGCCCATGCGCGCGTTTCTCGACTCCTTGCCCGACCATAAAACCGTTGTCTTAGAGTGCATTCCTACCGCTGAAAATTTAGCGAGCTTAGCTTTTAATACCTTGTCTCCACTCTATGCAGCCCATTATGGGACGCACCTCAAACTGAGTCGGGTACGGTTATATGAAACGCCCAATTGCTGGGCAGAAATCAACGCTGTCTGACTATTTTATAGGCAGGTCTTAAAAAGCCCGTGGTTAGCATGTTGGGGTTTCTTCGTCACCACCAACCTACCGCATCGAGCCTAGCTACGGGCTTTGAAAGAGATCTAATGTGCGCCTGTGGCTTTACGCACAGGCATAACCACTTTCAATGTTTGACCACTTGAAAAAGTTAGAAACAATGTCACTTGATTACCAGGCACTACTTTTTGCTTTGGGTGTAGCAGCATAAGATGGTATCCCCCTGGGGCTAGTGCAACTTGACTATGCGCTGGGAGCGGGAGCGCTTCTATTTTTCTCATACGGCTCACCCCACCTTCATTCAGGCTTTCGTGTATGGCAACACGCCCATAGTATTTAAGGCTAGAAGCAGAAACCAGGTCTACAAGCGCTGGACTGGAGTTATTCAGCGTCATATAGCCAGCAGCCATGCCATTTGGGAGTAAGCGCACCCATGCCGATCCTTCGATGACTGTCACCCTACCTTCTACGGGGTCTGATACAGCCAACTGGGCATGTGCTTGCATACCCGCAAGCAAAAGCACGGCTGACATCAAGCAGCGCGTTACATTTGCAAAAATACAGCCTTTAATTTTCTTCATGGTACGGAGTCCTGGAGAGTTGGCGCACATCGTGCGCAATTTTAATAGCAGAATCACTAGAGGTTGCCATTAACCGTGCTCGGCCTGCTTTATCGAAAATATACACAGCAGAACTGTGCATCACCTCATACTGATTATCACTATCTGGTTTACTTGCTTCATAAGCCACTCTATAGCGCTTTGCAAGTGCCTCAATCTGCGCATGGGAACCTGTTAATCCAACAATATGCTTGGGATCAAATGCATGCACATAGTCATGCAATTGGTTGGGACGATCACGGGCAGGATCAACGGAAATAAACAAAATACGCACATCTTCCGCATCTTGCACCCCCAATAGCGTAATGGCTTGCATTAAACGCGACAGTGTTTCTGGGCACACATCTGGGCAATAGGTATAACCAAAATAAACTAACGCCACTTTACCGCGGTAATTTTTCTCAGTAACTTTAATGTCTTGGTCTGAGGTTAAAGAAAAACCAAGGTCTGGTAGGTGGCCCTGTACTTGGGTCAATTCCCAGCTATATTGACTATCCGAGGAACGCTTGCATGCCACCATAGTCAAGGTTGCACTACATAAAAAAGCTACTGCGATACAACGAAAAATACTTACCAAAGTGCGTGTTAAGCCAAAAGGAGTGGAAGGAATCCAACGTGCATAAGTCATGTCATCGTCGCCTTGTGAGAGTAATAAGAATACCTTGCCAATGAAAGTCGGCGTTTTATAACATGCGATTCATCTAATTTGAGTGCTTTCCGGGTGAAAAGGGTATCTAAAATCGAGTTATTTTTGCCCAACAAGGAATGCTCTTCTGTGAAACCTACTGCGACTTATATGGCTTCAGCCTTTATTCCCCCTGCCGTAGCGGGACTCGCCTATGGCCTAGTTAAATGTCTAAGGGACCGTGCGCGCTCCAATCTCAGCGACAACGCGCCAGATTTAGAAGCACCTGCTCTCGTTAACCGTGGGCATAGCGGGTTATCTTTTCATATCAATGGCTACCGCCCCACCACGGTCACGATCAATAATGTGACCTATGTGCAGGCTGGATGCGTAATAGAAAATCCTGCAGTAAGCTGCCCTATTCTGAGCGCTACGGCCAGCACACCCAAAAACTATCAAACCTTTCCTCAGGCTGCTATTGCCTAATTAAAACCTGCATATGCATGCCAAAAGCGATGATTAGAAGTCGGTGGCATGCATGTTGGGGAACGTTGCTCACCACCAACCTACCGCCCTGAAACCTGCATGCGCATATTAAAAGCGATGGTTACCATTTCGAAGCCGGTGGTATGCATGTTGGGGTTCCTTCGTCACCACCAACCTACCCATACCTTACGTGCGAAGCAGAATATTTGAAGGGGGATTACAGAATCTGAAGCTCATTTTTTCTCGTGCTTCGCTCTACTATTGAGCATTCTCTATAAATGGCTTGCCCAACTCCCCCTTTTACAATTTAAGAATACTGCATGACTTCCACACGCCATTGCCAACTTTTTTCTTCCATTCAGAACGCCGTCACCAGTTTATGGAGAAATACAGGCACGTCTCAATCCCCTTCTAGCGCTCCCTTAGAGTCTACTACCAGTGCTTCATCCATTCATAGGGATGCTTTTTCTCTACGACGTTCAATGTCTTCAAGCAGAAGTACTGCGGCATCTTCTGTGCAAACAGCTTTGTATGCTTATCCAAAGTCGTCTGCTATGTATTTTCATTCCAATCACAGCAGGACTTTTTCAGCAACCAGCACTGAATCCTTAAATATACATGGAGAAAAGTCATCTTACTCTCCAGGTAGGATGCAGCGAAATAACCATGGCTATCCCACTCCAGAGTCGTCTGTCACCTACGCGCATTCCAACCACAGCAAGTCTTTCTCTATAAATAGTGTGCAGTCTTTTGGACAGCGTAGTGAAGCATCTTCTCATGCGGCACACCGAGCGCAAAACGAGGCATATACCTACATGCCCCTGCAAGAACCGGCGCCCACTCATCAACGAACACGCAGCAAACCCTTTAAACTGACTATTAATACGACAGACCTTCAGCATATATTAGAAAAATGCCGTTCACCCAAAAGCACTAAATCGCAGAAAGACCCCGAGCAATTTTGGCCAGGGAGCAAACCTTGCTCCAAGTCTACGTCTATGGGTAAGAATAAGGGAAATTTATCGCCAACTAGCATGACTAGCCGAAGCAGTAGTAGCTCGTATAATCTGTATACGCCAGCTTACCCACCTTCGGCATATAGTGAATCTCGTCACGATATCTATACTATTGATGAAGCGCTATCACCAACTTATTCCAATAAGGTCAATAACGATAGTCTGGTTAAAATCGTCTCTACAGATCCTGTAAAGCAAATGCAGTACTCTGTTTCAAAGCAGGTTATTGTAAATCCACAACAGCCCATTGAGCGCCCAGTATCTGCACTTACCCAAGGTAGAATAAGCGTTTTAGACTTTTACACACCTTTTCTTAATACATTCGAAGATATAACGGAGCTTCCTGCCATTCCTCCACGCAAGGGGTCTTTGACAAGTAATCTAACAGATATCTCTAAGCAGATTCCTGCTATTGCAAAAAGATCTTCTGAAGGAAGTCTTTCATTAGATTCAATACTTAACCAAGAAATCGAAGCGCTTGAAAAACAGCTTTGCGATAGGCAGGACTTTGCTGCCACCATGCAACGCGCTATAAATATGGCCTAAGCATTTTTTCAAAGCCTCAAAGACTCTATTGAAGGTTAAAACCCGCGCTATTTTCAAATGCGTACGGGTTTTAACCTTTTTTTGTCAGAGACAATTAGCATTCAACGATATTGACCGCCAACCCTCCTCTGGAAGTCTCTTTATATTTAGTTTTCATATCCGCCCCGGTCTCACGCATGGTTTTAATCACCGAATCCAGCGAGATGCGATGGGTACCATCGCCCTGCAGAGCGATACGGGCTGCATTCAATGCTTTTACTGCACCCATTGCATTACGCTCAATACAGGGGATTTGGACCATGCCTCCAACAGGATCACAGGTCAGGCCTAAATTGTGTTCCATACCAATTTCAGCGGCATTTTCAATCTGTTCTGCTGTGCCACCTAATACCGCAGCTAGCCCGCCTGCAGCCATAGAACACGCTACTCCGACTTCGCCTTGACACCCAACCTCTGCTCCCGAGATGGATGCATTCAGTTTATAAAGAATGCCGATAGCACCCGCGGTTAAAAGAAAATCTTGTATTCCCTGTACATTCGCGCCCGGAATAAAGCGCTGGTAGTAGTGCAATACAGCGGGCACGATGCCGGCAGCGCCATTGGTTGGCGCAGTTACTACGCGTGCACCTGCTGCATTTTCTTCATTGACGGCCATGGCATACACGTTAAGCCAATCCATACTCTGTAACGAGTCTGGTACCAACTGGCGCGCTTGCGTGGAATCTGTATTTTTAATATCGCCAAGAGAGGCCCTGTTTGCGCAGAGAGCTTGGTATAGCTGAGGGGCTCGCCGTTTAACATTAAACCCTCCGGGCAGCACGTTTTGAGCGTCTGGATTATCGATTCCACAACCTCGTTTTACGCAGGTTTGCATCACTTCCCAAATATGCAATAAACCTGCTTGCACGGCGGATTCAGAGCGCCAAACACACTCATTTTTCATCATCAATTGCGCAATGGATAGGCCTGATGCATTGCATAATTGCAATAATTGTCGTGCGCTCGTAAAAGCGTAGGGCGCCTCTGCATAAGTACTTAATAGTTTGTCATTTGAAGCCCCTGCGCTAACGACAAACCCCCCTCCTACTGAGAAGTAAGTCATCTCCTTCAAAAGCATCCCTTGCGCATCCATAGCTTGGAAAGTCAATGCATTAGGGTGCCCTGGTAGGGTTTTTCTAGAAAAAACAAGCTGTGTCTTTGGAGTAAAAGGCACTGCATGATAGCCCAGCAATTGAAGGATTCCCGTCTTTCCTATAGCGTTGAGTATCGCTGGAATAGTTGAAGGTTCAATCGTATCTGGAGCTTCTCCTGATAGCCCAAGGAGCACGCCTCGATCTGTACCATGCCCTCGTCCAGTAGCGCTTAGCGACCCGAAAAGCTCAATACGCACAGAGGCGGTATTTTGTAGCAAGTTTTCTTGCTCCAAACTCTGTGCGAATAGCAATGCAGCGCGCATTGGCCCTACCGTATGTGAGCTGGATGGGCCAATGCCTATTTTAAAAAGATCAAAAACACTCACTGCCATATTGTTTCCTTTAGGGCGTTTTACGCTTTTTTGGCTTTGGTTTTATGCAGGGATTCAAGAAGGCGGTGGTATGCATGTTGGGGTTCGTACCTCACCACCAACCAATGGCATTCGGTTAGTATAGTAAGATAATTATATTTCACTAATTATCTAAAGG
>JASSUD010000107.1:0-4791 GCA_031963225.1 Mycoavidus cysteinexigens
GTGGAGCGGGCGATGGGAATCATATTCTAGGCGCAAACCATTTATAAATAAGTAAAGTAGTTTATATAAATAAGATTTATATCCACAAATATATCCACAAAAAATTTTGCTGAAGCTGGGCTTCTTTTACTAATACACATCTACTTTAGTAGAAAGTGCCTGGTTCCGTTACATCAAAAATATTACCAGACAATGATCCTCCTTGAGGCAGAGTACACGGAATCATGGACATTCCCAGGGCGTGCGCGCTACATCAACAAGATTGGCAAATAATGATTATTCTTAACGCCAACACACATAGCTAAAAGTGGTTTGTTTTAGTTTTAGAAATGAACGGCATCGATAAGTTACATGCAAATACAACCTTTTAAATCGGTTCTTGGGGCATTTCATCCGGCCAGATCTGTACGCCATGTAGTACGCGTAGAATGCGTATTACATCATCAACAATACGATAGCCGACGATGTAAGGTGTATGGCTAATAACTAACTCTTGTGTACCTTTGATTCGACCAGGGCGACCACTTTCTGGAAACTGAAGCAAGCTTTTAATCTGCGCCCTAATGCGCTCATCCACCATTGCTGCTGAGTGCGGACTATCTGCTTCAATATAATTAAAAATTGCTTCACGATCTGCATGTGCGAAGGGCGACCACTCGAGTTTCACGCTTTACCCTCAGCCGCTTTGCCTAAAGCGGCTTCTCGTCGTTTAGCAAAGTGGGCTTCAACCTCATCATGAGGGAGGGCAGGGCGTGTGTCATCCAGTGCCTCTTGCATCTTTTGCCCAAACCATGCGTCATGCGCAACGCTATGGTTTCCTAGGGTAAATGGCAGCCCTCCCTGCTTAACGGTCTTTGCCAAGAAGATACGTATTGCTTCTGATAGGGTTAACCCCAAATCTTCCAACACGGTTGCCGCTTTTTCTTTCAGAGTGGGGTCAATGCGTGTTTGTATCAGTGCTTTTGCAGCCATCGCGGATACTCCTATTGAATTTGTGTATCCATTGTAATGCAATTGAATTACAACTGAATAGCGTTCTCATTCGCTGAATGCCCCAGTAGCCTTGCTTACCAAACAGATTAGGCTCAATAGCTTTTCCGTTTTCTGAAAAGGCTGTTTTTAAAAGGTTTTTGCAGGATTAATGAATGGCCAGCAAGGTGGGGTGAAGCAGGCTTTTAAGCCTAAAATAGCTCAGGTACACATACTATTCTGTAGATAATATTTGACATTATCTTGAATGTTTGCAATATTAGACCCAGATTGCTGATACAGAAGCAATCTGGGTCTGACAGCCCTTTCCTCTTCACTGGAGATTCTGGCTTTGCCTCTATGGCGGGCCGGGTAGGGAGCGCTTGCGCTGCCGATAGCTCTAGTGATCGGTCTGTCAGCTCTATTCGGTCTGCCACCTTCCGTCTGACAGCGGGATGGTGGGAATGTCACCATCACTAGAGAGGTTTGCCATGCATCACCCACAATCATTTCCCTCGCCCCCAACAAGCTTTTCCTCCTTTCTACACCCTCCCTCTCTCAAAACTTATTGGCACGCAGCCCTTTCGCGCTCCATGCTGCATTGCCAGGTTTTCGTCTGCCTTCTAGCACTTCCTGCTTAAGGAGGGCGACATGTCGGATACCTATCCAACACATTTGCCACTCGTTCCTCCACAAAGCGATCCTTATTTCGTGGGTACGCTGCACTTAACTGGCTGCGAAAGTGAAAGTCAATCAAGTGCGCCGCCTCCTATATACGAAGCCGCTACTACTGCTGGTGAGGCTTCTAGAATGGAACGCCTACACGCTTTTATTGGAGATAGGGGGCAAGACTTCAAAGCTCTTCAATCTGGTGCAATCGGTCATACAACGTCCAAACCTGCGGTGAAGTGGGACAAGTTGATAACGGCCTGTGAAAAAGCGACATCTGATTTAGAAGCTTCTTTAGTAGATTTGGATCAAAACTGGTTCAAAGCCTGGCTACTTAAAGAAGAAAAATCGATTGTTCAGCAGCACATTGAAGAGGGATTGGAGCAAGTTCATATCATCTATGAGGCTACGCAAGCCGTTTGTCTGCATGCGACGGCAGAAAACGTAAATCGTTTACAAATAGCATTAGATGGGTTAGCAACTATAAAGGCCGATGCAATACCCAAGCCTACAGCACCACAAAAAGCCTGTGACCAAGATGGACCCATGGCGCGTATTTTGAAAGAAATACAAGAGTTCTTTAGCCCGGTTTTATTTGCAGGTTGGGGGTTACTCATGCAATCAGGCCTGCTCTCGCCGGAGGTCACAAAAAATATGCCTTTTATCGGCAGCTTTATTGGCTTTGGCCTTGCAATTAAAAACCGTATTGATGCATTTAATGAAAAAGTAACCACAGAAGACCGAGCCAGATTTATGCAAATCTGTAACTCATTGATGGAGAGTTTTATGGAATTGGGCAAAACCACGCTTATAGGCGACCAAATGATAGCCATAAGAGCGGAGCGGGATAAAAATATTGCTAAATTTGATACAACGGCTGATGGCTTGCTAGAAAAGTTTTCAAAAGTAGAGGAAGGCTATTTAGAGCTTAAAGCAGAATTTACGGAGATTAAACAGGGCATAGCGCTACTTTTGAAGCAATCCAATGCGCAGCATGTAATCAATCAAAAAATCGTAGAAAACGCTGCATAGCCATTCGCTATCACGTCTTCATTGCTGGAGGAGGTTTCTGCCCCACTGTGGTTTAGTGGGGTATTTTTTTGTCTTGCTAAAATAAGAAAAATCCTATTTTTTATGGATGACTGCTCAATAAATACAGTATTGATAGGACTCACATATACGGCCTAGCCCTCTATATTTTCTGCATACATGCCATCATTATCAGAAGATTGGATAAGTCTAATATCTAGATGCAAAGGTAGCTTCCTTATGCTTATATCGCTCAGTCCTACTATTTTTGATGCAGGTCAGCTATTCAGGGGCCGTGGTGAAGGCGCAAAAAGTACGGTTCAAGATCAAAAAAAATTTATTAGTAAGTGTGCTCCACTCAGTAAACTAATTCATAATCACACTTCACCGGATAGGGTCGCGCGCCTCTCGCGCTGGTATAAGGATAAGTTGCTTCCTAAAGAGGACAGTAAAACCTGGGATTCGTACTTACTTAAGGTAAGGTCGCTAATAAGTTATGGATTTCATCTTTCTCAGACTCTGGAAGCACTTTCTGAAGAAGCTAACGCATTAAGTTCAGCTTTTAATGCATTAGCGCCCGAAGAGCAAGAGCACAAATACCCACACATTCAGGAAGCATTGCAAGCTCTTTATGCAAAACAGCAAACCATTTATGCTTTGCTGGATAGAGCCCCGGAAGAGAATCAAGAAGATTCACCCGTTTTAAAAGAAATGCAGGAAATAGGCATTGATCTTGCATCAACGGGTTTGGTGCAACATATACAAGCCCTGAATCAAGAACTATCGCGCATAGAGCAAGAAGAGGAACCTCATACTACTTCTCTAGTAAAATATGTGATTTCAGTGCCTAGAACAGAGACAGTGATTGGCAGCATTGCAGCCCTTGTGGGGGCGCTCGGAGTGATTCTGCAAATACCCACCATTGTATGTGTCCTGTCTGCTTTTCTTGCTATTTCAATGATTATAATCCGATGTGTTAAATCTATAATTTCAGATAAGCAGCATGCTAAAAAACATGACATGCTTATACTTCGAGAGGTCATGAGCCAATATATGGAAACGGTAAACAACGCCATTAGGGCTATTTTTCAAATTAAACAAGACACGAGCAACATCAAACAGGACACTACTGATATTAAGGGTGCCCTTGGGCGCTTAGAGGAAAAAATCAATAACGCTCCACCCGCCATTACCTATAATGTAATTCAGGTTGTGGACCCAAAATACCTTCTCCCCCCTGAACAGCAACTGCTTTTAGGGCAGGGTTCAACGCGCCCCGCCATTACGCTTTCTGGCGAAGACTCAACAGAAATTCGGCTAGGCTACCAGCAAAGACAAAGTCAGGATGTAATCATTGCAAACCATACAAGAGCGCGTAAGGTCTCATCCAGTTCTGTGGCTTCAAGCCCCTCAAGCAGCGGATCGGACTCGCCCACTATTGGGCGCTCGCCTACACCTGAAAGTGACGAGGAAGGTCGTTCACTTTCTCAAGGCCAGGCTTCATCTTCGTTTAAAGGCAAAGAAAGGGCTGAGGATTACGTTGTTATGTCCCGCTCCGAAGTGGAGGCGCTTAAGCAAAAAGCAAATATACAGCCGGTAAAAGAGCAGCAGATTGATAGCGATAACGAGGATAGCAGCGTAAGCGATCTTGAAGGTTTTTCTTCAGGCTCTGATTCTGAAGAAAACATTAACCCGCAAATAGTGAAACGTCGCCGTGAATATGCTGAATATAAAGAATACAAAAAGAAAATAGCTATTCTTAAAGCAGCCGGTATTTCTATAGCCTGAAGCATGCCTTCATAGAAGATGCCCAAGGAATCTGATTTCTAGGGCGTTTCAGTGCACTTTTTATATTTTTGACAGTTAAATTTATACTGGATTTATAGTATTGTTTTACATCCACGTTTTTACTGCTGTCTAGTAGCTATGGGGAATAAGCATGAATTCTGCAGGTTCTATACAGGCGCAACCTACTTTTGCCAATGCCTTACTTCATGCTCACCATGAAGTAGAAAAAATTGAAGAAAGAGATTGCAGCCTAGCAAAGAGCAATCCCCAGGATGTTTTTCATGAAGAGAGTATATATTGGCGGATGGATACCGCTATGGCACTTGATGATTTTGA
>JASSUD010000108.1:0-4728 GCA_031963225.1 Mycoavidus cysteinexigens
CATAAAAGAGGTGTTGGCCATTAGGCGCTATCGGGTTAGCTTGCTTGTCCAGCAAACTCTCCATCAGCTGACGGTTACCACTTTCAGCAGCTAAATACAGCAGGCTTTTCCCATCGGCAGTGGCATGCTTAAGCGCAGCTGGGGCCGTCACGCGCTCGAGATAGGGCTCATAAAATTGGGGCAAGCCATATCTCACTGCAAATTGAATCAGGTCATAGTCGCTATAGGAAGCAAATCGATCGTTATTGAATAGTTTACGGTAAGAAGGATAAGGATCCACTCCTTGAAGCATATCCAATTGGATTAATATCGCATGACTACGGTGTTTAATCGCCAGCTTATAAAGCTTACCAGCATGCACTTTTACATACGCTACAGTGCTCGCTTCGAAGTTTTCAAGCAAATGCTTCCATTGCGTAGCGCGGTTATCCTTACATACATAATCCATATAACAATTCAGTTCAGCATGGTCTGGGCCGAGCGTTTGAGTTATCCACTGGGGATGGCTCGCGATAATGGGTTCACATAACCGCCATAGACCCAGTTTACACATCCATAAGAAATTGTCTTGATCGATCGGATCATGGGTGTTTAGTTGGAATTGGCTCGCTTTTAATAGGGCTTCAGCCACGCTGACTTGCCCGGTTTTTAACGCGTGGGTTAATGCGTTCCCGCCATCAATGAGTTGGTCCGTTGTAGCGCCTATTTCCAGCAAATAATCACTCACCGCTTTCTGACGGTGCTGGATGGCCAGATAAAGCGGCGTATTATCCGCTGAATCGGTTTGTTCTAAAGCGCTGTTACGCGGACCCAGCAATTGCTTGACGATGTCCAGATACCCAAGCTCCACCGCAATATGCAGTGGCGTTTTACCATCACGATTTTGTACATGGATATCCACCTTTTTGCTTAAAAGCGTTGGTATCAGTTCTGGGGCATGCACGAGAACCGCCAGGTGAAGCAGCGTATTGCCATTTTCTAATCGAAAATGAACATCAATGTTCAGTTCGGATAATAAATAATCGCTTATTTCGAAAGAATGGTTATATAAAGCCGTATAAATAATCGGTATACCATTGATACCTACTTCATTCACATCGAAACCATACGATATCAACAACTGAACTGTTTCCAAACGATGATGGAGTACCGCTAAATGTAACGCGCTCTCATCATTCATCGTTAACTGGCGCAGACTATTCTGATTGACCTGATAAATGGCCTTGATGATCTCGTCATGCCCATACATGCTCGCGACATGCAAAGGGGAATTGCCAAATTGGTTCAGTACATCACTTTTGATGTCGTGTTTTAATAATAACTCAGCGAGCGCCAGATTATCATTCATTGCCGCCAGGTGTAAGGCGGTATTCCCATAAGCATCGGTGATATTGAGATTAAGCGTCTTATTGTGTGCTATGAATTCAGTCACTTCGTCTAATTGCGCTGCCGTCGTCGGATTTTGTGCCACTAGCTGCATCCATTGCAGCTCCATAGCCGTGCTGGCCATATTGGGCTTGATAAGACTTTGTTCTAGCGCGCTGTGGTCTAATAAGCTTGCATGCTTAATATAAAAAGCTTGATAGGATTGATCGTTGATCGTGACGGCTTTCCACAGCTCGCCTGGCTCTTTTTTCGACATCCTGGCCAAGCGTGCTTCTAACTGCTGACTTAAGCTGGTTACCAATGCGGTATTCAATAAGATGGCTTGATTCTCAAGCCTAAAACCCGTTCCTCCGTGGATGCGCACCAAGTGGGTGTCATCTGTCGAGGCCAATGTAGGGAACTGCTTCACGGGAGCGGATAGGCCCAGCCCGATGGCTTGGGCAACCTCTTGATGACTGGGGTTGGTGTGAATCGCTTCACGCATCGTGCCAATGCTGGCAAGTTTTGCTTTGATCTCTTTCAAGGCACTGCCCGCGTTGGCAATACCTTCATCAACAATTTTAACTGTTTGCCGATAGGCTGCTTCTCTTCGTTCGCGCCAAAGTGCTCTAATGTCACGGGGTAGCTGCTGTAAGGCTTGCGCCGACTTTTCGTCAAGGGTACGATGCATAGCCTTTTTAAGCTGAGACTCTGCCCAGGGTCGATAATGCACCCCCTCAAAAACGAATTCTTTACCAGAGGGAATGGAAACCTGCTCGATTTCTTGACGTTGCTGATTAATGAGTTGTTCAAGCTCCCTCGTTTGACTGGTTATATCGTCTTCTTCATTCGAGGTCTGATTCACAATAGCATCATGCTGCTCGCGTAGCGACAAGCGCATTGCCTGAAGCCTTTCGATCTCCTCTTTTGCTTTTATCTGATCTGCTTCTAATTTTTGTCGTGCCTGCTCAACCTCTGTCGAAAACAAAGCTTCCTTTAATTTTGATACCTCTTCCAATATATGGTTAATCAATAGCAAAACCAGCTTGTCCAAATTCTCTGCGGAAAACTTGCCCACCTCTTTCGGCAACAGCTTCTGGATGGCATGGGCCAAAGCCGTTTGCAATTGGGGCGTAATGCGCCGGACTTCTTGCAGTAAAAATTCATCGAATAAGGTTGCGTTTTTTGCATCCAGGTTTTTGATCTCTTGGATCACATCCCACAGCGTGATGGGGTATGCCTCACGTCCCAGCCGGGTCTTGGGGTACGGGGGAAAGAGTCCTGGACAGGTTTGCTGCGCATCGGCAATGACTGGCAATAGCTTAGGCACCATCTCCTGTCTTTTAAGACTGCTAAAGTAGTAAGACAGCGCGCAAATAACGTCCAGCATCTTAAAATAGTCCTGGCACGGCGGTAATTGCCGCAGCCTGGTTTTGATATCCTTGGCGACATATTCGCAAAAGTGTTCGAGCCTTTGATATTCTTTTGATGCCTTGTATTGTTCCACTTGGTCAATCGCGCCGCTATGACATTCAATCGTATACAACACATCCATTCCACCGTGAAATAATAAGGTGCTGTCATGCTTTTCGATTTGCTCTTGTTTGGCGATAATCCGAAACGATATCTGGAACCGCTGCTGGATTTTATCTAGATCCGTTTTATCAGGCTTCCAGCCGTATTGCTCAATGTGGAATTCCTGTAGAAGCTGGATGAGCGGCGTATATGCACTATCTGTACTATCGTCGTCTTGAAACGTCTTCTGATATAACGCATCCATCGACTGGATGGATGGTTTTAATTGATCCACGTTCTTAATCCAGGAGGACTTATCACCTGCAAAGCGAATCAGATCCGATTCATTGAAATAGCCGCCATTCAAATAACCTTTCATGAAGTAATCGATTATGCCAATGACTTTACCAACGAGTGTATTTTGGTAGCCAGGGTGGATTACGGAATAGAGGGTGCCTTCTTTTGTAAAATGCAGGCTATAAAAAGGAAAGGTGTTATGAATATAGACGTTTTGTGCCAGTTCGCGGATGATTTGTTGGAGCCACTGATTTGAGAAGGGCGCACTATTACTATTAGTCAAAAAAGGAAAAGTGATCCAGTACCCATCGGCAGTGAGGTCGTAGAGGCTGCTGTTCAGATTCAGTAAAATGGCGTTGGGATTAGAAATAGCCACACCGCCAATTTGTTGTTGATGGCCGTTTTTGATAAGTGGGTGTTTGGGATTGGTGCTGTTGTAACTGTCGACTAATTTCTTCTGGTTGAGGTTGTGCTGAAATGCAGCCATCGAGCCACAGCCCGCACCGGATTTTCTGGGGGCGGAGCCGGGGCTTCTTCCACCACTGCCATCCGATCTAGGGTTACCGCCATTCCGTCTACCACTGCCGCCTGATTCGGAGTTGTTTCCGCCACTTCCTTCACCACCACCTTTTGATCCAGAGCCTCCACCACCTGATCCATTGAGATCTCTTAGCGTTCCGTCCGGTGATTGTTTAGTGATATCAGTAGGTACCTGTTTGCACTCTCGATACCATTTGGTCTTTAATTTACTCTGCCACTTCTCATTTATGTGTGGATCAACGAGCGGAAATTTTAAACAGTCACATTTACCGTTGCCATCTCTTACACTGCTATAGGTCACTCCGACATGGGCGGGCTCAGTCTCTCCATCCCCTATAACATTAATAATAACTATTGGCTCGCCATTTTCTTTGAGTACAAACGTATGTTGTACTCGATATTTTGGATCGCCAGGAGAAAAAGCAGAACGGGGCGTTGTACGTTCAGTATTGCCACCTTTACCGGTATTTATAACAAGATTTGTGCCCGGCACCGTAAATTTACCACTTTCAATATCTGCAATGCATTGTTCAATTGATTTGTTTAAGAAGGTATTATTTTTATTTTCAGTCACTAAATAGGCGATACGGTCTTGCCCTTGACCAGCCGCCTGCATATGCGGCCACAAGTATACCTTGCCTGTTTCGGCCAAAAAAATAGCTCTAAAACTATCCGAAGGTCTTTGCATGATCCCAAAAATGGTCCCCTGATCCATCGGTTGGCCCGTTAAACCATTGACAATTTTTGACGGGAGTACCATTTGCTGTTGACCATCTGGCGCTATGACTTGCGCCATAAAGCCTGGATATAAATCGGATGTATATACCCCTACCCTGTATCCATTGCTGCCGGCATAGGGTTCAACGATGCTAGTTTGTAGCGAATGGGTAACGTGATTATTTTCACTGACTGCTTTTTGTGGCTGATGGCTCAAAAAGCTACGATTATAGTTCGGCTGTATGTTCATCAATTCATCCCATCAAATAGCAGAATGTAAGGTCGATATTCGTT
>JASSUD010000015.1:0-43726 GCA_031963225.1 Mycoavidus cysteinexigens
TGTTGGGGTTCCTTCGTCACCACCAACCTACCATCCTTTGCTTTTTCTTATGGTCGGTGGAGTTGGTAGAACCCTTTTACATAACTATCTCGGTAGGTTGGTGGTGACGAAGGAACCCCAACATGACGACCGCTGTCTTCTTGAATACCTGCGTAACATCAGTTAATCACTCTTGGCATTACTGGTACCAGTAACCAACATCACTTTCCGTTGCAGCTGCGTGTCCCTGATGCTGAGTCCAATGACCTTTTAGCTGCTCACCGTGTCCTTCCGCAATTGCTCAGCATCGTGCTTAGCAACGCAGAAGGGTTGGGTGATATGGAGCTCATGCCCTATGAGAGGGCTCGCCCACTGCTCCACGTTGCTCCAAAAGTTGCCTCTGTTCGGGGCTTAAGCCTTGCACTTCTTCGATAAAAGCATCTATCACGTTAAGTACAGCGTGTGTTGAGCTCCAGCACAAGCGCGCCTGATAGTGACCTTTTGCTTCTATCACTTGCCACATACGAACGGCTTTATCTTGACTACCCGTCACTAAGTACTGGCTGTCGGGGGTGACCTTCCAGGCGAGACTGGTGATATTTCCATTGAAACCTCCAATCACAGCCAAACACCGTCCTGACGTCGTATCCCACAGCCGCACCGTATTATCCTCACTCCCCGAAGCGATCTGCTGACCGTTCGGCGAATACACCACACTAGTAACAACGTTAGTATGGCCCATTAAAATGGTGGTAAGCGCCCCTGAGGCGGCATTCCACAGCCGCACCGTCTGATCCTCACTCGCTGAGGCGATCTGCTCACCGTTAGGCGAATACACCACGCCGGTAACAACATCGGTATGGCCTATTAAAATGGTATTAAGCGCCCCTGAGGCTGCATCCCACAGCCACACCATAGTATCCCTGCTTCCCGCTGCGATCTGCTTACCGTTCGGCGAATACACGACACTAGTAACCCAGTCGGCATGGCCCTCTAAAGTGGTAATAAGCGTCCCTGAGGTTACATCCCATACCCGCACCGTCTGATCCTTACTCCCCGAGGCGATCTGCTGCCCGTTTGGCGAATACGCGACACTAGTAACCTCGTGGGTATGGCCCTCTAAATTGGCGGTAAATGTCCCTGAGACTGCATCCCACAGCTGCACCCACGTAAAATTCCCTGAGGCGATCTGCTCACCATTTGGCGAATACACCACGCTCCTAACTAAGCCTTCGTAGCGCGCTAAATTGGCGATAAGCTCCCCTGTGGCTGCATCCCACAGCAGCACCGTCCGATCAAAACTCCCCGAGGCGATCTGCTTACCATTTGGCGAATACACCACGCTAGTAACCACGTCAATATGGCGGATTAGATTGTCGCTAGGCTGGGTAAAGCGCGCATCCCACAGCCGCACCGTATTATCCCACCCCCCCGAGGCAACCTGCCCACCGTTCGGCGAATACACTACGCTAGTAACCTTCTTAGTATGGCTCGTTAAAGTGGTGGTACGCCCATCAGAGCCTAGATTCCACAGCCGCACCGTATGATCATCACTCCCTGAAGCGATCTGCTTACCGTCCGACGAATACACCACGCTATTAACTGGGCCAGTATGGTCCCTTAAAGTGCCAGCAAACCCCCCGGTGTTTGCATCCCACAGTTGCACCGTAGCATCATAACTCCCCGAGGCAATCTGCTTGCCGTTCGGCGAATACACCACGCTAGTAACCCCGTAAATATGGCCCGTTAGAACGGCGGTAACCGCTCCAGAGGCTGCATCCCACAGCCGCACCGTACTATCCTGAATCCCCGAGGCAATTTGCTTACCGTTTGGCGAATACGCCACGCTATTAACATAGCCGAAATGGCCCGTTAAAGTAGCGGTAGGGCTTCCAGAGATGGCATCCCACAAACGCACCGTCTGATCATCGCTCCCCGAGGCGATCTGCTTACCATTCGGCGAATACGCTACGCTACTCACAATGCTAGTATGGCCTGTTAAAGTGGCGATAAGCGCCCCAGAGTGCGCATCCCACAGCCGCACCGTCTCATCCCAACTCCCCGAGGCAATCTGATCACCGGTCGGCGAATACACCACACTACTAACCCAGTCAGTATGACCCGTTAACGTGCCGATTTTCTCCCAACTCTGCGTGTTATAGAGATGGATTTTGCCGTTATAAAGTCCTACCGCACAGGTTCTGCCATCTGGAGAATAGGTGCAAGCGCCGACCTCTCTCTCTTCCTCAAACAAAGGCAACTCACCAAACTGCACCCCATCCATCTTGGCAGCGCGTAAATCGGCCTGGCGTAACCAGATAGCATAAAGAGAAGTATTGCGTAAATCTGCACCTTGCAACTGTGCAAAATCAAATACGCCAAAACTCAAATTCGCACCTGGCACTCGAATTCCCCGTAAATCCGCCCCATTAAACTGCACACCTGCTCGCACCAAAATGGTGATGGCATTGGCTGCGCCTGTCGTTACCGCTGCATTGGGGGCTTTTGAAGCTTCCAGCCACGCGTGCAGGTGTGCTGCAAAGGCAGGGTACTGCTTCACCCATTTCGCTAAAAAGTTCAGCACAGCCGGTTCGTTCACCAAATTCCGTGTATTGAGTAATGCCGTTTCTTTCACCTCCGGCGCCTGCTGGTCCGGTTCCCACAACGCATGCGCTATCACAGCTGGATCTTTCACCAAATCCGGTGTATTTAATAATGCAGTTTCTTTCACCGCCGACGCCTGCTCGTTCTGTTCCTGCAACGCACGCGCTATCACAGCGGGATCTTTCACCAAATCCAGTGTATTTAATAATGCCGTTTCTTTCACCGCCAACGCCTGCTCGTTCGGTTCCCAGAACGCATGCGCTATCACAGCGGGATCTTTCACCCAATCCGGTTCCGGTGTATTTAATAATGCAATTTCTTTCACCTCCGACGCCTGCTTGTTCGGTTCCCGCAACGCACGCGCTTTTTGAGCAATACCAGAGCCACCTGACAAAAGATCCAATCTTCTTTGCACTTCGACTTTGCGCATCAGACTGACCGAATCCGTACAACTGGCAAAATATTCCAGTGCGCGCGCGTAGCGCTCACGCACGGCATCCACCTCAAAGCCTTCTTGACTTTGTAAAAGTTCAGCTTGTTTCTGATAGACCTGCGCCAATAATGGTCGGGTTTCTGCTTCTTTTCCAATAGGCACTCCATGCTTTAGAGCGGCTTTGGCGGTATGGAGGCTGCTCTTCGCTTGCTCAAATTCTCGATTTTTTTGATGCTCCTCCGCCTGCTGTAATGCGACTTTACCGCGTTCAAGCGCAGTAGCTGGAGATTGACCTAGTTCAGTTAATCGAGCAGAAAAGCGTGCAAACATGGGAAGTTCTTTTTGTTATAGTGGTAAATAAGACGGGGTATGAGAGGCCTGTGCAATGCAACAACAAGCCGCGAGGTTTATAAAGGTAGTGCCCTTATAGAGACTCCTCCGCCATATAGCAGTCGACCGAATACAGAGCAGGCTATGCTCCATACAGATAAATCTAATAATGCATATAGGCAATGCTGTAACGCACTGAAATATTTATAAGATTATTCTGATTTTAAATAGCGATGATCTTAGAGTCGAGAAGACGGTAGTATGCATGTTGGGGTTCCTTCGTCACCACCAACCTACCATCCTTTGCTTTTTCTTATGGTCAGTGGAGTTTGATAGAACCGTTTTACGTAACTATCTCGGTAGGTTCGCGGTGACGAAGGAACCCCAACATGATGATCACTGTCTTCTTAAATACCTGCGTAACATCCGTTAGTCACTCTTAGCATTACTGGTACCAGTATATTCCTGGCAAACTTGACGTAGCCTGTTTGCAACTTCACCATGCCCTTCTTCAATAGCCACTTCCAAAGGAGTGAGTCCTTGACTATCTTTAATAGTTAAGGAAGGTTGCGCTCCTAGCTCGAGTAACTTTTCTACTGCTTGTAAATTATTGGATGCAGCAGCAATATGCATGGGAGTTCGACAATATGCATAGAATCTATCAATTGCATTTATAAATAGTCCGCTTGCCTTCATATTGAGCAAAACTTCCTCTTGCTCCATTCGTATGGCTTTTATAACTCTTACACGATCAATGAAGCTTTTTGATATTTTTGATAAAGCTTCTAAATTGACTGCCCCCTCTAATGATAAAATGAGTAGGCCACTATTCGATAATAAATAATCAATATGCCATGGTTTTAAATCAGTATTACTTAATACTTCTTCTTGTAATAAATTTATAGGGGGCTTATATAAGTCTTCTAATTCTCGAAGATCGCATTGTTTCTCGAACAATTGCACAAGACTAGGTATGTGCACATCTTGCCTTATAGTTTTTTTAAATACCGATTCCTGTAAAGCATGTAAGAAATAGTGTTTTTCTTTAATATTTTTTTCATTATATTGTTTGTTTAAAAAATAATGTATTTCCTCCATATTTCCAGATGTATTTTTTGAATCTTGAATCCAATATTCATTTCTAGATTTATATAGTCCCTTGCATGTCATTGTGAATGACACCCAATCATAAGGAGACAAATATTTTGAGATAAGAAAAACAAGCTCTATCGGTAATTTTTGTAAGAACACATTAGTCTTTTTGTCAGCAATACTCGCTGAAGACTGAACGTCTGCATTCCTCCCTGCGGAAGGATTCTCTGTTCTTGTGTTATCCAAAATCAATGTTGAGCGTACAATCGGCTGAAGTTTCATTTTTCCAAAAAAATTTTAATTTGCAATACCTATTAGTAAATACTGAGCCCAATACTAGGGAACATCCATTTCCATACCCATATTATTCTTAGCTTTCTCCCATATAACTTTTAAAGCATCAAATGTATCTTGTTCCATTTTCCCTTGCTGAACACGTTGCTCAAAGCTATCTGATTTGTCTATAAGAAGCAATTCTTTTACTTCTGACGCATCCAATAAACCTTTACGTTCAGCTTCTAAAACAATTTCGCTAAATTCCTTTATACATTCTGTCTGATTTTTCAGGATACCAACCTCAAACGCTGTGGTATCACGAACACCATTCGTACGCTGTTTTCCCATAAGCAATTCTTTTATTTGAGGCTTTTGTAATTCTCCTTGCTCAAAAAGGATCCCGCCAAATTCTTTAACAGTATTTGAATGTCCATTAAACATAGCGCGACTTAGTCCAGGCCCCCCATCGGATCTTTTAGCAGCAAGTAATTTTAGCCTATCTTCTGACGTTTCACAATTTTTTAACTCTTCTTTTAATGCATCTAAAGACAGTCCGGCCTTGAATCGGATATAAAATCGAGCAGGATTTTTTCTTGCTTCAGCGTTATCAGACATATAAGATACTATACGCTTTTCCCCAGGACTATCAATTATCATACCTTCACCCTTTATACTTTTATAAGTATTATTATCTAATACCGTAAAAAGCGAAACCGCCTCTCGATTAGGGTTTTTCTTTTTACCAAAATAATTTTCCGGCTTATAAACAAAATCATTCATTTTCCAATTCTTAATTTTGTTGAGATCTTCCAAATTAGAACCTTTAAATTCAGTTAATAAATTTGAATTATTTTCTGTATTATCTACAATAATTCTTCCATGAATTAGTGTGCTGTTTGGATCATATATATTCAATACATAATCATATTTTTTTTCATTTGAATTTATTCCCGAGTCTGCTCTTGGTTTTAAAGCCAATCTAGCAGAAATCATATGATTTCCACTACTAATCATTATATATTTATATTGCGCTTCACTTGGCTGGTCTTTTTCCATTTCCTTGAACATGTCTCCAAAGCAACTGCCCCATTCAGAGTGCTCAACCTCATATTTTTCTTTAGAAGCATTCAAAGCCTGATCTGCTATATCTTTTAATTCATATTTGATGTTCTTTTGCAGCAGCTCTTTCGTTCCAATTTCTGCTTTCCTTGTTTTACTAAACTTTGCTATATTAGGATTGGTTCTTTTTTCTTCATCATGCTCTTGCCTCGCAATAAGGTCTTTGAATGAAAGAACAATGCATGCAATGGTGCCTGTTTCGCGGCCGTCCTCCATAATATATGGGTGTTCATCATTTAATTCTACTTCTGCGGTTTTTGTACTAAGTATTGAATGATAGGAGTGCCCCTTTATTGTACCCGTAATATTATTTACACCTACTTTATGCGTAGTGGCAATTTTTGGGCGTATTTCGTTAGGCTCTCCCTTATTATGCAAATAATAAGCCTCAGCACCCTCCGGAAGATTTATATTTTCTAAGTCCTCATTTGTACCATCCACTGTAACAGCTTTTAATTGGGAACCATGACTATTTAATTCCAACTTTTCTCCTGTATGGTTCGAAACTCCTAAATAATGCACTTCATTTTTTAACTCAGCTAATGATTTCTCTGAACCTGATTTATTGAAATTAATAACCGTTCTAATATTACTTTGCTGGGCTGATACATGCCTTTTCGGAAGAGCATCAGGCGATACTTGACGCTGCCGTTTTGCTGAACTAGTACTAACAGGAGTAGAAGTATTAGGAAAAGAAGTGTCTGAACTCGTGTTTTGTGAACCTCTAGAACCTGAAATATTTTTAGATGGGTCGAACATAGTTACGCTACCTATTTTTTAATAGAATATCTTAGACATTTCAAACTTTATTCAAAAAAATTAATTTAAATTTTTCTGACTTCAGTTTCTTACATTCTATTAAATAGATATTTCGTAAAACTTCAACTTGTTGCGCGCAATACTGTATTACAAAACGAAGTGTTTTTTTTATATTTCGGCATTTTCTCAATCTCGTATCAGGATGAATCATGAGAAATAAATCAATAAAAATTATTTTTCTTTTTATGAAGAAGAGATATTATCTAGAAGAGGCGCTAGTCGCGGAAATTCCTCCCCTCTCACCAGTTCATAGGGAATGAAAGTAGAATTTTCTCTGATGGGAAAAGAAGAAATTTACATGAAAAATGCATATTTTTAAGATAATTCTTAAAAATATTAGAAGCTGGAGTTGCCTCTCCCAGAGCTACGCCGTGAGCATGGAATGCATTCAGCACTGTTTTACAACTCAGCGTAATGGGGGGGCTGTCAAGGCTAAATACAGATGTCTGGTTTCGGGGTCAGGTAACAGCGGCGCATTGCTGAGCCGCTGTTACCTGACCCACTACAGGTTCGGCTTATGCGTTTTATATTTATGTAACAAGGCTTAACGATGGAAAACACCCTAACCCTTATCCTCACTACACTGCCCTCAAATGAAGCAGCTGAGACATTTAGCCGTCAGGCACTTGACGCGAAGTTAGCAGTTTGTGTCACACAATTTTCGCCAGTGCAGTCCCGCTATTTTTGGCAAGGCAAATTCGAGGAATCAGAAGAGATCATGCTCCTTTTTAAAACTACTGCCGAAATAGCACCAGCGCTAAAAGAATGGATCACGCTCCATCATCCCTATCAAGTTCCTGAAATTCTCAGCTGGCCTATTTCTGCCAACCCTGCTTATGCCCACTGGGCAATAGCAGGCACCCAAAGGCCAGCTATCTAAACGCTATAAATCTGAAAAATTGCTTTGTTTAGGACTATACGTAGAAAATTATTTCGTTTTGCGCAACAAAATTTTTCGTTCATACAATAAATTATTATTTTCTTTTGTAGGATGTATATATTCACACAAAGAACACAGAGAAAATAATGTTTATACAAAAGATATACACATACATAAGAAATAAAAAAGCATCGTCAGAAAACAATAGCGCAGCCTCTCTATACAATATGGATAACTGCTTTATTGAAAACCCTATCCAAAAAAGCAAAATGGCTGCCGACCTTAAAAATAAAAAGAGCACCAAGCCCCATACTCAAAGCAATTACATCTTAAAAAAACCTAACCAATGTGCGCAAAGCTTAACACAAGGGGTTATAGATTTTAATTCTGGAGAAAGTGAACACCCAAGACACTACTTAAGATTTTTATTGTCCGAGATAGATGGCGCAGAGAAAAAATCAATACAGATAGAAGAAAACTTAAGAAAATATATAAAATCAAAAAGAAAAGATATCAAAAATCAACAAGTAGAAGCATATAGAAAATCACCGAACAAGTTCGAAAAATTACTTAATATACTTATCGAAAAAATAGAAAAACAAAATTCGATCCAAAATCATCTTACATACTTAGCAACCGTTAATCGATTTAATGAAGATTATAAACAATTTATTGATAATAAATAGATCAATGCATCTTGCTTATCACTGAATAGGCCTAAAATATACTTATTAAGAAAATGCTACTCACATCTCTTTTATTGGGTCAGCAGATTACTGTTTCAGGATATTTCCTATCGTGCGTGGCCCGATGAAGGCGATGAAAGCTGCACATAAAGGGATAAGTGCAAGGCCTAAAGGCAAGGAGCTTATTTGTGCAACGCTCCCGATGATTATTGGGCCTATGAGGAGCCCCGCATAGCCTACCCGGGCTACAGATGCTATACCTTGGGCGGCGTGGATCCCTTTTATGCGCGCTGCAGTTAGGAGCAAAATAGGATAGATATTTGCAAAGCCTAAACCTGCTATAGCAAAGCTAATAAGCGTTAAGCTTGGGTGAGCAAAGAGTAAGCCGGCTGCAAAAGCGATGCAGGCGACCCACCCGCTCACCGCAAAAAGTGATGTACTCCCTATGCGTGCTCGCCAAGCATCTCCTAAAAAACGGCCGCTAGCCACGCCAGCCAAATAGGCTGCATATCCGCCGCTACTTAAAGCAGGCCCTGCTTGAACATTTTCGCGCATATACACGACAATCCAGTCATATATGGCACTTTCCATAAGCAATGCGAGAAATGTGATTCCTCCAAGCTTCCAAACACCAGCGTGTTTATACTCATTACCTGCGGTCGTTGTATCCACCGTTTCCAGTTTTTTGGAGTCATCATAGGCACCTAGTTGCTTACCTGTGAGTGCAGGACGACACAGGAAAACGATCATCAAGCCTGCTAGCGCAATGCTGATAAAGTGCATAGAAGGGTTTACGCCGTGCGCTAAGGCTATCCCTCCCCCTGTGGCGCCAGCAAAGCCGCCTACACTGTGTAGGCAGTGCATGGAGGACATAACGGGCTTTCCTCGTGCCTTTTCCAACACACTACTTTGGGCATTGATACTTACGTCAAAAGTGGCAATTCCAATTCCAAAGACGGCCAATAATGCAAGAAGCGTAATAAAAGAGGGGACTAGCAGGATTCCTCCTGCACTTGCGCACGTTATAGCCCCTCCTACAGTACAGGCTGTGCGATTCCCCACCCGCGCTATCCAACCTCCAAGGTAAGTCAACGCAGTGATAGAGCCTACGGCCACTGCAAAGAACACTATAGAAAGTTGGGCTGCATTTAAATTGAATTTTTCTTTTACCGTTGGAACATGGATACCCCAAGAAGCACTTATGCAACCGAAGATAAAAAATAACCCCATAGTGGCCAAGCGTGTACGTGTAGATTGCATAAGCAAAATCTAGAAAAAAGCCTTGAGGCTTTACTGGAAACGGATCACTGTCCATCTTGTCGAACTACCGAGAAATCCTCGGTAGTTGCCAAAGTCCGGATGTACAGTATTTCCACGTCACTAACACCCTTCTTCTGACTCGAGAAGTTTTTTAAGAATAAGTGCCCGTTCATATAACACCGTACGTGAAACACCTGTTAAAGCAGCGGCTGCTCTGGCTGTAGCGCTAACAGAAAGTTCGCCTAGCAGAATGCGCAAACAAGCATCATGCTGGGTCTGTTCCAATGCTAAAGGTTCGGTGGCTGCGGCCCCTTGTATAAATAATACAAATTCTCCGCGCATATTTTGAGCACTGCTCTCTAGCCAGGCCAGCCCTTCGGCTAGGGTGCCTTGATACAGTGTTTCGTGTAACTTACTCAGTTCGCGCGCTATAAATAACCGTCGATCTCCTCCGAAGGCTTGGATGCAATCAGTAAGCGTGCTTTGAATGCGATGAGGCGCTTCGTATAACGCTAGCGCATAGGGGTGATGCACCAGGCCCTGCAATACTTCAGTCCGCAATTTCGACTTAGAGGGCAAGAAGCCCAAAAAGGTGAAGGTACTCACCCCTTCCCCAGCAACGCTCAGCGCTGTAGCTAGTGCATTGCATCCGGGGATCGGCACAATTGCTGCCCCTGAGGCGCGAACCGCTTCTACTAATGTAGCGCCTGGATCAGAAAAGCCAGGGGTGCCTGCATCAGAGATATAGGCAACTCGCTCACCCCGCTGCAAATGCGTAATCACACGCTGCGCAACTTCCTGTTCATTATGTTGGTGGGCTGCAAAAAGCGGTTTATCAATACCATAACGTTTTAGTAAAGGAGCGCTATGCCGGGTGTCTTCTGCCGCGATCACATCTACTAGAGCAAGCACATGCAGTGCGCGCAGCGTAATGTCTGCAGCATTTCCAATCGGCATTGCAACGATATATAGCGCTCCAGCAGGATATATCTGAGTATCAGTCAGTGTGGGCAGACAATGTGAAACGTTATTCATGGAGCCAGTCAAAGTAAATATAAAAGATTAAGCGCAGGGTAAATACCGTATACATCCACCTTGGCGAGCTATAAAGCGTGCTATACAACATAGATACCGCTATTAGTTCCGATATGCCAGAGAATACTATGTCTAGACGTGTGGGCGCGGCCTTTGAAAAGCATGCTGAGCGCTATTTACAGCAGCAAGGTTTACATGTACTTGAACGTAATGTGCGTTATCGGTATGGAGAGATTGATCTCATCATGCGCGATGCTAAAGGCACGTTAATTTTTGTAGAAGTACGAGCGAGATCCCGGCCTGGCCGGTTTGGAGGGGCACAGGTTAGTATCACGGCCACTAAAAAGGCTCGAATACACCGCGCCGCACAAGGATATCTAACAAGATGGCCAGGCCCGCTACCCCGCTGCCGTTTTGATGTGCTAGCCTTCGAGGGCTCGAATATTATTTGGCTAGTCGATGTGCTCCATGCACAGCAATACAGTATATGAACTTATTTTAAAGAATCAGCTCAAAGATTTCCAAAAGATATCGAGTTAAGCTAGGGCGTGTCCTAGACAGTTTTAAACAAGGTCTTCAGGGCGATCCGCAATGATCGCTTTTTTAATGTTTTTGGAAAATAGACATGGTAATGCGTAGTCGCGTTGAGCAACATTTTCAAGAAAGTGCAGAGCTTCATCTGCTCGCGCAGCAAACCCTTGCAGAGCCGATTGCAGCGGCCATCGAAATGTTGTTTCTCACACTTGCGAATAATGGAAAAGTGCTCGTGTGCGGCAATGGCGGTTCAGCAGCAGATGCGCAGCATTTTGCCGCAGAGCTTATTGGCCGCTTTGAACAAGAACGTCCTAGTCTTGCTGCACTGGCGTTAACGACAGACTCTTCGATCCTAACTGCTGTTGCAAATGACTATGACTTCACTCAAATCTTCGCACGCCAAGTACGTGGCTTAGGGCAAGCGGGCGATGTTCTTCTTGCCATCTCCACTTCAGGTCACTCTGCCAACGTATTAGCGGCTATTGAAGCCGCGCATGAACGTGAAATGCGCGTACTTGCGCTAACAGGAAAAGGGGGAGGCCCCTTGCTCCAATGCTTGGCGCCTCACGATATTGCACTATGCGTTCCAGCAGAACGAACCTCGCGCATCCAAGAAATCCATTTATTGACTCTGCATTGCTTATGCGATGGTATTGATGCCATGTTGCTAGGTGAGGCATAAGGCACCCATGGATATTTTAGATACGAGCAAAATAATCTTTAACTAACTGATGATATGCAGGTATGCAAGAAGATTGCGGTACGCGTGTTGGGGTTCCTTCGTCACCACCAACCTACCGTGCTCTTGTGGTTCGTGGAGTTTATCGGTTAACTAATACAGCAATGCACAGCGTCGCTACGCATGTGCAATGCCCTTCTTTATAAAAATTGCACCTTACCTCTCACAGGAGAATTAGCTCATGCTGGTTTCATCCCGCAAAAAAACTGTACTTTTAGGTATTTCATTACTCAGCGCAGCAACTCTATTACAGGGCTGCCCCCTCGTCTTACTAGGTGCAGCAGGCGGTGGAACCATTATGGCGAGCCAACGTCGCACCATCGGCACGCAAACAGAAGACCGTGAAATTCAAATTAAAGCGGCTACAAAATTAGCAAACACGCTCAAAGAAGGCGCGCATGTCAACGTCACCGTATTTAACCGGCGCGTTTTATTAACAGGTGAAGTGCCTGATGAAGCAACGCAACAAAAAACCTTAGCAGCCATACGCGCAGTAGCCAATATACAAGGCGTAGTCAATGAGCTGAAAATCCAAAAAGCCAGTGATTTAATGTCGCGTTCAAACGACGCTTACCTCACAGCAAAAGTTAAAACCGCTCTGATACAAGCCAAAAATCTATCGACCAACTTCTTTAAAGTCGTTACAGAGCGTGGCAACGTCTACTTAATGGGCTTAGTTACTCCTGAAGAAGCAGCCCAAGCTGCGGATATAACCAGCCGCTTACCTGGCGTAGTACAAGTGGTTAAGGTATTTGAATACATCACGCCAAAACAGAAAAAAGACCTCGCTCCTCCCATTAATACCATTGGCGAGACCACTTCTACGCCTGCGACTATAACTACTTCTGCTACGACAAATGCACACTTAGCGCCAAGTACCTCCAGTACAAGCACGGTAAGTACCCACCCTATTTCCGGCGCTTCAATAAGTGCAACGCATTTAAACAATACCTCCACAGCCACAGCAAAATGATCAAAAAATCATTAGAAACGGTATGCTAGCGTTGTTTTTTCTGCATTGACGGTAGGTTGGTGGCGAGGCACGAACCCCAACATGCGCACCGCTGACTTTTAATCTTTGTTTTTGAGAGTTTGTAAGCTGGTCTCCACGGACACAGTGGCCTGCATGTTGGGGTTCGTACCTCACCACCAACCTACCGTGCTATCAACAACTCGCCGTTCTATAACGTGCGTAACATCAGTTAATAAATTTCCTACCCAATCATCTTCTCATCAAATATCACGAGAAGCATTCAACAAAAATCTAGCAGGATGTTGCGTATAAAAAGCAACACCCCACTAGAATAATTTTTTAAAGAACACTACAAGAAATAAATTATGCATATTAACCCGACCTCTTCTTATACTCCTGCAATTTTCAATACACCACCACAAAATAGATCAGAAAATAAAGATATTTTCTCTAATCTGCCGCCAGAAATACTATCCATAATTGTTGAGTTCCTGTCGACTCCAAATGCATTTAATAAACATACAGATGCTCAGCAACCATTAATACAACCGCTAGTTATTACATCCACATTATTGAAAGAAATTTCAGTGCAGCAGCATATAGAGCAGCAGCATCTATTTATTTCACAACAATTGATAGCGCTCATGCAAGTTAGCAAAAAATTTCCTCCAATTATATATTCATTATTGGATAGAGCGAATACCAACGCGCAATCCAGTTGGATTGGAGCACAAATGAAACAGAGTTTTGAGATAATCAATGAGGCTGCTAAGAATTCCAATGCATTACCATCAGCGCATATTCGATATAATGTAAATAATGCATTAAGCAATATACAGCATATAAAACTTGACTTTGATAATGAGTTACCTCAGGAAATCACTCCGGAACAACTTATCATTATATTGGATGTGATAGCGGAGAAAAGAAATGTGCAAAGTTTAGATATATTTATATGTAGGGCATTTGAAGACATCCCAGGTGTACTTATTTATATGCTTCAAAAAATTCTACAGCAGAATTTTGCATTAAGCGGGATGATCTTGCGTCTCAAAGAAAATCAAATAGCCGGTTTTCATATTCCAGAGCTCGCCCCTTACTTAAATAAAAATATTTCTAGATTTATTTTAGAGGATAATGAAATTGGAGATACAGGCGTAGAATATTTATCCCCGCATTTAAAAAATATGCGCCTATCCGAATTAACTTTAAGAGGCGCCGATATAACTGATGAAGGTTTTTTTAATTTAGCAAGGGTGCTCCCAGACACACTTGAAAAACTAGATCTATCCGAGAACCACATTAGTGGGGCGGCATATATAGAGCCCTTAGAAAAATTACCCACAAATTTAAAACATTTACATATAGATGAAAATGAAATTGACGACGAAGGACTAGAGTATCTTGTAAATAGCCTACCAAAAGGTCTGGAAGAATTATCGTTATCAGAGAACTATATTAGTAGTGCAGGACTTCAACATATAATCAATATATTAAAAAATGGCCTGAAAAAATTATACTTACATCAAAATACTATTTGTGATGAAGGCGCATCTAGAATGCGTGATGTATTACCAGAAACTTCGATAGAAGAGATGATTCTGAGTTTTGATCTTCAAAATAAATATAAAGCGCTTAATAAAAATAAAAAAATAGTCGAATTTTAAATTGCGCTTCCGCCCTGCGGCGTAGTCCCAGTTTATGAGGAGCAACTCACCTGGAGCGAAGCCGCCCAGGTGGGAGGTAGTTGTGCGTACGCTTCATATTCTGGCGAAGCATCAAATGGGCTGCGCAGCACCTTAAGCAACCGCTCTACTTCAGAGAAATCTTTTTCTTTAGCAAGCTCTATGGCTTGTTCAGCTAGATGATTGCGCAAAATATATTGTGGGTTCACGCAGTTCATGGCGCTGACGCGTTCGGTATCCTCAAGGTTTTCATAGACTAAGCGAGCACGGTAGGCCTGCAACCAGGTATGAAACGCTGCGCAATCAATAGTAAAAAGAGCGCTCGCGTCTGCATCGCCTCTTGTGTCGTGTTTGGATACAAGAGCCAATCGACGGAACGTTAAGGTAAAGTCTGCGCGGTTTTCATGCATGGTTTTAAGCAATTGGTCGATTAGCTTTGCATCGTCCTCACGCTCATGCATTAAGCCCAATTTGGCACGCATCCTAGCTCTAAATGTCTGCATGAAGCGAGGCATGAATGTATTAATAATAGCGCCTATTTCTTCAACTGGATTTTGCTTGCTGCTAGTACGCTGAACTTCAAGCTTAATTATTGGAAATAGCGCTTGTGCTAGACACAATAGATTCCAATAAGCGATATCTGGCTGCTTTTTATAGGCATAGCGACCCGTTATATCTGAATGATTGCAGATATGATCAAAGTTAAAACCATCCATAAAACCATAAGGGCCGTAATCTATGGTTAAGCCCAGAATAGACATATTGTCGGTATTCATCACTCCATGACAAAAGCCTATCGCCTGCCATTGTGCGATTAGGTCTGCCGTGCATCGCGTTACTTCTTGAAATAGTGTTAGATAGGGCCTATCGGTATTTGCGCACTGAGGATAATGACGCGTAATAATATGTTGAGCGAGAAGCTCAACCAGGTCATAGCGACCCAGTGCATAAAAATGTTCGAAATGACCAAAGCGTACAAAACTGGGGGCAATACGGGTGGTAATAGCCGCTGTTTCGATCTGCTCACGGCGCACGGGTAAATCGGAACCCATCACACACAATGCACGAGTAGTCGGCACACCAAGGTAGTGCATTGCTTCGGAACATAAAAATTCACGGATAGAAGAACGCAGTACTGCGCGCCCATCGCCCATTCTTGAATAGGGCGTAGGTCCTGCACCTTTTAACTGGACCTCATAGCGGTTTTGATCGTGCTGAATTTCACCAAAGGTCAGTGCGCGGCCGTCCCCCAGTTGGCCAGCCCAGCTACCGAATTGATGGCCTGCATATACTGTTGCGAATGGTATTTTTTCAGGGGTGTCAAACAGAATATTGCCGGCAAACCATTCGACAAAGGCACGATCCTGCGCAATATGCGCGCTAAAGCCTAGTAGTGCTGCAGCATCTTCTGAGAAGCCTACTAGGTAAGGATTAGGAACGGGCGTGGTCGGCACTCTTGTATAAAACTCAGGGCCGAGCGATACAAAACTATCTGGCTGGGGCGGTGCAAATACGCCAGATGCATTAAAAATATCGACTGCAGAAAAAGAAGATGGCATGCCAAAAATAGCGAAATAAAATCGCTCAATTGCTAGTGAAAAAGAAAGCCCGCGCTACACTTACTTCTGAATATAAGTAAGTGTAGCGCGGGCAGATGCTGCGCGCAGCCTATATTAATATAGTTCTGCGGAGGTACGCACAGGCAATCTAACTTCTACAGACTCCCCTGTTGAGAAAAGCAATACCACACGGATATTGTCACCAATAGCAATAGCGCGGGTAGGACGCTCAAACGAGAGGTGATAACCGCCTCTGGTTAGGGCCACTTGGCTGTTTGCAGGGATAACGAGATTATTAATCTTCACTGCTCTATTCGTGTTCCCCTCTACAACATTTCGCTGAAATGTTACTAGTTCGTAATCTGGACTAGAAGCGGAAACCACTGTAATAGCGCGGGAGCTTGGATTTTGAAGCGTCAAATAGCCAGCTGCAGGCAATTTATTCGGCAGCCAGTGAATCCATGCCGAGCGGGGTGTTACTTTAATAATCGACGATGTAGCAGCTACTGTGTTAGTGGCAAAGAAAGGGGTGGCTAAAAGGCTTGCGCACCATAATGCGAGACAGGCAAATACTCGATTTTTGGTCATTTTTATCCTCGTTGGATAGATGTCGTAATCATTGAATCCTGCTCGTAACATCGAGCAAGCGTTTCAATTTGCACTGGGGTGCTCGTCAATCCCATACTGCGTTGGGAATTCAATATCATGTTTAGGTCAAAGCCATGCCGGATTAAAGGCAGGAAGATTCCTATTCAAAATAACCTTAAGATGTGCATTACAACACTGCCCTAAATGTTTACGCCATGCGTTAAATAACGGATAGATAGCTTTTTAGAAGGGTTAAAGTAGGATCGAGTGGAGGGGTATTTTTAAAGAATTACATGCAATCACACGCATTATTGGAGAGCGCATGACCTATTCTATTCGCTTGATTAGCGATTCGAGGAGGATAGCGGCCATTTGAGGAGAAGGATGGCCTGCTAAAAATGGGTGGGGCCTTGCGCCCATGCGCGCTAACTTAAGCCAAAGACCAGAATATATTGTCGCTAAACTGTACAAAAAGTTAAGCGAAAAAAGGGGATTTTTTCCATGAACAGGCTATCTTTTGGCTTAAGTTAGCGCGCATGGGCCTTGCGCCCCACCTTTTTTCATTTAGCGGATTAACTACTAATCGCTTTGATCACACTTCGTAGCAAGAATGCTACAACGCTCAGCGTTCCGACTCCTGCAGCCCAAAGGCCTATAAACCACAAGAGACGGCGCATGCGTGATGGATTTTTAGAGTACATCAATGATATCCGTCGTCGGTGACTTTCCCTCGGAATACCCAATAGGCGTAGGAGGTGTATCCGATAATGACCGGAACTAATAACAATGCACCAACTAGCATGAATGACTGGCTAGATGCCGCTGTTGCTGCTTCCCAGAGGGTAATTTTATTGGGCACCACATAGGGAAATACGCTGATGCATAAACCTATAAACGTGAGGCCAAAGAGCGCCAGAGACAGTAGAAATGGCCATACCTCGCGCCCCCGACGCATGGTCCTGAAAAAAGCAAAGGCAACGATGCTAACTAGAAGAGGGATCTGAGCAGCCACTAAAACGCCAGGCCAGCTAAACCAACGGGTCGCGTATTGAATTTCAAGAAATGGCGTGGCAATACTCACTGCGATGATAGCTGCAAGCGTAGCGGCTCCACATATCCAAGCGAGGCGACGCGCTTTGGCTTGAAGATGGTGCTCTGTTTTCATATTCAGCCAGGTCGCACCGAGCAGCGCATAGCCCGCCACAACAGAAACACCCGTCAAAAGACTGAAAGGGCTCAACCAATCCCATGTGCCTCCGCTATAGGCGCGACCAGAAACCTCGACTCCTTGTAGGATAGCTCCAAGTGTTATGCCTTGCGTAAAAGCGGCGAGCAGTGATCCTCCAAAAAAAGCAAGGTCCCACAATGGCCTACCCCGCACTGTGCGCCAACGGTATTCAAAGGCAACACCGCGAAAAACTAGGCCCAACAGCATAGCGATGATCGGAATATAAAGTGCGGACATCAACACCGCATAGGCCAATGGGAAAGCAGCAAATAAGCCTCCACCACCGAGAATCAACCAAGTCTCATTCCCATCCCATACAGGTGCAATTGAATTCATCGCCTTGTCGCGATGCTCACCACTCTGGAAAAATGGAAATAAAATGCCAACACCGAGATCAAACCCGTCCATAACGATGTAGGCAAAGACGGCTATAGCAAGAATTCCTGCCCAAATTACACTTAAGTCAACGGTCATGGTCACTCCCTTCCACGCGATTTAATTCTACTGAGGGTGCAGGAGTAATACCTGCAGCACGGATTGGGCCACCAGAGATTCCTGGTTCGCCATGATGAGGTACGTGGCCCATTAGTCGGAGAATATAAAAGACACCTGCACCAAATACAGCAAAATACACTAGAGCAAAGGCCGCCAGCGAAATAGCGACTGCGGGCGCAGCTAGTAAAGCAGCACTATCTGCTGTCTTCAATAAACCATATACGGTCCATGGCTGCCGACCAACCTCTGTGGTAATCCAACCTGCTAGCACCGATACAAAACCCATTGGCCCCATTAGTAAAGCAAAACGATGCAGCCATGTTGCTTTATACAGCTGCTTTTTCACTCTAGCGTACAGGCCCCACAATCCGAGTAAGAGCATAGCCATTCCAAGCGCAACCATGATGCGGAATGACCAGAAAATAATTGCAACAGGTGGCCAATCTGCACGGTCGATGGTATCGAGTCCATCGAGCGGTGCATTCGGATCGTGTTTGAGGATGACCGAGCCTAACTTCGGAATCTTAATTGCGCTATGCACCGTTGCAGATTCTTGATCAGGCAAACCAAACAAGATCAGTGGTGCGCCATTTGGATGGCTCTCGAAATGCCCTTCCATAGCCATAACTTTGACAGGTTGGTATTTGAGTGTATTGAGTCCATGCGCATCACCAACGAAGATTTGCAGGGGTGCTGCAACTAAAATCATCCCGATGGCCATGATAAACATCTTGCGCACGCCTTCATTGGCATGGCCGCGCAACAAATGCCAAGCTCCCACAGCGGCAACAACCAACCCTGTCGTCAAATAGGCTGCAAGCAACATATGCGCCAAGCGATAGGGAAATGATGGATTGAAAATAAGAGCCCACCAATTTTCAGGTACAAACTGGCCGACGGCGTTGATTGCATAGCCTTGAGGGGTTTGCATCCAACTATTTGCGGACAAAATCCAAAAAGCCGATGCAAAGGTGCCGATAGCCACAGCGAGTGTCGCTGCGAAGTGCAGTTTTTTGCCGACTCGGTTTAGTCCAAATAGCATAATCCCTAGAAAGCCTGCTTCTAAGAAAAAGGCAGAAAGCACCTCATAAGCCAACAGCGGACCGAGCACAGGCCCTGTCTTGTCGGAGAAGACCGGCCAATTCGTGCCAAACTGGTAGGACATGACCAGCCCTGAAACCACCCCCATCCCAAACGCGACGGCGAAGATTTTCATCCAGTATTTAAAGAGATTGAGGTAAACCTCACGTCCCGTTTTTAACCAAAGCCCCTCGAGCACCGCAAGAAAACTTGCAAGTCCAATCGAGAAAACAGGAAAAATAATGTGAAAGGACACCGTAAATGCAAATTGCATCCGTGCTAGCAGAAGAGCGCTGAACTCCATAGTCGTTTCATCCGGAGAGAGTACAGGTTGGCCATTACCCATATAAGGTACTGGAGCATTTTTGCGCAGCAGCCGAATTCTCAGCAACATTTCTGTTCTGAGAAAGGCATAAATGCGCGCGATCTATTTATTTTAAGATACTTCAGTATTTTAAGGTAAACACCTCACCCCGTACAAGATTTATGAGAAACATGCTGAGAAGCAATCGGGTAGAGACTGCCCCTGGTTGAACTTGGTCCGATTTAGCGTGGAGACGTATGGAAATTCGCGTAATTTCATCTAATTTCATACAATTTCGCGCAACCTCAGAAATTCGACGACCCGCAAATAGATTTAAGCCTACTTCTGAACTTATCTACCAGCTTCTTTGGCTGAAATTGCTTGCACTAATACGCGAACATGACCTTGCTTATGCATATCCAACGCTCGCGCAGCAGCATATGAGAGGTCAATTACGCGGCGGCGGCGAAAAATACCAAAAGGTCCTCGGTCGTTAATTTGGACGATTACCTGTTTGTTATTTTCTAAATTTGTAACATGCACATAGGTATTGAACGGAAGTTTGCGATGTGCAGCAGTCAATGCGTGCATATTGTAGATGGCACCGCTGGCTGTGCGTCGGCCCTGGAATTTTTTTCCATACCAAGATGCGTAGCCTGTTTGTGAAAAAGAGGTTGTGTTTTTTGATACTTGGGAGCTGCGGTAGTGCGCAGAAGAAGATCGTGTCAAGGAAACAGAGCTGCTGTGGCACCCGGTCATTAAGTGTAGTGCGCCACCCATAACCAGAAAAATCCACCCGAGAGTTGGAAGGAGGGTTGTGCGTTTGAGTAGTGTCATGGCACTCCTGTTGAGAAGCTGATTATTGGTTTGGAGCAGGCACAAACTCCAACATGATGAGCACGGTCCTTTTAAAACCTGCATGTACAGGCCAAAAGCGATGACTACAAGTTAGTGGTGCGCATGTTGGGGTTCCTTCGTCACCACCAACCTACGAGATGGCCATGTAAAAAGGGGGATATCAACCTCCACCAACCACATGAAGGTAGGTTGGTGGTGAGGTACGAACCCCAACACGATGACCACCGCCCTTTCAAAACCAGCATGCAAAGGCCAAAAGCGATAATTACAAGTTGGTGGGGCGCATGTTGGGGTTCCTTCGTCACCACCAACCTACAAGATGGCCATGCAAAAGGGGGATATCAACCTCCACCAACGGCAAGAAGGTAGGTTGGTGGTGAGGCACAAACCCCAACACGATGACCACCGCCCTTTTAAAACCTGCATGTGCAGGCCAAAAACGATGATTACAAATCGGTGGTGTGCGTGTAAGAAAATTGCAGAAGGTCTTTAATCTCCAAACGCGGCTAAAAGTTCGGCTTGGTGTTCACTCACTAAAGCATTAATCAAATCGTTGAGGTCGCCATCTAACATAGCGTCCAATTTATAGAGTGTAAGGTTTATGCGATGATCCGTCAGTCGTTGTTGAGGAAAATTGTAGGTGCGGATACGCTCTGAGCGGTCGCCAGAGCCAATAAGGCTTTTTCGAGCGGCTGCTTCTTGGCTATGCTGCTCCATACGTTGTTTTTCTTTGATCCGTGCTGCGAGCACTTGCAATGCTTTACTTCTATTGCGATGCTGAGAGCGATCATCCTGACACTCTACGACGATACCTGTGGGTAAGTGCGTAAGGCGGACTGCAGAATCCGTTTTATTAACGTGCTGCCCCCCTGCTCCAGAGGCTCGGAAGGTGTCGACACGCAGATCTGCAGGATTAATATCCACTTCACCCACTTCATCTGCTTCAGGCAATACCGCCACTGTACAGGCTGAAGTATGAATGCGTCCTTGGGTTTCGGTTTCTGGTACGCGTTGCACACGATGTCCGCCGGATTCAAATTTGAGGCGGGAATAGGCACCTTTACCCAGCACGCGAATAATGACCTCTTTGTACCCCCCCACTTCGCCTGGGCTTTCAGAAATGATTTCTACAGGCCAGTTCTGACGCTCTGCGTATCGCAAATACATGCGTAGCAAGGTTCCAGCAAATAATGCACTTTCATCACCACCCGTCCCTGCACGCACTTCAAGAAAAATAGAGCGTTCATCGTTAGGATCTCGCGGCAGCAACATGGTGTGCAGCTCTTTTTCTAGCTGGGCCATTCGGCTGCGCGCATCAGAAATTTCCTCTTCAGCAAAATCGCGCATGGAGAGATCTGCGAGCCATTCTTGCGCAGTTTCTTCATCGTGGAGTGCGCTCTTCCAGAGCTGGTAATGCTCAACCAGTGGCGAAAGTTCTGCGCGCTCACGTGTGAACTTCCGATAGCTGTCCAGATTTGCAGTGATATCAGGCTGATTAAGTGCTTCATTGACTTCGGTCAACCTTATTACAAGCTGGTCGAGCTTGCCTTGCATGCTTGATTTCATGTTTGATGAATGGGCTATGTGTAAATATAGGAATGTGACTCTGTTTGAGATCCGCTCAAACAGAGCACGGTAAAAGAATATCTATACTAAAACGGCTAAAAGCAGCCTAAGGCCGTGTGATTTTAAACAGCTCAGGAACTAAGCGGATCAGCTTATCGCGTTCTTCTGCAGGCGCGTCAGCCAGTGCGCGCAGGGGTCCGTGCATCCATTTTTGGGTCAGTGAGTGTGCTAACGTTTCAATGACCTGCTCCGGCGACACCCCTTGCGCTAAACGTTTATGCGCACGCTCCACTTCACGCACGCGCAGCGCTTGCGCATGACGGTGCATTGCATGAATAGCAGGTACCCTAGCTCGCGCATGTATCCATTCCATGAAATGTTGTACACGCGTCTCTATCATTGCCTCAGCGTGCATAACCGCCCCCTGACGCAGTTCCCGCCCTTCCGAGACAATGCTTCCCAGGTCATCAACGGTATAGAGAAAAACATCTTCTAGACCTTTTACTTCAGGCTCGATATCACGAGGTACCGCTAGATCCACCATAAACATCGGTCGCCGGCGCCGTGTGCGTAGCGCGCGCTCCACCGCTCCCAAGCCAATGATAGGTAAAGTACTCGCCGTACAAGACAGCACGATGTCAAATTCATGCAGGCTTGCAGAGGCTTCAGACAAGGTGATAACCGTACCATTGACGCGTTGCGCCAATTGTCGCCCACGTTCCATCGTACGATTAGCAATCGCTAGTTTACGCGGGACGTGTGCGGCAAAATGCATCGCACAGCGCTCAATCATCTCTCCTGCCCCTATGAAGAGCACGCTTTGGCCAGCAATATCTTCAAAAATACGCTGCGCTAGCCGCACAGCCGCCGCCGCCATCGAAACCGAATGCGCACCGATTTCTGTTTTAGCACGCACGTCTTTCGCAAGCGAGAAAGAACGCTGAAAGAGTTGATGTAAGCAGGTTCCTAGCGCACCCACTTCAGCCGCAGTACGAACTGCTGTTTTGAGTTGCCCCAGAATCTGGGTTTCTCCCAGCACCATGGAATCCAGTCCCGCTGCAACTGAAAAAACGTGCCGTACTACCTCGTCTTGCTGCCGCACATATAGATAGGGAGCCAACTCTTCAAATGACAGGGCATGATAGTTAGCAAGCCAAGTGATTAGGCGCTGGCACCACGCTGCGCTAGAGTCGGATGTCCAGGTCTGCGTTCCTTGTACCGCGCAATACAGCTCTGTGCGATTACACGTCGAGACAATGGCCACCTCACCGTCTCCAACCTGTTCAGGCTCGCATAAGGAATCCGCTTCTCTGCGCCACTCTGCCTGCCAAACTGCTTTTAATGCATGCAATGCAGGGCGTAAACGCTCAGAAGAAAAAACGACACGTTCCCGCACAGCGAGTGGAGCGCTCAGATGATTAAGGCCAAGAACAAAAAGGTACATAACAGGACTTGAGCACTTTATTCAACGTGCAATCGGTTTATAACGCAGACGCTTAGGCTGAGATCCTGCTTCACCCAAGCGATTCTTTTTATCCGCCTCATATTCTTGGTAATTACCATGGAAGAAGCTTATTTGAGAATCGCCTTCAAACGACAGAATATGGGTAGCGATACGATCCAAAAACCAGCGATCATGGGAAATAACCAACACGCAGCCGGCAAACTCAAGCAAGGCATCTTCTAGAGCACGTAAAGTTTCAATATCCAGATCATTGGAAGGCTCATCAAGCAACAGAACATTCCCGCCCGATATCAATGTTTTAGCAAGATGCAAGCGACCTCGTTCACCACCGGAGAGGGTGCCCACTTGTTTTTGTTGATCCGAACCCTTGAAGTTAAAACGTCCAATATAGGCACGTGAAGGCGTTTCATATTTACCGACAATAAGCGTCTCTGCGCCATCTGCGATTTCTTGGAAGACGGTTTTTTCGCCAACGAGTGCATCTCGGCTTTGATCTACATAAGCCAACTTGACCGTGGAACCAATTTTAATCTCGCCATTAGCAGGCTTTTCCTGCCCTGTAATCATACGGAAAAGCGTTGATTTACCCGCTCCATTAGGACCAATAATCCCAACAATCGCTCCGGGCGGGACCGAAAAACTGAAGTTATCCATCAGCAAACGATCGCCATAATTTTTGCTCACGTTCACAAACTCGATCACTTCATTACCTAAGCGTTCACCAACAGGAATAAAAATATCTTTGGTTTCGTTACGCTTTTGGTATTCCTGGCTATTGAGCTCTTCAAAGCGTGACAGACGGGCTTTGGATTTAGCTTGGCGGCCTTTTGGATTTTGTCGCACCCATTCGAGCTCTTGATGAATTGCTTTTTGGCGTGCAGACTCGCTTGCCTCTTCTTGTTTTAAGCGTGTTTCTTTTTGATCGAGCCAGCTACTGTAATTGCCTTTCCAAGGAATGCCACGACCGCGGTCCAACTCCAAAATCCACTCAGCGGCGTTATCCAAGAAGTAACGATCATGGGTCACCGCTACTACGGTGCCTGAGAAGCGGGTTAAGAATTGCTCTAACCAATCGACTGATTCAGCATCCAAGTGATTGGTTGGTTCATCGAGCAATAACATGTCTGGGCGAGAAAGCAGTAAACGGCAAAGAGCAACGCGGCGCTTTTCTCCACCTGATAGTTTGCCGATAATGGCATCCCAAGCGGGCAAACGAAGCGCATCCGCTGCAATTTCAATTTGCTGTTCAGCCTTATCGCCCGAGCTGGCTGTCAAAATAGCTTCATATTTCGCCTGCTCTGCGGCAAGATGATCAAAATCGGCATCAGGCAATGCATAAGCGGCATAAATTTCATCCAGCTTTTGTCGGGCTTCGTATACTGCTCCCAAACCTTCTTCGACGCATTGCCTAACTGTATGTTCAGGATTGAGTTGCGGTTCTTGGGGCAAATAGCCAATATTTAAATTGGGCATAGGCCTGGCTTCTCCCTCAATCTCATGATCCAGGCCTGCCATAATTTTTAATAGCGTCGACTTACCGGAGCCATTGAGTCCAAGGACACCAATTTTTGCTCCTGGAAAGAAAGATAGCGACACATCTTTTAAGATTGCGCGTTTAGGTGGCACTATTTTGCCAACCCGGTTCATAGTAAAAACGTACTGTGCCATAGCTTTATTTGATATAAATTAACGTGAATTAACAGAAATTAAGGAAAAATAGAGCGAACTCTAGAAAACTTAAGGGGAGCGCAGCGCTTTGCAAAGGTGTAAGTGTACGCGGATCAGGCCCACTCGTTTCCCTGCTAACCCCCTTTTCTAAATATTGAGCCTATTTTTCCAAGGTATTAGACCCTTCGCCACCTATAATTTGTCTCGGAACCGGTAATTGCTCCGTTACTTCTATTTTTGTCCTGGTTCTCAAAGTATATTGCCAGGCATAAAAAGGAGGTACACGATGCCACCTACAAAGCGCCCCTCCCTTATAAAACAGGATTTAAAGTTAATATGCTTCTGATGCTCGATAATTACGACTCCTTTACGTACAACCTAGTACAGTACTTTGGAGAGTTAGGGGAAGAGGTGCAAACGTTTCGCAACGATGAAATTACCGTTGAGGAAATAACAGCATTGCGGCCTACACGAATCTGTTTATCGCCTGGCCCTAGCGATCCTAAGCATGCGGGCATTACCTTAGATGTGGTACGCACTTTTTCAAATACCATACCTCTTTTAGGTGTTTGCCTAGGACATCAGGCCATTGGAGAAGCATTTGGTGCTACTGTTATTCGCGCCAAGACCCTGATGCATGGCAAGGTTAGTACTATTCATACCACCGGCGAAGGAGTTTTTGCTGGGTTGCCTGAACGCTTTACCGTCACCCGCTACCACTCTCTAGCTTTGGACCGCTCTACGCTACCAGACTGTTTCACTATCACGGCCGAAACAGAAGATGGCGAAATTATGGGCATCCGGCACAATAGCTTGCCGATTGAGGGAGTGCAATTTCACCCTGAATCTATCCTTACAGAGCACGGCCATGCCATGCTCAAGAATTTTCTTGAGAATACTATTTCGTAGACCCCTTCCCATGCCACTCACCCCGCAAGCTGCCCTACAGCACATTCTTGAACATCGCGAACTCGCACATGAAGATATGCTGCATATCATGCGACTCATGGTACAGGGGGAGATTGCGCCTACCTTATCCGCCGCATTATTAGCCGGTTTACGCAGCAAAAAAGAGTCTGTCGGAGAAATTACTGCAGCCGCTATGGTGTTGCGTGAATATGTGGAACGCGTTGACATCAAAGAACACGCTCAAGGCGAGGTAGATCTCTCACATTTTGTAGATATTGTAGGCACAGGCGGAGATGGTGCCCGTACTTTTAATATTTCAACCGCTACGATGTTTGTTGCTGCCGCTGCAGGCGCTACCGTCGCAAAACATGGCAATCGCTGCGTATCCAGCTCCTCGGGTAGCGCAGATGCACTAGAAGCACTCGGAGCCAATCTTAATCTGACACCCGCAGACATCGTTGCCTGCTTACAAGCTACGGGTGTGGGGTTTATGTTTGCGCCGCATCACCATCCGGTCATGAAAAATATTGCCACTATACGGCACGAGCTGGGTGTGCGCACCCTCTTTAATATTCTTGGACCTTTGGTGAATCCAGCAAAAGCGCCTAACCAATTAATTGGGGTTTTTAACCGTGATTTGGTTAGCTTATTGATTCGCGTTCTACAGCGCTTAGGCGCTACCCATGCGCTTGTTGTTTTTGGATTAGACGGACTGGATGAGGTTTCTCTAGGCGGGCCCACGCTAGTGGGTGAACTCCATCATGGCGTATTACGCGAATACACCATACAACCAGAAGATTTTGGTCTGCAACGCGCATCTAGCCGCACATTGCGCGTAGCCAACCCGCAAGAGTCCAAAACCATGCTGCTCCAGGCACTGGAAAATACACCCGGCGCCGCACGTGATATTGTGATTCTCAATGCAGGTGTGGCCCTCTACGCAGCAAATGTAGCAGCCACCATTGCAGAAGGCATTGAGCGCGCCAGAGCGGCCATTGAATCCGGCGCAGCACGTGCCACGCTAGATGCATTTGTTAAATTTACTCAACAACGTAAGGTATAAACCCTCTGTATGTCTCCTACCCTACAAGCCATTTTAGAACGCAAACATCAGGAAGTAGAGGCTGCAAAGCAGGCGATTTCTGCTGAGGCACTCCACGCTTTAATACAGAAGCAAGACCCACCGCGCGACTTCATCGCTGCGCTACGCGCACGCCATCTAGCGCAACAGCCCGCCGTTATTTCTGAGATCAAACAAGCAAGCCCATCTAAAGGAATGCTACGCCAGGCTGGCGATATATTTGATCCAGCTGCTTTTGCCCATAGTTATGAACAGCATGGCGCAGCCTGCCTTTCTGTACTGACAGATACTCCTTTTTTTCAGGGAAGCCCTGCGCATTTACAAGCTGCACGGGCCGCCTGCAAGCTGCCCGTTTTACGCAAAGATTTTATAGTTGACCCCTATCAGCTTCTAGAATCTCGCGCGATGGGCGCCGATTGCATTTTGCTCATTGCTGCTGCGCTCAAACCCTCTGAATTACAAATGCTTGAAGCCCAAGCACAGGCGCTTGGATTGGCTGTTTTAGTTGAAGTGCATAACGCGACAGAACTCGAAGCAGCCCTCACGCTGAACACGCCGCTTATTGGAATTAATAATCGCAATTTGCATACCTTTGAAGTTTCGCTAGAAACCACACTTTCCTTACTTCCACTGATCCCACCAGAGCGCATCGTAGTTAGCGAATCTGGCATTAGCTCTACCGCAGAAATTGCCCGTTTGCGTGCAGCCGGTTTACACACCTTCCTAGTGGGTGAAGCCTTTATGCGCGCTAAAGATCCAGGTGTAGCCCTGCAGGCGCTCTTTTTCGAGTCCAGCCGTGCAGCCGTCTGAAACCCTAGCTCCTCCTATATCGTTCTCCCCTCCGCTCGCGGCACAATTTGCCGCGCTTCCTGCTGCGTGGGCGACTTTACTATCGCCTTTCATCGAGAGCGCTCAATTTCGTCCACTCTGCCAATTCGTAGATAGCGCGTTCGCACATAGCTCAGCAAATCAACTCGCTGTTTTCCCGCATACGGTTTTTTATGCGCTACAACAAACTCCTCCTGAAAAGGTCAAAGTAGTCATCTTGGGTCAAGACCCTTACCATGGTCTCGACCATGGTAAGCCCCAAGCACATGGCCTGGCCTTCTCGGTCTCGCAGGGCGTACGCCCCCCTCCTTCATTGCGTAATATTTTTAAAGAACTCACCGCTGAATTTGGTTTCTCCCCTCCTTCACATGGCAATTTAACGCACTGGGCCCGCCAAGGTGTCTTGCTGCTCAATACCGTCTTGACCGTTACACAAGGCAAGCCCGCTAGCCATGCTGGGCGAGGCTGGGAAGCCTGTACAGACACTTTACTCACCCAACTCTGCACCCACTACACAGGTTTAGTATTTTTGCTCTGGGGAGCCTCTGCACAAGCAAAGCGCCGACTTATTCCTGAAGATCAACATTGCATACTGCAAGCCCCTCACCCTTCCCCTCTTTCAGCTCATCGTGGATTTTTAGGATGTGGACACTTTAGTAAAGCAAATGCTTACCTGACACATACCGGCCGCACACCTATTGATTGGTCGCTGAACTGACCCTATTCCTAAAAAATAAGACGTAAAAAACACCTAAATGGCACAAAAAAAGGTTGACAAAAACGAATCTATGCACATTTACATATAGAGTCAGAGGGGCCCTACTACCTTTGCAAAGATCTTGCAAGACAAATTATTAATCCATTGATTTTAAAGGACTTTTTTTAATTGCCTGAGAAAAAAGCAGAAGGCTCTCGGGCCCAGTACGACGGGGATTTTTTGAGAATTCCACGAGTTTTCAACATACTTATCCACAATGATTGTGGATAAGTAAAAAACCCTATACAAATCAGAGGATTATAAGAATTTAAGAGGCATCTCATGCATAAGGCTGCATTTCGCTACCCTTCTTTCACGAGCCTTGAATTTCGCTTTGAAGATAGCCTCAAAGAGGGATTCTCTTTTAATTGCACATCTAAGCGAGGGCCTTTGGTTCACCCAAAGCTCCACGCTGCTGCAACAGTTTCCTATTCATCAGGCTTAAGCTCTGCGTATCTTTAATATGGGTGCCTGTCAAAATTAGCCTATCATCAGTTGTACTCCAAGAAAGCCTGACTTGATAGCGCCCCTCCTCTTCGATGACTTGCCAAACACGAATCGATTTATCGTTACAGCCGCTAACCAAATAGGTGCTATCAGATATTTCTTTCCAGGCAAGGCTATTAATGCATCCTTGAAAAGCTTGTACTACTGCTAAACACTGCCCCGAAGTCACGTCCCACAACCGCACCGTATTGTCAGCACTGCCCGAGGCGATCTGATGACCGCTGGGCGAGTACACCACGCTGGTAACCCAGCCGGTATGCCCTTGTAAGATGCGGCCGGGTTCCCCGCTGTGCGCGTCCCACAGTCGCACTGTCTTGTCCGAACTGCCTGAGGCAATTTGATGCCCATTGGGTGAATAAGCCACGCTATTAACATAGCCGGCGTGCCCTTGTAAGATGTGGCCAGGTATCCCGCTGTGTGCGTCCCACAGCCGCACTGTATCGTCCAAACTACCCGAGGCAATCTGATGGCCGCTGGGTGAATACACCGCGCTAGCAACAGCTTTAGTATGCCCTTCTAAGGTGCGGTGTGGTTCCCCGCTGTGCGCATCCCACAGTCGCACCGTCTTATCAATACTGGCCGAGGCGATCTGCTGACCGTTGGGTGAATACACCACGCTTCTAACCCCGAGGGTATGTCCCTGTAAGGTATGGCGGAGCTCCCCGCTGTGCACGTCCCATAGCCGCACCGTCTTGTCCAAACTGCTCGAGGCAATTTGAGGGTCGCTGGGCGAATACACGACGCAAGTAACACTTTTGGTATGCCCTTGTAAGGTGCGCCCGGGTTCCCCACTGTGCGAATCCCATAGCCGTACCGTCCTGTCCCAACTGGCCGAGGCAATTTGCTGACTGTTGGGCGAATACACCACGCTAGTAACCCTGTCGGTATGCCCGTGCAAGGCGTGGCGATATCCTCTGCTGTGCGTATTCCATAGCCGCACAGTCTTATCCTTACTGCCCAAGGCGATCTGCTGACCGCTAGGCGAATACACCACGGGGGTAACCCAGGCGTTATCTCCTTGTAATGTGTGACAGAGTTCACCACTGTGCGCATCCCACAGTCGCACCGTGCAGTCCGAACTGGTCGAGGCGATTTGATGGTCATTAGACGAATACACCACACTAAAAACAGGCTTGGTATGCCCTTGTAAGGTGTGGTGTAGGTCCCCGCTGCGCGCGTCCCACAGCCGCACCGTATTGTCATCACTGCCCGAAGCAATCTGATCACCGCTGGGCGAATACACCACGCTGGTAACCCAGGCGGTATGCCCTTGTAATGTGTGGTGTAGGTCCCCGCTGCGCGCGTCCCACAGTCGCACCGTCTTGTCATAACTGCCCGAAGCAATCTGATCACCGCTGGGCGAATACACCACGCTAGAAACAGAGGAGGTATGCCCTTGTAAAGTGTGGACAAGTTCTCCGCTGTGCGCGTCCCACAGCCTTACCGTCTTGTCGCCACTGCATGAGGCAATCTGATGACCGCTAGGCGAATACACCATACTATTAACAACGGCGGTATGCCCATGTAAGGTGTGATGGAGCTGCCCGCTGTACGCATCCCACAGTCGCGCCCTATTGTCATAACCGCCCGAAGCAATCTGCTGACCGCTGGGCGAATACGCCACGCTATAAACAACTTTGGTATGCCCTCGTAAAGTATGGCCAGGTTCTCCACTGTGCGCGTCCCATAGCCGCACCGTACTGTCCCAACTGCCCGAAGCGATCTGCTGACCGCTGGGCGAATACGCCATGCTAGTAACTGACCCGGTATGCCCTTGTAAAGTGCGGATTTTCTCCCAGCTCGAGGTTTCATAGATGCTGATCGTACCGTCGTCGAGTCCCACCGCAAACGTCTTCCCATCCGGCGAATATGAGCAGGAATCGATTGAGCTCTTTTCTTGGAGATAAGGCCATTCGCCAAACCACGCCCCAGTCATCTGCGCTTCGCTTAAATTCGCCTGACGCAGCCAACTCCCGCTAAATTTGACTCTGCTCAAATCCGACCCCTGTAATTGGGCTGAATCAAATACCCCGCAACTCAGATCCGCACCAGGCACGCGGATTCTTTTGAGGTCTTTATTATTAAATTGCACGCCTGATTTCACCAACAACGTCAGCGCGTTAGCCGCGATAGGCTGCACCTCTTCTGTTTTAGAGCGCTCAACCCAGTTCAATAATTTCTCTTTTAGCTGAGCATCATGGTGAACTTTTTCTTGTAAAAACCTAAATATTTCTGGGGAGTTAACAACGCATACCAGCTCAAAAAGTCTAGATTTCTCTACAACCTTATCGAGTTGAGATGAGACTGATAGCTTTTTCAATTGATTCAATGCAAATTGCTTTAACCCTTCGTCTAAGTTGATTAAAGTCCCTTGATATTGAGCTTGAATCCTATCTTTGATTAAGTGTAATTTCAGCGCAGGCGAGTCTATCGGTTCACCATGACGAGTCGCTGTCGTTAATGCTGTAAACAAAGCCTGTAGGCTCAAAAAATTCAACTGGCTTTCTATTTCCTCTCGAACTTCCAGCGGAAGAGACAGAAAACTGTACGCTGCGGATTTTTGTGCTGCTTGATAATGCAGATTGGCTGTTTTCAAAATAGGATTCAGCATAAATCTTGTTCAATTAAAAAAATAAAATCATCTGACGAATGTTGATAGGTCTTGACGTAGGACTTATGCATGACTCACCTATATGAACCACACATTAATACCGTGTCATACCCAAAATAAACAGCGACGATCTTATTCCACAGCACCGCATGCGATCAAGGCTATGTTGAGATTCTTGTGCCTACGGGCAGTTCAGGGACAGCTACTAAATAATTTTGGGTATTTTGGAGAGCAGAAGGTAGGACTTTTCTAAAAACTTCCCACGCGGGGATGCAGCAAGATTTTGTCTTTTTATAGAAGTGCCATGCGCTTGGAAAATCCGAGTTCGTCGATGGAGCTTTATATAACAACAGACACACTTGCCTCCAGGAGAAAAAATGCCTTTTATTTCATCGGCTAATAGCATATCCAGCGTACACAGTACAACGAATACCCCGCCCCTTAATAGCATAGTGAGTACGACTGACACTGCGCCGACCGAAATAAACTTGGAAATGGAGAATGCGCCCTCTCCCACGATACCCCGCCATAGCTTTATTTACCCAGCATCAGAAAATTTTGTCGAACTTGCCTCACCAGGAAAAACTACTAAGCTCATAGCAGCTATTGTCCTTGGGGTGGTGGGCATAAGTTCGATAGCATTGGCCTGTGCGAATTTCTCCAAGCAAAATGCTAATACTTCACGCGCTAACGAAAATATAAATATGCTATTACTTATTGTTGGTTTTGTTATTACACCCATGAGCTGTACTGCACTCCATGACATGCTAAGAACAAAAAAAAGCGATGCATCTGACGAAGTGCTACCACCTTATACACTGCACCATACCACTGAGCTAATAGAGTCCAATACAAGAGCACATCGCAATAGAGCTCCTACGCCCTCTCCAGAGTACACAGAAGCGCCACAGGATGTTGTTATCCCATTAGACGCACCACCAAACTACGAACCACCTACATCCGTATCGGATGGGCGTGCTGGCGAGGAAATCGAAGAGCCCATTTTTGAAGAGCGTCCAAATACTATAAACTTCTTACCTCTGCAAGCTGCGTAGGTTGGTGGTGACGAAGGAACCCCAACGTGCATACCACGGACCTGTAATCAACGCTTTTAGCGTGCGTATGCAGGTTTTGAAAGGACATTGGTCATCATGTTGGGGTTCGTTCCTCACCGCCAGCCTACAATGAACGGTAGGTTGGTGGTGACGAAGGAACCCCAACATGCACACCACGGACCTGTAATCAACGCTTTTAGCGTGCGTATGCAGGCTTTGAAAGGACATTGGTCATCATGTTGGGGTTCCTTCGTCACCACCAACCTACCGTTCATTCCAAGCTTTATATATTTATGAAAGTATTTTCACCATTACGTACTTTTTGGTTGGCCTTAGCAATCGGGGTTATTTTTGCAGGATTGCTAGTTTACGCACTCAAAAATACGCCCAAAGCGCCCAATACCACCTTTACCCTACTATCAGGACAATCGCTCACTAGTGCGTCGTTCCAAGGTAAGGTTTACGGAGTTCACTTTTGGTCAACCAGTTGTAGTACTTGCATACAAGAAATGCCAGCACTGGTACAGCTGTACCAACGCTTTCATCCACAGGGCCTTGAGTGGATTGCTGTTGCAATGAAAGGCGACTCTATTGATTACCTACGCAATTACAGCCAAACGCATCATCTACCTTTTATGCTCGCGTTAGATAATGGGGAATTAGCTGCGCGCTTTGGCAAGGTTGCACTTACCCCGACTACATTTATCATCGATCAAAAAGGCCATATTCTTAAAACCTATATAGGCACACCCAACTTCGAAGCACTCAGCGCCCTTCTTGCCAAAACGCTCGCACAAAAATAAAGGGCGGCACGCTTTAAAAACGCACCGCCCTTTATTTTTGTATAGCAAACTGTATTGAAAATACCCTACACCAATATTTCCTCTGCCGCGGATAATGCTTCTGGTAAACCTCGTAACACAACAATATCGCCGGCTATTAAAATCGTATCTTTACTAGGCTCAATACCTCGAATACCACGCCGACGGATAGCCGTTACTTCCACGCCTAGCTCTGCTAAATTCAAATCGCCTAACTGTCGATCTAAAGCCTTCGCTTGCGCGCCCACTGAGACAGACTGTAAGCGAATTTGTTCATGCTCTAAATCATCATCGCCATCATCTGCACCGTGAAAATAGCCGCGCAATAGGCTATAGCGTGCGTCTCGCATCTCTTCAACACGCCGCACCACTCGGCGCATAGGAACGCCAATAAGCACCAAAGTATGCGAAGCCAACATGAGGCTACCTTCTACAATTTCAGGAACGACTTCTGTGGCTCCTGCAGTTAAAAGGCGCTCTAAATCTGAGTCATCCACCGTACGAACAATCGTTGGCAAGGCGGGCTCAAGCTCATGGATATTGTGCAAAATTTTAAGGGAGCATGGTGTATTGGCATAAGTCAGTGCAATAGCTGCTGCGCGGTGTATCCCCGCTGCAACCAAAGATTCACGCCGTGTTGCATCACCAAACACCACCGATTCCCCCGCTACTGCAGCAGCGTTCACCCGGTCTGGATCTAAATCCAATGCCACATACGACAGTCCTTCTTGTTCAAGCATACGCGCAAGATTTTGCCCGCTACGGCCATATCCACAGATAATCACATGCCCAGAAATTTTAATGCTCTGCGTAGCAATATGTGTCACTTGCAAAGACTGTCTGAGCCAGTCGCTGGAGGACAGACGCATCACTATGCGGTCTGCATTTTGGATAATAAAAGGAGCAGCTAACATCGATAAAAGCATCGAGGCCAAGATAACTTGCGTACCCGTGGAGTCTATTAAATGCCGGTGCGTCACTACTTCCATCAGCACAAAACCAAACTCCCCCGCCTGCGCCAATCCCAAGCCGGTCCGCAGCGCTACACCTGTCGGCGAACCAAAAAGGCGGGCAAGGCCTGTGATTAAACCTGCTTTGACGCCAATGATGGCAAGGAATAATGCCAACACCAAAATCGGATGCGACCAGAGAATACGAGGGTCTAACAACATGCCTGTCGTAATAAAGAATAAACCAAGCAATACGTCTCGAAATGGCTTGATATCTTCTTCCACTTGATGGCGATACCGTGTCTCTGCAATCAATATCCCAGCAATAAATGCCCCCAACGCCATCGATAGACCTAGTTGTTCAGTCAAAAAGGCTGCACCCAATGTAATGAGCAGCAGATTCAACATAAATAATTCTTGCGAGCGGCGGCGTGCAACTAAATTCAACCAACGCGTCATAAAACGTTGACCGACCCATAGCAGCAGCACTAAAGCGAAGGTGATTTTGATTGCAGCAAACAGGAGCGCCATAGCTAGGCTTTCTCCATCACTACCTAACGCAGCGGTCACGATAAGTAATGGAACGACAGCAAGATCTTGAAAAAGCAACACGCTAATAATATTACGGCCGTGCTCAACCTCTAACTCCAAGCGCTCAGAGAGTAATTTACTCACAATGGCTGTGGAGGACATTGAAAAAACGCCCCCTAATGCTAAGGCTGCCTGCCAGCTCACATTAAAGAAAAAGCCCAGTCCCATTGCTACGACAAAGGTAATAGCCATCGTAAAAAATACTTGCGATAACCCTAACCCAAAAACGATGCGCCGCATCGAACGCAGCTTGGAAAGAGAAAATTCCAAGCCTATCGAAAACATCAGAAAGACCACCCCAAATTCAGCTAGGTAACCAATTTCTTTTGATTCAGGAAAGATCCCTAAAGCATGAGGGCCAACCAGCATGCCTACCGTTAGATAGCCAAGCATGGGAGGCAGATTCAGCATACGAAATATCACAACACCAGCTACGCCAGCTAGCAGAAGGAAAAGGGTAAGCTCAAGGGGTGAAGTCATTAAAGTGTCCTAAAACTCTTTTTGGAAATTCCAAATCTGATACCAGACCATACAGCACAAGCTATTTACTGTACCTTATACCAGCATACCTGCGTATCATAGAACACTGGCAGCTAAAATGGGCTTTGTTATACTTTCGCGTTTTGTGAATCCTATTTTGTGAATGATAGCGAAATTCAATTCACTTACAGTCAATTTAGACGATGATCCTATGCGTAGTAGACAAAATGAATCGCTTTCCACCCCTCTTTTTTCCCAAAGAATCATCACTTTAGCTAAAGAGGCTCTCCATATTGAAGGAGAAGCAGTCTGTGCGTTAGCAGAACGTATTGATGAGCGATTTGTAGACGCGGTGCAATATGTGCTCCAATGCACAGGTCGCGTCGTTGTATCGGGAATGGGTAAATCTGGCCATATTGGGCGCAAGCTTGCTGCCACGCTAGCCAGCACGGGAACACCCGCTTTCTTTGTGCACCCCGCAGAAGCACGTCATGGGGATTTAGGCATGATTACGCGCGATGACGTAGTCATTGCTCTGTCGAATTCAGGTGAAACCCAAGAATTACTAGGTATCGTGCCTCTGATTAAACGCATGGGGACGAAACTCATTGGAATTACGGGCCGCACTACATCCAGCTTAGCGCAATTAGCGGATGTGCACTTAGATGCAGGCGTTGAAAAAGAGGCATGCTCTTTAAATCTAGCCCCTACTGCCAGTACCACTGCTGCTTTAGCACTGGGTGATGCTTTGGCTGTGGCTGTGCTCGATGCTCGCGGCTTTACCCCAGAAGATTTCGCTCGCTCACACCCTGGTGGTGCACTAGGTAATCGGCTACTTATTTCGGTAAAAAATGTTATGCGCACCGGAGCGCACATCCCTAAAGTCGGTATGGAAGCCACTGTGCGTGAGGCGATCCTGGAAATGACAGTTAAGCGCTTAGGTATGACCGCCATCGTCAATGCACAGAACCATGTCGAGGGTATTTTTACAGATGGTGATTTACGCAGATTTCTTGAGAATACGACCGATCTCTCTCAGTTAGACAGTAGTATTCGTACCTTGATGCATGTGCAACCTCACACTGTTTCTCCAGATCAACTTGCTGTAGAAGTGATTGAGCTGATGGAAAAATGTCGGATCAACCAAATTTTAGTAGTAGATGAGAGCCGCACATTGCTAGGCGCCCTCAATATGCATGACTTGCTTGATGCCAAAGTCATTTAAAAACGACTAGCTATTTTTTAGCAACACCCTAAAACTTTTTTATCCGTATGCGTACTCCACGTTTTAGGCACTGGCTTCCGTTAGGCGGGATAGCTTTGCTCGCCGGCCTAACGTATGGGCTTTTTCTACTTAATCAGTCTACTGGCCCGCTCTTGCCAGCGCGCGCCAAAACACATACGCCAGACTATTTTGCAGATCATTTTTCTGTGACGATTTTAAATCCTCAAGGTACGACTCAATACCGGATCAAAGCGTCCAAAATGGTGCATTACCAAGATGACGGAACGATAGATATTACCTTACCTGCTGTGCGCGTCTTTACGCCCAATGAGCCTGCAATAACCGGCTTTGCACAGCGAGGTAAGTTAAATACAGACGGTTCCATCCTTGATTTATATGGCGATGCACGTGTTTTGCGTGCAAGTGCTAGAAGGGGTAAAAATATTGAGCCTGAAATACAAATGGCCTCAGAGCATTTTCGTGTTTTAATCAATAATGATCTAGTACAAACAGAAAAACCTGTAACCATACAGCGTGGCCCATCCATTGCCACTACAACCGGTATGGAATATAACAACACCACTCGCACCATTCTTTTCAAAAGCCGGGTTCAAGGTGTGTTTTCTCCTACCATACAGCCCCAAAGCGCGAACCCTCCTACCCGCTAGCTCATGCCTATTTTTCGTATCCTCTTCAGGAGCCTATTGTCTTTTTTACTGTTGCTTACGCTCTTACCTTGCAGAGCCGCCGAGCAGCAGGATCGTTTTGCCCCTATATATTTTCAAACTGATCGTTGGGTCTACGATGACCTCAAGCAAATTAATACTTTAACGGGCCATGTAGTGCTAAACAAAGGTACCATTCTGATCAAAGCAGATCAAATCACTGTACACCGCGATCCTGAGGGATATCAATATATTAAGGCCAGCACAACCGGCGGGTCACGGGCTTATTTTCGGCAAAAACGCTACGGCTTCAACGAATATATAGAAGGCCGCGGCAAGACCATCACCTATGATGATAAAAGTGAAATCGCAACAATGAGAGGCCGCGCACACGTTTTGCGCCTACAGGGGCTCACCAGAGTCCTAGATGAAGTACAGGGCAGCGTGATTCGCTATGATCATGAGCACAATATTTATAGTGCTGATTCGGGAAATGATATTGCCAATCAGGCTAACCCTCATGGCCGGGTTCGAGCGATGATTTCTTCTCCCAATAAACCTCCTGCTCACATTCATCCAAAACCACAAGGTGATAATGCTATTTCACTGACTCCGTCTACAGATATTACGCCGCTAGCGCCTCTCCCCTCTCTTAATCCTTCTGCTATACAGCCTTGAGTACATCTGCTCCCCCACTCCTCGACCCCCAGTTGCATTTACGTGCCCAACAAAACAGCATGCTTAGAGTGCGTAATCTTAAAAAACACTATGGCTCACGCACCGTTGTCAAAGATGTTTCGCTTGATGTAAAAAGCGGAGAAGTCGTGGGACTTTTAGGGCCAAATGGGGCTGGCAAAACTACCTCGTTTTATATGATCGTAGGGCTTGTACGGCTCGACGCGGGTGAAATCACTCTCGATGATATGTCTATTAGCCGCTTTCCTATCCATAAACGGGCTCGCATGGGACTCTCTTACCTTCCGCAAGAAGCATCCGTCTTCCGTAAGCTCAGTGTCGCTGAAAATATTCGTGCGGTCTTGGAGCTGCAAGTGGATGAAACGGGCAAAAAACTATCTCCAAGCGCGGTAGAGAATCGTGCGCAGGCACTCATGGAAGAGCTACAGATTACTCATTTGCAAGATGACGCAGCGCTTTCATTATCTGGTGGAGAACGCCGGCGCGTTGAAATCGCTCGGGCACTCGCAACAGATCCGCGCTTTATTCTGCTCGATGAGCCTTTTGCAGGGGTAGACCCCATCGCCGTACTCGAGATACAAAAAATTGTCCGTTTTTTGAAAGAACGTCACATCGGTGTTTTAATTACGGATCATAATGTGCGCGAAACCCTTGGTATTTGTGATCACGCTTATATCATCAGCGAGGGATGCGTACTGGCCGCTGGAGCGCCTGCCGAAATTATTGAAAATACTCATGTGCGTCGCGTATATTTAGGTGAGCACTTTAGGATGTAATCTTCGTATGATGGTTACAAAGAATTATTGAAGGGAAGCAGCAAATGCATGAGAACCGGCATATACTTCCTTCTAGGCACTTCGAAAAAGTGCAAAAAGCTATTTCTTGGGAAACTACGAAAAAGCCCTGAGAAAACTGAAAACTGGTTTCTGTATTGTAGTTTGTATCTATGCATTATCCGTTTGATGATTTCTATAGGGGAGGACTATGAATCTCAATATCGTTGGCCGCCATCTGCACGTCACGCCTGCTGTACGAAAATACATTACGAATAAGGTTAATAAAGTTACCAGGTATTTCAAAGATGTTGTAACTGCTACTGTTCGTCTTACACCGCACCATGTTGAGCGAAAAAAAACATGCCCAATGGCTGAGGTCACAGTTCACGTAAAAGGGCCAAATGCTGCGAAAGGGAAAGATATCGTGGTGCAAACCACGGATGACAATCTCTATAAAGCTATCAATGATGTTTTTTCTGCACTCACTCGACAAGTTTTAAAATACAAGGCTGTGCGTCTTATCCCACGTCGCAAAAAACGTGAGTCAGTTACTGATATCGATGTATAGCATTCAGTCAGCGGATCTTTGTTTTTAGGACTTTCTGGGATCTGCTCAAAATAATTTCTCTTTGGCAGATCCCAGCAAGGCACACCTTTACCTGCCTATCCACCATGAAATATCTTGCCTCTTTCTTTCGCTCCGATAATATTGTTCTGGAGCTAGATCACACCAGCACAGAGCAGGTATTTACTGCTATCGGCACACTCTTTGAGCACCACCACGGCATTGCGCACGATGTAGTCACCCAAAATCTGCTTGCTAGAGAGCAACTTGGCTCTACAGCCTTGGGAGCAGGCGTTGCTATACCGCATGGCCGTATTAAAGGGCTTAAACAACCTGTGGCTGCGTTGATGCGCTTAACGCAACCGATTGCCTTTGGGGCGCCGGATGGAGAACCCGTAGCTTTATTTATTTTTTTGCTTGTGCCTGAGCACGCCACTCAGCAGCACCTCGAAATACTCTCTGAAATTGCACAACTTCTCTCAGACCCAGAAAAGCGTAAGCAATTAACTACCGAGGCTAACCCGGCCACGATCTACCACCTACTAACCAGCTAGCGCACCCATTTTTATGGATATTCCTAGCATTACAGCGCAAGGCATGTTTGACGACAATGTCGACAAGCTCAAACTCAAATGGCTAACGGGCTATAAAGGCGGCGAACGAGGATTTTCGAGTGATGTGGTAGCGCATGCCACCTCCAGTGCAGATTTAGTAGGGCACCTCAATCTCATTCACCCCAATCGCATTCAAGTACTCGGTGAAGCAGAAACGCTTTATTATCAACGCCAATCCAAACAAGATTGCGAGCGACAAATGGCGGAGCTCATAGCACTAGAGCCTCCCTTTTTGGTGGTTGCAGATGGCGTTCACGCATTGCCGGATTTAGTAAAGCAGTGCACGCATTCCTCCACCCCCCTCTTTGTCACCCCCACTTCAAGCGCAACCGTTATTGACCATCTGCGCCTATACATCTCCCACCTTTTTGCACCCCGCACCACGTTGCATGGTGTGTTTCTTGATATTCTGGAAATGGGTGTTTTGCTATCAGGGGAATCTGGGCTAGGAAAAAGTGAGCTGGGGCTAGAGCTCATCAGCCGCGGGCATGGCTTAGTGGCCGATGATGCAGTCGACTTCGTGCGATTGGGTCCTGACTTTATTGAAGGGCGCTGCCCACCTTTATTGCAAAACTTACTGGAAGTGCGCGGACTCGGCCTGCTTGATATCAAAACCATATTTGGTGAAACCGCGGTGCGGCGGAAGAAAAAACTAAAACTCGTCGTTCAGCTAGTACGCCGCACCGACGAGAAATTCGAACGCCTTCCCACAGATAACCAAACTGAAGAAATACTAGGCCTACCTATTCATAAAGTAACCCTGCAAGTCGCTGCCGGGCGCAACCTTGCTGTTCTAGTAGAAGCAGCCGTACGAAACACCATCTTGCACTTACGAGGCATCAACACCTTGAGCGATTTCATGAATCGCCAACTTCATGCCATGCACGAACCTTTAACGCCTAGAAAAAATTGAGCCTGTATTTATATAGGTTTTAAAAGGACAGCGGTAATCATGTTGGGGTTCCTTCGTCACCACCAACCTACCGATATGCATATGTAAAAGAGTTCTATAAAACTCCGCGAACCACAAAAGCACAGTAGGTTGGTGGTGACGAAGGAACCCCAACATGCATGCCACAGCGCTCTTGAAAGCCTGCCTAATAATTACTGCACTCTATTAAACAGGTATTGGCATATTCAACGCCTCCAATAACTTGCGTATCGGTGCAGGCAAACCATACTCCCCAATCGCTTGCAAAGGCACCCAGACGGTATTGGTTTGCTCCACCTGGTGAACAGGAGCTAGCTGTGCATGCAACTGAGCCCTATCAAGCTCAGCATAGGACACATAATACGGCTGCATGATTTTACGAAAATGGGTAAATTCATGAGCAATCGGTGCCAGCGCAGTCAGCTCAACCAATGCCTGTTGCGTACCTAATGTGCGAGAAGTGGGATCAAAGCCGCTCAAAGTAGCAATATAGTCTTCTAACTCCTCACGACTCTTAGCCTCAGGCAAACTCCACAAACCGCCCCAAATCCCCACTGGAGGCCTTAACTCAAGCAATACGCGGTCTTCTGAACGCAGCACAAGCACATCGAAATACCGAGTTGGTTTGGCTTTGCGCACACGCGCTTGCGGTAGCACATGCTCCCGGCCAGATAGATGCGCAACACACTCTTTTTTAAAAGGACAACGCATGCAATGTGGGCGGCGCCCAACGCACAGCGTGGCCCCCAAATCCATCAGCCCTTGTGTATACGCACCGATGCCCGTATCAGGCAAAAGCGACTCTGCGAGCGTCCACAATACATTTTCAACCGCTTTTTCAGAAGGCACGCCCTCAATTCCAAATACCCTGGTTAGCACCCGTTTGACATTCGCATCTAGAATCGCCGCACGCGCTCCAAATGCAAATGCAGCAATCGCTGCTGCAGTGGAACGCCCAATACCAGGCAACTCTGCAAGCTCAGTCACACTGTCAGGGAAAGCCCCCCCGCGCTCCACAACCACCTGCGCACACCGATGTAAATTACGCGCACGCGCGTAATAGCCAAGACCGCTCCACAATGCCATCACCGTATCTGCTGGAGCGTTAGCTAAGCTATACACATCAGGAAAAGCCTCTAAAAAACGTTGGTAATACGGAATAACCGTTGCAACCTGCGTTTGTTGAAGCATAATTTCAGAGAGCCATACACGATACGGGTCTCCAAAACTGCCCTGCTGCCAAGGTAAACCATGCCGCCCTTGCTCTGCCTGCCAAGCGATAAGGCGCGGAGCAAACTCCTTAGAATCCATTTAAATTGAACCTTTTAAACACAAACTACACAAACCATACAAACCCAATGCCCATGACCCCCTCTCAATTACCTCCCCGAGCACGAGATACCCATAAGGGGAATTTTGGACATGTATTAATAATAGGCGGTACACAAGGAATGGGAGGCGCCGTGCGGCTGGCAGCGGAAGCTGCAGCACGGGTAGGCGCCGGCCTAGTTACTATTGCCACTCATGCAACCCATTACGCCTTCTTAAATGCAACACGCCCAGAGGTGATAAGCCATAAAGCTAGCGTTGCAGCAGACCTCACTCCTTTACTAGCGCGTGCAACCGTCATCGCGATTGGGCCAGGTCTTGGGCAATCCGATTGGTCACAGGAATTATTTGAAAAAGCCCTACAAAACCCACATCCTAAAGTAATAGATGCAGACGCTCTCAACCTTCTAGCGAAAAACCCGCAAAAACGTGAAGATTGGATACTCACCCCCCACCCTGGTGAAGCAGCGCGCCTATTAAATTGCTCCATAGTAGACGTCCAAGCTAATCGCGTTGGAGCGGCTAAACAATTACAAGATCAGTACGGCGGTAGCATCGTCCTCAAAGGTAAAGGGTCTATTGCCATAGATGCTTTACAAACCCCTTGGATATGCGAAGCAGGAAATGCGGGCATGGCCAGCGCAGGGATGGGAGATGTATTAACCGGCACCATAGCAGGTCTACTAGCACAAGGTCTAAATTTGACTGAAGCAGCGATCACAGGCGTTGATTTACACGCCAAAGCTGGCGATCTCGCGGCACAGACAGATGGTGAACGCGGCCTTTTAGCCAGCGATTTGATGGTTTATCTGCGTGAACTAGTTAACAAAAAATGATAGTAGATATGTGAATGGAGTGCACACCCCATTTAAAGGTAAATAAAAAAAGGGGTGTTTATCTTATTCGAAAGATTTATTTTTTAAACTATTCTGACTCTGCCAATCGTAATCTGCATTGGCAAAGTTAGCTACTTGCGCAGTCTGCCTGTGGCTTTATTTTTTAGATTTTTAATCTAAGGAGAATAATATGCAAAATAAAGATTTGAACACAACTGAAACTGTAGATTCCCAAGAAGAAAAT
>JASSUD010000016.1:0-42789 GCA_031963225.1 Mycoavidus cysteinexigens
AGTACTTAAGTACATCCGGATCCTGCGCTCCTGCTCCCCCAAATATGAACCCTTTTGGACAATTGAGGACACGCCCTAGCTGACAGCCTTTTGGGTATTTTTTAGAGATTTTGAACTATTTTTAAAGTAGGCGTAATCGAAGCCCACTAACCATAACAAGCCAAAATACAGCAGCACTATCGCAGCTAGGCTTGCGCCCACTAACCCTATACGTTGCAGTGGCGCAGCACCCAAGGCAATCCAATCAAACCGATCGCGGATCCAAAGCAGTATGCCTGTACTAATCAAGCACACCCCTAAAAGTTTGATGGAAAAACTGCTCCAACCTGGCAGTGGCTTGTAAATATGCTTCTTACGCAATCCGATAAAAAGTAATAACGCATTAACGCAAGCCCCTATTCCAATCGATAAAGCCAAACCAGCATGCGCCAATACAGGCACCCATACGACATTACTAACTTGCGTCAGGATCAACACCACCACAGCGATGAGCGCAGGAGTGCGAATATCTTGTTTTGCATAAAAGCCTGGAGCTAGCACTTTGATCGCAATCAGCCCGATCAAGCCTGCTCCGTACGCTTGCACTGCCCAGCCTACCTTATGTACATCCTGCGCACTGAATTGACCATAGTGGAAAAGCACCGCTGTAATCGGATCTGCAAAAGCTAATAACACGACTACGGCGGGCGCTGCCAGCAAAAAGGTGAGCTTTAACCCCCAATCCAGCAAAGCAGAGTAATCTTCTGCATCTTGTTCTGCATGCGCTTTTGATAAGCTGGGTAAAAGCACGGTACCTAAAGCCAAACCAAGCAAGGCAATCGGAAACTCCATCAACCTATCTGCATAGGATAACCAAGAGACACTCCCTCCAGGTAGATGTGACGCAATATTCGTATTAATAATCAAGCTCAGTTGCGCTACAGACACAGCAAATGTTGCAGGCACCATCTTAGCCAGTACACGTTTTACTCCTGGATGCTTCAATGCTTTAAATGGATTAAGCCCAATGTTTGGCAACATCTTTAGCTTGTGCAAAGCGGGCAGTTGAATAGCAAGCTGCAACACACCACCAACCAACACCGCCAACGCAAGTGCATATACAGGCGTTGGCATATGAGGTGCAACCCATAAGCAAGCGACAATAAAACTGCAATTCAATAATAAAGGCGCAAATGCGGGCAGCGAAAATTGCCGATACACATTCAGTACCCCCGACGCTAAAGACGCTAAAGAAATCAGCGCAATATACGGAAACATCAACCGCGTCATCCACACTGCTGCAGGAAAAGCATCTCCATTTTCTCTCAAACCTGAAGCCACCATAAACACGATACCCGGAGCACCCACCACTCCAATGATGGATAACAACACCAGTGCCCAAGCAAGTACAGTTGCTACCGCATCCACCATTGCTTTTGCAGGGTCATGGCCATACTTGTTTTTAAACTCGCCAAAAATCGGTACAAAAGCTTGAGAAAAAGCCCCTTCTGCAGACAAACGCCGCAAAAGATTAGGAATACGAAAAGCCACATTAAATGCATCCGTATACATCCCCGCACCAAACGTGCGCGCCACTAAGGTTTCGCGGATAAGCCCTGTAATGCGCGAGAGCAAAGTGTATCCACTCACCGTCAAAAGCGCTTTGAATAAATTCATATCAATAAAGGGAATCAAAAGAAATGGTATGTTCAGAGATGCCCGAACCCCAACATGCATACCACTAACCTTGAGAGTCTGCCCACTATCTGGACAAGACGCTGCAGGAACAGTGCGCGAGTGTACATGGATGTCTCGCATATCATTGTAGTGGCCAACGGCGCGTTTGCACCAAAGTGTCCTCGTGTAATATGCAACACAGTCATCAAATTTTCTACATATTCCGTATACCTTGCTATAATCCTCGCCTTTTTACGATTTCACCTTTTGGTTTTGGTCAGCCAGTCAAGGCTTTGACTTCGCCAAAGCCTTGGGTAGCAAGAGTGCTTTGCGCCGAATTCGTATCGCCCAGGCTGCACGCTTTTTCGATTGCGCTCTACTGCACACCTTTATTCAACAGGAATGGTATTTCATGGCAAATTCTCCTCAAGCACGCAAACGCGCTCGACAAACCGTCAAGACCAATGCGCACAACTCAGGACTACGCTCCAAATTCCGCACCGCAATCAAAGCGGTTCGTAAAGCAATCGCCGGGGGCGATGCTGCACAAGCGAGTCTAGTCTTCAAAGCATCTAGCAAAACCCTAGATATCATTGCAGATAAAAAAATAGTCCATAAAAACAAAGCGGCCCGCCATAAAAGCCGCCTTGCTGCCGCTATTAAAAAGGTTGCGCTTCAAGCCAGCGGTGCGACTCCTGCAAGCAATTAATTGCCGCGGGTCTTACTAGGGCGTGCCCTACGAATCTAATAAAAAAGCTGCATCGAACAGACTCCAAATGAGATCTAGTTCAATGCAGCTTTTTTATTTTGCAGAAAATAAATAAGACCCGCCTCTGCAAACCTTAAACCTATTTATCCATCTTCAAAAAACATCCTTGCGTAACCACTAAGTTATTGTCGCTAGCAAATCGCATCACAAACTCAAAGGCAATAGGTTCGATGTCGTGCAAGCGCTCATCCATAACTACGCATTTATGCCCCCCCAATAAAACAGGCCTAACGTAGCGCGAATACTTCAACTTTGCATTAGGTCCATTCGCCCCTGGACCAAAGCGTGACATCACTCCACATAGACGTTCAGCCCAGTCACTAGGCCGGAATTTCTCACCAGCCACCGTCACGCCTTGAATAAAAAGCTCGCGAGGGCCGTCTTCCGGCAAATCGTCTTGTCGGTCATTCATGGAATGGGCACAAAAAGATGCAATTATAACGAGAGCTTTCGTGAGATGCGCTTGTAGATATGGCCTGCGCGCAATTTCATCACCCTATCTGTTCATAAAATAGCATGGATAATGTGCTATTTTACAATTCGGCAAAGATCTGTCTCAAATAAATTGCAGATTTCATATCTTTACTATAAGATGAAAAAAATAAGGTCTAACACCTATTTACAAAGCAATTTGCCATTAAAAAATCATCTGCTGTGCGCAATTGCACAGACTATGTGGCACTTGCTCGTGAACCACTCAGCATCCGTGTAGAGCATTCAACATGCTCTATTGCACGCATTGCTCAACTCACTTCTTGCCACTCTATGCCGTTCTTCGACAAACTTTCTTCCGTCTCCTCCCTCTCCTTTGCAAACGAGTTGGCACGCTCCGCGTCAAAACTTGTAGATGAGGCTGCATTGCGTTTGAAAGAGTCAGAGCTTGGGCAGAAAGCATTAGAAGCGACGACCCAAGCAGAGCAAAAACTTAAAGATACCTGTTCAGAAGTGGTTAGCAAAACCACCTATGAAGCCAAACAAGCCTATAGTGGTTTCACGCAATCTGAGCTTGGGAAAAAAGTATCGAAAATAGCCACCCAGACAAATAAAAAAGTAGAGGACTCTTGTTCGAGAAGCCGTTTAATTCAAGGACATACATACTTAAAAAGACTGTATAAGCTGACAGACACTTACTCAGAAATTATTAATAAAACTACGCCTGAAGAATTCAAGCAAGCATGCGAAGAATTTGAGCAAGCACGCACAAAATTTAATCAAGCAAAAGAAGAATTTAAGCAAGCATGCACAAAATTTAATCAAACAAAAGAAGAATTTACACAAGCACACACAAAATTTAACCAAGCAGAAGAAGAATTTTCTAAGATTCCAGAATTATCTAAGACATGCGGACGCATAAAGGGAGAATTTGAAGAAATTGCCGAAAGTTTTTTAGCTGTATCTGGAAAACAAATGTCGGCGACCGCTGCATCCAAGGAAGAAACTACCGCCACAGATTCAGCGAATTTTGATTACGCTCAATTTTCTTCTTTTGTTAAGGATTGCTGCTCACCATTTATCAATGGTGAACTCACATATTTACGCAAAATATTTGAATGCACATCCCAAGTTGAGTTTGCCAATAAGAACATAGCAGAACTACTAGCTCCATTTATATGCAGTGCGATACCAATTTTTGAGGCGAAAAAAGAGGATAAAAATTGGGAAGATAAAGCGGCTGAGATAAAAGAAAAGCATCACATTACGATGGCTCGTGAACTGTCTGGACATATTCCTCCCTCTCCAGGAAAATCCACACGCGAAACTGCTGAATTAGCAGCGGACTCCATCGTAGATTTCTTATATAGCAAAAACAACGTACTTCCAGCTTATCTTTTTTATGATTTGCCTGCCGACTGCCTTCAACAAATATATCGGTGCATGGAAGAATGGGGTGAAATCTTAGGTATGCCAGCATTGCTTCAAGCTTTAAGACCTGAGATAGCAGCTTTTTTCAAAATACCGCAGAAGCAGAAAACTAATGCATCTACAACATTAAAAGTTGACAAAGAGTCTTTTGTCTCGCACCAGCATTATCAAGAACGTCTTATAGAATTGTATCAATCTATATACCAACACCGCCACTTAAAAAAACTAGAAACAGAAGCTATAGAAGAAGCAGAAGAATTTAAAAGAGCCTGCTATGCATTTTTAAATCCACCTCAATATAGTGTTTCACTTCAAGACCACAAGGCTAACCTACAGCAAAGTTTACAGCAATTTAAAACTACACTTACAGAGCTGTGGGAAACTGGTGCTGAACAATTTTTTGATTCTCAAAAAAGTACTGCCTGGCAGACAGTTAATATTATTAACAATAGGCAACAGAGTTCCCTGAAAAAATTGTCGAATGGTGGGGGAAATTTAGAAATTCATAGCCGGTTACAAAACACTTTCGCGCTAGAAAATAATGGCCATGGGATACACTCGTCCCTTTTAGCATGGCCTGTATCGCTATGGAGCCAATTTGTCCATGGTGAAATTCAACATGTTCTTTCTGACTCTAAGTTCAAAGCAACTGCACATGAATTATTAAAAGTACTCCCTGAGGAAGATCAACATGCCCTGGTTCGCCTACAAGCAGAGTTTACAGTCCCTCAACTGAGCATAAGTATTTCTGTTCCAGGAAATACTACTACAAACCAACCACTCATTACAGACTCCATATTTGAGGCAGCTCTCTCTTCATTGCTCAATGCGCTTCAAGCTATACAACAGGCATTTAAAAATCTGTATGACATTGCATGGGCTACTTGCCTTAGCTACATACAGTCAATCTTGGGCCATCTTCGGCATTTCAGTGGGAAAATACACCCTTCTTCAGAAGAGGCTCCGTTAGACTTGCAATTGAAAGATCTCCCATCAGAAAACGGTAAAATTGCACAGGATGATATATTAAATGTCCCTGAAGTTATTAATCTGCCTCCCTCTATTCAGCCTTCAGATGCAGAAGAAAAACAGCCTTCGATAGCAAAAAATCTTCTCTGCCCACAAATTATTGAAGACTTGGAAATAAGGTTGAATGAAAACGATATAATCAACCGAATGGATTTTGAATCTCTTAAGGCGGATGAAGAGGCTTGTACAACCCCTCTGGAGACCGATGCAAGAATTCTCATATCCACATTATTTAAAAAATATAGCGAGGAAAATATTTTCCCCTCTGTATCTTTCAATGAAAATGATTATAAGAATTCATATTCTGACTATACTAAAAAACACACACTGATTTCTAAGCTACAAGATTTTTGTGATCATTCTAGTTATTTTTTCGACAATCGGGACGAGTTTTTATTAATATCTGATATCCTGGGCGCTTCTTCTTATATCCAGAAATATTTGATGGATAAACAAGTACTTCCTCTGCTCATGTCAAAAGGAAAAACGCCTTCCACAAAAGAAATACAAAAATCATGCAATTATTTCTTTAGTAGAGAAGAGGATGGTATAAAATTAATTACCTCTTTTAAATATGATGAAGCAAATGAACATGATGAGAAAAACAAAGCGTTTCATTTGGAAGAGCATGCTAAGACCGATGAACGTGGCAATTCCATTCAATTGGAAATAGCGGTAAAAATTAACAAAGATAATCCTCTTAAAAGAATAACTATCTTGCCCGCAGAGTCTTCTTATCATTACAATAGTGAAGAAGTTTCCCTGCCGGTAAATACCAGCAGTCAGCACCAAGAAACAGCAATGCAGCTTGGACCAAATTCTAGTCAGTCTAGTTTGACTACTTTAGTGGATGAGCCTATTCGCACAAGTACTTCTTCTAGAACGCCTCGCAGATTTGGCCTACCTCATCGCTCTACTTCGAGCAGTGGATCTGCTAGCAGTTTTTCCGGCATCCCTATGGATAATTTAGCGTAAAGGCAAAAGAAACACCTTATATGTTGCTCAAAACATAAGGACTTGCTCAAAAATAGCCATTTTTAAGCCAAAATAGACATTAAAAGCCGAAAATTCAGTTTGGAATGGGGCCATAAGATCAGCACACTACATCTAACAGCCACTGTGTGCTAATCTGGCTCAAACCTATTCAAACAGAATTTTTTTCTGCGGCTTCATGTTGACCCGGCCCTCTCCTCCTTCTTCCACTGCTATTCAAACAGCATTCTCTTTGCAACTTCACGTTGACTCGGCTCTCTCTTCCTTCTTCCACTGCTATTCAAACAGCATTCTCTCTGAGACTTCATGTTGACTCGGCTCTCTCTTCCTTCTTTCACTTATGCAAATATTTTGCAGGGTACGCGCCGGATAATGCGATCTTTAACAGCAAAGTTTTCTTTCGAAGCATATAAAAAAGAAGGCACTGCGCTGCTAAAGCTACTTAGCGAACTCACCCCCCCTGTTCCCGCAGAAAACTATAACTCGGCATCGGATCCTCTATTCAATGCTCATTTGATCGAGCTCAACGATACATTTCTTGCTCTAGAGAACGCCCTCCAAAACGCCATATCTACGCAAACCCATTATTCTGAACACACCAATTTTCTCGAAACATGCTGGTCGGGGCTCACCATTGATGAGCAAACCAAGTTGCTCAATGTATTGCAATCTGCTGCATGTATCGAAATGCTTGTTGGAGAGAAGGAACAGATGTCCTCAGCGCTACAGCAAAGCTGGCTACGCTTATTGACACAACAATCCTCCACACACGCTTGCGCTCCTGCTCTGCATGCCATTCATACTCCTGTACTCGAAACCCTCTATGACTGGCTACAGTCCTCGCTTAAAACACAGTTACTGAATACAGGGAGGGTGCCCTATTTTTATAAAGAATTAAGCACTGAAATATGGAGTCGCAAAGCCGCTCAAGCAGAAGATAAAGATAAAGAAACGCTTAGACTCGTATTTATTGATTCTGTACAAGCAGAAAAAGACTCTGCTGCTGTCGTTAACTTGGAGAGCGCTGCAGCCTCCATCACCCATTTTCTATATCGTAAAAATCAGCCGCTCCCCCACCATCTCTTTGACTATCTACCCGATGCAGGTCTCGAAAAAATAGATGTATGCATCCAGAAGTGGGCACATACTTTGGGCATGAAAAAAATCGATGCGTCCGAGGTAGAAAAGCTTGACGGAATACGAATACATGAAAATCAAGTGTATCGGGAACGCGTGATACAACTACACCGATCTTTACGACAACACCATTCCTTACCAAAATTAGAAGCGCAAGCTGAAGAAAAAATTGCAATTTTTGAACAGGCTTGCAGGCAGTTTTTACACCATGCAGCACCATTGCAACACGCCTCTTTACCCGTTTCAAAAGCGGTTGATCTAACCCAAGAAACTTTAGCTACCTCTGAAGAGCAGGCGAAAGAGTGCCTTTTGCGCAACCTACAATCGCTTAAAGCGGAGCTCACTAAATTGTGGGGAGCCCGTGCTGCAGCCCGCTTTAACCCCTATGAAACGGATTACATAGAAGCGCGTATAACTGGTGATCAAGCCCCTCTTTCCTTGCCTCAAAATCCAATCTGGAACCAACACCGTCATACAGCAATATATGATCGACTGAACGCCTCATTAGACAAAGCACTCGATACATCCATACAAAGCTGGCCAGTATCGGCTTTAAGCCAATTCATTGACGATGAAATTCAATACGTCCTCAGCCATTTAAACCTAGGTGATCGTGATAATGTATTAACGGCTCTATTTAAAAAAGACCCACAGCGCTTAGGATATACCCATAGCGCTCCGCTGCATGACACCTTGCAAAAAAGCTCAGCCTCTGCAGAGGAAACTCTCTTTTTTCAAGCCGTTCAACTTATAAAAAATATACTTAACACCATATATTCCATTTTATTTTTCCCCTTTATCTCACAGCTAAAAAATATTTTAGCTTATGTTCAAGAGCGCGATAATCCAGGCCATTCTAATATTAAAAAACCTGCTCTAACGGATAATATAGAAAATACGGCTGATGCACTAACCGATACATTAGAAGCCTTTTGCAAACCCCATGTTAATCTATTATATAGAAGCATATTGCAAGCAGATGCGCGCGAAACCATAGTTTCTTTTAATGCTTTATTTTCATCGCAACAAGATATTACTCAAGCCATTGATATCCTCGAGGCAGAAGAAAAAAATATCTTATCTTCAGCCTTAGGCTCAGATGCATTTAAAAATCTACATCACTCTTTGCTCAGAGTCAGCGACTTAATAAAAAAAACCCACCCTCAAAAAAGTGCCCTACTCCTCGCTTTATCAAACTGCTTTTCTTCTCCCACAGTGCCTGTTCGTGATACGGTAACGTTACAAACACAGCCACTGTATACAGCACCTATAGAACTGGATGCCCTTTCTATTTTTGAAAGTTACAAAGAAGTTATCCAAGAGTATTTTCACGTGGATCTTCCAAGAAATGAGGATGAAAATTATAGAATATTGAAAGACTCTATTTCAGCAAAAATTATGGATACGGTAGAATGCATTTTTAATAATAATTCAAACATCTCCACGATACCTCTAGAGACCAGTCCGACGCTTCAAATATCAGAATTATTTGTAAGAGACAATGAAAGAAATCTGGTGCAGCGTGTTTCTATTAATGGAGAGGAATACCATTTCCAAAATACAAACTCTGCTCTGAATACATCTAGCTCATTAAGAGAGTCAAGACATATTCTTGCTTGTAAGTTACAAGATTTTTGCAACTATCATGAGGAATACAAAGAAAATAAGAATGAATTAGTATTTTTATCTCATTTTTTCACACAGTCTTCTTTGTTTATTGATACGCATCTTAGTGCTTCAGGCATATTTTCTCTACCTACATTGGGAAGCATTCAGTTTTTGGACAGAGGGCTCAGATCATGTACTTTTTATCTCGATAGATGTCTTGATGGCAGCATAAAATTAAACATCGCCTTTCAACGCAATATAAAGGCCGTTTCACATCACGACTACGATGATGCTCTGCCATGTAAAACGGGTAGCTTTACCAAATGGCAAATTAGTTTAAAAATCGATGCAAAAAACACAGATAAGAAAGTAACACTAATACCTGCTGAGTCTTTTTATCACTATAGTTTGGAGCAAGCTCACGCACGCCGGAATTCTGGCTATGTTCTGCATATGGCGGCATAAATGATATTGCATCGTGCCTAAAAATAAGCGGTAGGTTGGGGTGAGGTACGAACCCCAACATGCATACCACCCTACTTTTAGCGTTCGCTCGTTGTAATGTATAAACAAATTCTCACCGAGGAAGGGTGGAAATCTTGGCAAAAAAAGCTTCTTTCAAAAGAAAGCTTTGACAAGTAATATGACAACGCCCGCTGCCACCATACCAAGCATCCAAGTTATTGCTGAAACTTTGACATCTATAGTTTTTTCTATAGAGGCAAGGCGCTCATCCAGCGTTAGGAACCGGCTATTCAATCTTATTTCCAATTTTTCTAAATCGGATCTAGTTGCTAGATCCGCTGTTTCATGTGATTCAAGTAGCGCTGCAGCCTGAGCTTTGGCCTGTTTCGCTGGTACACCTGCTTCCATAAGTGTTTCAGTATATTTAAGTGTATCGAACAAAATAGATTCCCGTTTGGCCAGCAATTTTTCAAGCTTGTATTTAATTAATTTGGGCTTTACCTATTGGTGTTACGCAGGTATTCCAGAGGACCGTGGTATGCATGTTGGGGTTCCTTCGTCACCACCAACCTACCGTTCTTTGCTTTTTCTTGGGGTTAGTGGAGGTTTGATCAGTTACCTATTTCAGCTCACGTACAGTCTGCATATCTTTATCCCCTCGCCCAGATAAATTCACTAACACTACCTGCTCCGGACGCATGGTTGCGGCAAGTTCCATTGCATAGGCTAGCGCATGGCTAGACTCGAGCGCAGGCAATATACCTTCCATGCGGCAGCATGCGTAAAAGGCCTGCAAAGCTTGCTCATCGGTGGCACTGACATATTGCACACGGCCATTTTCTTTAAGCCAAGCATGCTCAGGGCCTACGCCCGGGTAATCTAGGCCAGCTGAAATGGAATGGGTTGGAATAATTTGCCCATCGCTATCTTGTAATACATAGGTGCGATTGCCATGCAATACGCCTGGAGAGCCTGCGGTTAACGAGGCTGCGTGCAATCCTGTACCTATGCCCCGCCCTGCCGCTTCTACGCCAATTAGGCGCACTGCTGTATCTTCTAAATAGGGATAAAAAATGCCCATCGCATTAGAGCCCCCGCCAATACATGCAACGATTGCATCAGGTTGTCGTCCAATGGCTTTGGGCATTTGCACTCTACATTCGTCGCCAATCACACGTTGAAAGTCGCGCACCATCATGGGATAGGGATGGGGGCCTGCTACGGTCCCTATGATGTAAAAGGTATTGTCAATATGCGTTACCCAGTCCCGCATGGCTTCATTGAGGGCATCTTTTAGCGTTTTTGAACCTGACTCAACCGATACCACTTTAGCGCCTAAAAGCTCCATACGCTCTACATTAGGCGCTTGGCGGCGCCGGTCTTCGGCTCCCATATACACGACGCATTCCATTCCAAATCGGGCTGCTATCGTGGCGGTTGCCACTCCATGTTGGCCTGCACCGGTCTCTGCAATTATTCGGGTCTTACCCATGCGTTGAGCCAGCAGTGCTTGTCCAATCACATTATTAATCTTGTGCGCGCCAGTATGATTTAAATCTTCTCGCTTTAAATAGATACGCGCCCCGCCACTGGCTTCCGTTAGGCGCTTAGCAAAGTATATGGGTGAAGGCCGCCCTACAAATTCGGCCAGCTCTTGGTGGTAGGTGGCGATAAATTCTGCATCTACTCGATAATGTGCATAGGCTTTTTTAAGCGCTTCCAGTGCATCTATCAGCGTTTCTGCTACGAATATTCCGCCGTATTTTCCAAAATGTCCTTGTGCATCCGGCAACGTATACTCAGCAAGCGCTGTATGCTCCATGCTCGTGTTTAGCTTCTCTTTTATTCCTACTTCCATTTTTGTTCCTCAACATACAAAAAACTGGCCTACATGGACTGTATTTCAGTCCATGTGTATATGGCGTGTCCTCAATTATGGAAACAGTATCACAAGCTAAGCCACACTTTTCTGTGGACTCGCCATTTGGCAAAAGTTTTTTGTCTATCTGCTTTACGTTTTTTTCAAGAGGCGCTCTGTTTCTATCTTTATAAGTGCGTCCTGCGCAATTTCTAAATAATGTACACGTTCAAGCGCCAGTGCAATTTGCGAAGTAAATGCATCGAGTAAATGCCCCTGCTCTGGCAATGCAAGCAGTCTTGGATCTTGCATTATTAAGGCTAATACCCCTCGTGTGCGCATCGGCGCGCGCAAAGGCATATAGAGAGCAGCGGCGGCAGATAAGGTGTTTGTGCCTGCGCCCGCGGGTTTTTGCTGGTCATACACCCACTGTGCAATACCCACATCAAGCAATGCATCTGGCAATACAAGACCTGGGCTGGGGTCTAAGGTTTTTTGTTGGATATGATCATGGCTATCAGGCAGCAAAATCGCCACTTGTGCTCGAAATATTTCATGCACGTGCCGACTGCCCGTTTCTACAATCTGTTCAACGGTCAATGCAGACCCTAGCTCACCAGCCATCGCATACATTGCACTGGTGCGGCGTTCTCGGTAAATTGCACGTAAGGCTTGCTGCCGTAAGCTTGATGTGAAATGGCTAATAACTAATGCGGTGACAAGCATACCGGCAAAAGTCAGCACATACTGCGTTCCAGCTGCGGACCAAGAAGCGTGTGGCGGCACAAAAAAGAAATCAAAGGCGGCTACATTCAAAAAAGAGGCCAACACCGCAGGCCAACGCCCTAAACGGGTAGCCAGCCATACCACGCCCAGTAAATACAGCATGACTTTATTGGTGAGATCAAAAGGCTTGAAAAGCACTCCAGTTAACAGTGTGGTGAATCCACATACCGCTAGCACTTCTATATAACTGCGCACTTTACGGTACGTCGAGGCATACCCTGAAAAAATCAAATTAGAGGCCGATTCTCGGGCATCCGAGTCCTGCTTTTGCGTATGCTTTGTGGCAGAGGATAGAGGTTGCGTAGTTGCCTGATTGCGGAGTTGCGTTTGATTGGATTGCCGATCCTGAAGGAGCTCCTCTGGCTGTGTAATGTTTGGTGGCGCTTCCTTCACCTCATCTTGCAAACGTGCATGCAGGGTATCCGCAGCGATAAGAATGATATCGATCGAACTGGCTTGTGTGATCAGTGTGTCTGCCAGAGAGGGTCTAAAGGTGTACCACGCTCGCTTTTTGTTGGGCGATGCGCCCATGACCAGTTTTGAGACATTGCGCACTTGTGCATAGTGCATCAACAAAGAGGCTACTTCTCCAAAGCGTTGCACGCCTTCCAGCGTGAGTGTTTCTGCTCCAAGCTCTTGCGCCATTTTTAGAGCAGATAGGGTGCACTCGCGCTGCGCTATCGAGCGGCGCTGTAATGTAGGCGTTTCAACATGCACCGCAACCCAATCTGCCTTTAGGCTATGTGCAAGACGGCCTGCTGCACGCACCAATGCGATGGATTCAGCCCCAGGACCTATGCATACTAAAAGCCGTTCATGCGCTTGCCAAACCGGTGTAATCGCCCGATCGGTTCGGTAGACACGCATTTGCTCATCTACGCGATCAGCGGTGCGTCTTAATGCCAATTCGCGCAGCGCAATTAAATTCCCTTTGCGAAAAAAATTACGGGCCGCGTGTTCAGCCTGCTTCTGCATGTATACCTTACCTGCTCGCAGCCGTTCAAGCAGCTCATCGACAGGTAGATCTACTAAAGTTACCTCATCTGCTCCTTGGAATACGTGGTCTGGAACTCTTTCACGCACTTCAATACCTGTAATTTGCCCCACGATATCATTGAGGCTTTCCAGATGCTGCACATTCAGGGTCGAATAGACATCAATACCTGCCTCTAAAATATCTTCCACATCCTGCCAGCGTTTAGCATGTCGAGCGCCTGGCGCGTTCGCATGAGCCAACTCATCGATAAGCAGCAGTGTAGGCTTGCGCGCTAGTGCTCCATCCAGATCAAACTCTTCGAGCACATGTCCCCGATACGCAATACGCTGCGGAGGCAAGACTTCGAGCTTACCTAGCAAAGCTTTGGTATCTTGACGATCATGTGTGACCACTACACCGATTACGACATCTGCCCCCGTGCGCGCACGCACCTGCGCAGCTTGAAGCATGGCGTAAGTCTTACCTACTCCCGCACAAGCGCCAAAAAAAATTTTCAGCTTCCCACGCTTTTGCCTGGCTTCTTCACGCTGCAACTGGTCAAGCAGCGCATCTGGATTGGGGCGTTCATCAGAGGTAGAAGGAGAATGCATGGAAGTGGAGGGATTTCTGTTAATACAACTGCACTGGCTATCAGACTTACTTTACTGATGTTACGCAGGCATTAAAAAAGACTGTGGTTTGCATGTTGGGGTTCGTGCCTCACCACCAACCTACCATTCTTTGCTTTTTCTTGTGGTTGGTGAAGGTTTGTAGAACCCTTTTACATGGGCACCTCGGTAGGTTGGTGGTGAGGCACGAACCCCATGCGCGCTAACTTAAGCCAAAAGATAGCCTGTTCATGGAAAAAATCCCCTTTTTTCGCTTAACTTTTTGTACAGTTTAGCGACAATATATTCTGGTCTTTGGCTTAAGTTAGCGCGCATGGGCACGAACCCCAACATGCGTAACATCAGTTACTTTATTTTTTTTCAGGCGTTTTTTTCTGCCATGCGTCCAGTGCCAAATTAAGCTCCAATACATTGACACGAGGCTCTCCCAAAAAGCCAAATTGGCGTCCCTGCGTATTTTCTTCAATCAGCCTTCTGATAGGCGCATCTGGCTTGCTACGCGCTTTGGCCACGCGGGCAACCTGATAATAAGCTGCGGCAGGGCTAATATCTGGGTCTAAGCCACTGGCGGAGGCGGTTACCAGGTCTACCGGAATGCTTGGCATAGCAGCCGTATCCTTTACCTTGCCTGCATTTTTTACCCTTCGATGGCCATCCTGCTTCAGTGCGGCGACTCGTGCCTGAACCGCTTCAACTAGCGCTGGATTAGTGGGCCCCATATTGGCTCCGCCAGATGCCAACGCATTATTAGGCCCAGGCGTTGTAGCAGAAGGTCGGCCCCAAAAGTAACGTGGCGAATCAAAATGTTGGCCTATCCATTTTGACCCTATCGGCTTCCCATCATGCAACAGTAAGCTCCCTTCTGACTTTGATGGGAAGGCAAGGCGCCCTACCCCTTGCATGAGTAGGGGATAAGCCAAGCCTGTCAACATTCCTAATACCCCAAGCACTACGACTGCTGGACGCAACTCTGTTAACGCTTTAGTCATAATCGTGATCATTGCTTTCATCTCTACACCCCTCCCAATAGGGCCAATACCGCATCTATAGCTTTGATTCCAATAAACGGCACGACTATCCCGCCCAAACCATATACTAGTAAATTCCACCGCAATAGCGCCGCTGCGCCAAGTGCGCGATACCGCACTCCTTTTAGTGCAAGCGGGATCAGCACAATAATCGACAGCGCATTAAAAATAACTGCCGATAAAATCGCTGAAGAGGGGCTTGCCAAATGCATGATATTCAAAGCATTGAGCTGCGGGTAAGTGGTAGCAAATGCGGCTGGAATAATCGCAAAATATTTTGCTAGATCGTTGGCGATGGAAAAGGTAGTGAGAGATCCACGTGTCATCAGCATTTGTTTGCCGATCTCTACAATTTCAATAAGCTTAGTAGGGTTAGAATCTAGATCGACCATATTGCCGGCCTCTTTTGCCGCTTGCGTACCAGTATTCATTGCAACGGCTACATCTGCTTGCGCTAGTGCAGGGGCATCATTCGTGCCATCACCCGTCATTGCAACCAGCTTGCCCTGCGCTTGATAGTCTCGAATAGTTACTAACTTTGCTTCAGGAGTAGCTTCTGCTAGAAAGTCATCCACTCCGGCTTCTGCTGCAATTGCAGCAGCTGTTAAACGATTGTCACCCGTGACCATTACCGTCTTAATGCCCATTTTGCGTAATTGCGCAAAACGCTCCTTAATCCCGCCTTTTACTATATCTTTGAGTTCGATGATACCTAGTGCGCGTATCGTAAAGTCTCCTGTTTCTGGTGCAGTTACAGAAGTTTGTGCATCATGGATTTGCTCCTCCATGTCACTTTTCTTTTTGCGACCGCGTTTTTTAACAGGCACCTCTTCTGACATATCTGTTACGCCACTCGAAGCCATCACTTTTTCAGCTACGACCAAAGGTGTACTACCTCTGCGAGATACTTCATCAATAGCAGCACTTAATGCCTCTGGTAAATGTGCTCCTGCTGCCTCCAAATAGGTACGAATAGCTTGCGCTGCGCCTTTACGAATCTGCCGTCCAGCCATATCTACCCCACTCATACGGGTTTGTGCTGTAAATGGCACAAAGCTCGCGCCTAGAGCACCAATTTCGCGCTCACGCACGTTAAACCGCTGTTTGGCTAACACCACAATACTGCGGCCCTCAGGTGTTTCATCTGCCAGTGATGCAAACTGTGCTGCATTGGCTAACTCTTCTTCCGTCACACCAGGAGCAGGAATAAACGCGCAGGCCTGCCGATTACCCAAAGTAATCGTGCCCGTTTTGTCCAATAGCAATACATCCACATCTCCTGCAGCTTCTACTGCCCTGCCAGAAGTGGCAATCACATTCGCTTGTAACATTCGGCTCATACCGGCCACTCCGATAGCAGAGAGCAAGCCGCCAATCGTCGTTGGAATCAGACATACTAGTAATGCAATTAACGCGGTAATAGTCACTACCTGCCCCGCTTTCATCGCACCCACAGCGAAGAAGGAAAAGGGAAACAAGGTAGTGGTCGCCATCAGCAATACCGTAGTGAGGGCTACTAATAAAATCGTCAGGGCAATTTCATTAGGCGTTTTTTTTCGCTTAGCGCCTTCTACCATCGCAATCATACGATCTAAAAAAGCTTCGCCAGGATTAGCCATTACTCTCACAACCAGCCAATCCGAAAGTACACGCGTCCCCCCTGTCACCGAGGAAAAATCTCCTCCGGCCTCTCGAATCACAGGCGCAGATTCACCAGTAATGGCCGATTCATCTACAGACGCCACACCTTCGATAACTTCACCATCTGCAGGCACACTATCTCCGGCCTCCACCAACACCAGATCACCTTTACGCAAGCTACTTCCACCTACACTGGTATAGGGTGCGCCTACATACGTCCCTTCTTGTTCTTCTAGTTTTTTAGCGGTTACTTCGCGTTTAGCACTACGTAGTGACGCTGCTTGTGCCTTACTGCGCCCCTCTGCCAAGGACTCAGCAAAGTTAGCGAACAGCACCGTACCCCACAACCACGCACCTATAGAAAAAATAAATCCACTAGGTGCTTCTGCCTGACCTAATAAAGCAGCTAGCCACAAAATAGTGGTTAGAACGCTGCCAAGATATACACAGAACATTACTGGATTACGTAGCTGCGTACGCGGCGATAATTTTTTAAAAGCAGTCAGCACTGCCGGCTTTAGTAAAGCGGGATCGAAAAGCCCTGCAGCATTAGTTGAAGAGGTCATAGGTTTTATTCCTAAGGCAAAGGAAGTGCCACTTCTAGATAGGTTGGAGGTACAAGAATGTACTAGAGGGTGTTTTTGTAAAATGGAATTTAAAATACAAAGTAATGGCGTGGAATTCAATCAGAATATTTGACACTTCGCCATGCATCTTTCTATATGCATACATTCTATTATTTTATTTTTTTTCTGTAATATAACTCTGTATAGCACTCAACCATTCGCCTACTAAAAATACATACCTAGAAACCTCTCTATAAGGAAATGAGAGGTTTCTAACTGGAATGGATTCAAGCCTTATTGGTTGAAATCAGCATTCGTTTTTTATAGTATTTTCAATATCTTTCCTGCAAAAATATTTTTTGCATGCCCTTCCTAAATCGGCGAATACCTTAGGAACATTTTTTACTTTTTGCAGCGGCCTTTTATAAAAATACTTTTTTTCTGGAGCTATATCATTCTCTTTTTTTGACTTTGACAATTCATCTAGATGCTCATATCTATCTATAGGATGAAGTTTTGTTAGGAGCACAAATTCGCCTTGAAGTTGATATATATTTAAATGATAATATTTATCTATAGGAGAAAACCTCTCATATAAATTTATGCTCTTCCTATCAGGGCAAACATCATTATTTTCTTCAAGGCCAGAACATATTTTATAAATACTATTATAATTACTTCGCTGAGAATTACTTATGCATCCTCCATCCATATATACCCCCTATATCTTATACAATCGCATGCATTTCATATACAACCCGCACCACCATGCTAAAATTAAATCTATAACATTCGACGCCAATTTATATTTACCATGCGAAATTTGCTTGGCTGCCCGGCATTCAAAAATACCATCCTTTTTTATAAGGATGTTTCATATTGGATGCACATTATTTTTAATAGGCTCTGGCCTTTTAGTAATGTTATTTAAACCCGAATCTATATCAGATGCAGTGGGTACAAAATCATCCCCGTCCGCAATATCATCACTACTATCTGGCATGCTACCATCTAAATTTACACTGCCTAGTGTGGGATCATCTGTTTCGTTTGCACCAAAACCATTATCAGAATTTTCACCCAATCCACTTTGAGAACTATCACCCTGATTTTCACCAGATTCAGGTTGCGAGGCAGCAGCGCTGCCAGTTTGATTGGAATTAATATTACTATTTTTTTTAGAAGCTGGCCTTACAGATGCTCTTATAGAACCGCAAGATAGTACTCTTCCAACAGCACCATTCATTCCACTTAAAAGTGAAAGGCCAAATAATCCACCCAATAATCCATAAAATGATCCTCCAAAACCAAAATATCCTATATTTTCCCTATTATTTTTTGTAGACTCATTACCAATTTTCTGATTTTTATCATAATGGGTATATGTTTTATTTTTTATTTCATTCATATTTTTCTCTGAAAAATAAATCCACATCATCGATGCATTAAAAATAAACCATACATATAAAACGAAATGTACGGTATAAACTTACTGAAGTTGTTTGCAAAAGCGAAATAATGGATAGCCTAGAGAAAAAATTAAAAACCCCCACTGGCTTCATCGTTATTTTCATAGTGAAGTCAGTAGGGGGACGTTGAATATAGAAAAGCGAAATTACATTAATTTACGGATATTACAGCCTCCGCCACTGGGCCTAGGGCCAACGCAGGGATATAAGTAAGGGCACCCACTAAAAGCACGGTCCCTAACAGCAACAGTACAAAAAGTAGACCATGTGTAGGCATGCTACCTACACTGCCAGACAAGCGCTTTTTAGCAGCCAGCGAACCGGCTATAGCCAAAATAGCAAGGATGGTGCCAAAACGGCCAAACCACATCACCGTAGCTAATAAGATATTGTAAAAAGGCGTGTTGACCGACAATCCAGCGAAGGCACTACCATTATTATTTGCAGCAGAGCTCAAAGCGTAGAGCACTTCAGAAAATCCGTGCGGACCAGGGTTGGTGATGCCTGCTATACCTGCTTTTGATAGCAGCGCTATGGAACTACCAACCAATACTAAGAAAGGGGTGAGCAAAATAATGATAGAAACCATCTTAATTTCAAAGGCTTCTATCTTTTTACCCACATATTCTGGAGTACGGCCAATCATCAGACCTGCTACAAAAACAGCCAGCATAGCGAATACCAACATACCGTATAAGCCCGACCCCACTCCTCCAAAAATAACTTCACCCAATTGCATCAATAACATGGGCACCATCCCACCTAAAGGGGTGAGTGAATCATGCATATTATTGACCGCTCCGCATGAGGCAGCGGTAGTGGCTACGGTAAAAAGTGCGGATTGCACGATGCCAAACCGCGTCTCTTTACCCTCCATATTGCCGCCTGCTTGCCGGCCATTTTCAGCAAGGGAAGAGGTTGGGTTTGATGCGATACCTGTTTTTACATAAGCAGGACCGTCTAGCGTAGCGGTTCGCATTTCATGCGCGCTCTGATCTACACCTAACCGTGTTAGTGCAGGATTGCCCGATTGTTCTAGTTTTATTTCAGCGACACAAGCTATACAAAATGCAAGTGCCATAGCGGCAAATACGGCCCATCCTTGTCGGTTATCACCTACCATCTGCCCAAAAACAAAGCACAGCGCGGCAGGAATCAACAACATACCGATGATCTGTAAAACATTGGAAAACGGCGTAGGATTTTCAAAAGGATGCGACGAATTCGCATTAAAAAATCCGCCACCATTCGTACCCAGCATTTTGATGGCTTCTTGAGAGGCCACAGGGCCCATCGGTAATACTTGCGTATTGACTAGAACGGTTTCCTGTACTGCCCTGCCCTGTTTGTTCAGTACAGGCTGACCATCCGCTTGTAAACGTGCTTGTTTATAGCTAGTTGGTTGCAATACAGGCACTGTTTTATAAGCGGAAAAGTTTTGAATAACCCCTTGCCCCATCAACAAAGCACTCAGGACAATGGATAAAGGTAATAGGATATAGAGCGTAATACGAGTGAGGTCGACCCAAAAGTGTCCGATAGTGCGAGTGCTATGGCGCGATATACCGCGAATAAAGGCCAATGCCACCGCTATGCCCGTAGCTGCTGAGAGAAAATTTTGTACAGTTAGCCCTACCATCTGCAGCGCATAGCTCAGCGTAGTTTCCCCTGCATAGGCTTGCCAATTGGTATTGGTTACGAAACTGACCGCGGTATTCAACGCAGTATCTGCTGCCATACCTCCCATATTCTGAGGGTTGAGTGCATGCTGCCCAGGTAAATAAGCCTGCAAGCGCAATAGGCCATACAACACCACAAAACCTAATACGTTAAACAGTATTACCGCAAGCGCATAACGCTTTGCCCCCATCTCTGCATCAGGTCGAACCCCTGCTAGCCGGTACAAGCCATTCTCTATAGGTCTGCCCGCATAGCGCACTACCCAAGATGAACCGTCCATGACTCCTGTCATATAACGAGCTAAAGGCCAAGCCAGCAGCAGGAGCATGGCTATCAAAGCCACACTTTGTCCAATTGCATTCGCACTCATTCCATCTCCTCTGCCCGCAGCAATGCATATATGAGATACACAAATAGCCCAGCTGCGCACCCTCCTGCCAAACCAACCATCCACGTCATTACTGCACTCCTATTAGTGAGATTCGCGCAGTTTTATGCTCACGCGTCAGTTTTGAGTTTAGCGGGCAGGTTGCCGCATAGCTTCATCGAGCGCTATTTCAAGATTCTGATTTTTAATTGACAGGGTGGAGATACTGTAAGCGGCAAGTAGGCAGCAATGCCGCCGCACGATGCATGTCGCAGACCCACACGCCAATAAAAAGCGCTTGATCACTTATGGTATGGGTCTGGAGTTAGGAGAGGATTATTGGGGTCCAGCTACAATAGCTGCATCTACTGCACGCACTGCTTGAACAAAAGCAGCCATACGAGCAGGATCCTTATGGCCTGGCGCAATAGTTTCGATACCGCTAGAAGTATCTACCGCATAAGGATGAATTTGAGTAATGGCTCTATGGATATTTTCAGTATTGAGGCCACCACTGAGGATGATATGAGGAGCCAATTCTTCCGGTATACGAGACCAATCAAAGGTTTTACCTGAGCCCCCATGGCCGGGTGTAAAGGTATCAAGCAAAAAGGCATATGCGCCTTCATAGGCTCGCACGGTGGCACGCACCGCATCCGGGCCTTTTCCCGAGGATCGAGAGGATGGTTGCAACAGATTAGAGGCTTGAGCTGATGTATCGCTTTTTTGTATCTCGGGAGATGAGAGGGAGGCCATACGCGGGATGACGTCACGGGTCATGCGCATCACTCGTAGCCAAGGTAAGCCTGTTGCTTTCCCAATAGCCTTGCATTGAGCAGGTGTTTCATCACCGTGCAATTGCAAAAGACTCAGCGGAACTGCTTCGCAAATTTCTTGTACTACATGGGGTTGGGCATCTACAAATACCCCTACAATGGAAATAAAAGGGGGGATTTCCTTCGCCAACTCCGCTGCTTGAGCTGTTGAAACAGCGCGCGGGCTCATGGGATGAAATACAAAACCAATTGCATCCACCCCAAGCGCTACAGCAGTCCGTATATCTTCAACACGTGTAAACCCACAGAATTTAATGCGGGTACGGCGTGTAGGCATCATTGGAAACGCTAGCCTACTTTCCAAAATTCACCTCACGGTAGTTGATACCAAAAAAGCCTTTATTCAGAAGTCATAGGCAGCTTGGGATCCTAGGCAGTTAAATACTGTAGGCCCCAATGCTCCACTATTCCCTGAAATAAAGGACTCTTTTAAAAAATTTTGAACAAAGTCTTAGGCGGCAGCCACTGCACTTTGTGCATTCTGAGTAGCAGCAGGGCGGGCACGCACTTCATGCTTTTCTTTAATACGCGCAGCTTTCCCTGAACGGTTGCGTTGATAGTACAACTTAGCACGACGCACTGCACCGCGACGCTTGAGCACGATGTCAGCGATTAATGGGGAGTATGTCTGGAAAGTACGCTCTACGCCTTCACCGGAAGAAATTTTCCGAACGATGAAAGAAGAATTTAGGCCACGATTACGCTTTGCAATCACCACCCCTTCAAACGCCTGAACCCGTTTACGCGTTCCTTCTACTACGTTTACATTCACAATAATAGTATCACCAGGCGAAAATACAGGACGCAACTGCCCAGCTGTCAAGCGCTCAATCTGCTCTTTTTCAATTTGTTCCAATAGGTTCATTACTTACTCCTCAAAGTCTTTCTAAAGCCGTTGAAGCACAAGGCGCACCCCCGAGGGAATACTACTTAGCATGTGCCAATCATTTTTCAAAAATTCATTCAATAAAAATGGTTCTAACCCTGCTCTTTAAGCTTGGCCAACCAAATTTGATCATCCACACTCAATCTTCCCTGCAAACGCGCAGTTTCAATGAGATCCGGACGTTTTTTATACGTTTGTGTTAATGACTGCTGTCGTCGCCACGCCTGAATCAATGCGTGATTACCTTCTAATAAAATCTCTGGAACTGCAAGCCCCTCATACTCTCTAGGACGGGTGTAATGCGGGCAATCTAAAAGGCCATCCACAAAGCTATCTTGAGTAGCTGACTGCGCATCACCTAATACGCCAGGCCACTGACGAATAAGCGCATCCATCAAGGTCATAGCGGCTAACTCTCCGCCTGAGAGCACGAAGTCTCCCAAACTGATTTCTTCATCGACACAACGTTCTATAAACCGCTGGTCCAACGCCTCATAACGTCCACATATCAAAATAAGAGCAGGCTTTGCAGCCAATCGCATCACTTCTGGATGCGTGAGTTGCTTACCCTGAGGCGACATTAAAACCACATGAGATTTAAGCGCAGGCCTCTCCATATCATGCGCCAGCTGTGCAGCTTTAGCTGCATGAATCGCACGCTCGAGAGGAGGTGCTTGCATCACCATACCTGGCCCGCCACCATAAGGACGGTCATCAATAGTACGGTGCGCATTGTCCGCAAAATCCCGTGGATTCCAGGTACGCAATTGGTAGCAGCCTTGCTTGGCAGCGCGACCGGTAACTCCCCATTGCGTGAGCGCTGAAAACATTTCTGGAAAAAGCGTCACCACATCAAACTGTGCATAATGCTGCATGATTTGCGTGTCTTTCATACTACAAAGCCTGAAGCAAAATTATGCTTCTTCTTCACCTTGCCAATCAATTGCAATCGTGCGCGTTGTCCAGCAAATATCACCCACATAGGCTTTCACAAAAGGAATCAGTATTTCCGCTGCAGCCCGCTTAGCAGCTTTGTCTTGCGTGGATTGTTTCTTGTGCTTTTTTAAAGACAGCGCTTCGTCTTTTGTTGTTTCACTTGCCTGTATAACTGGGGCAATCCGTAAAACAGCATGCGCGCTACTCTCAAGCAAACCCACCACTCTACCGAACTCAACGCCCATCAAATTGACTGCGCTGAGCCCAATCAAGTCTACCCAGTAATACTCGCCTCGTTTTAGCTTTGGAAACTCAGCACGATCGACATAAATCTTCCAGCCTCTTAATGCTTGTGCATCCTCACGCTGCGTACATTCTTGTATTTGGGCAACCAATGTATCGCGATTATGCGCGCGAATTTTCAGCACATTGACGGTGCGACTTTGCGTTTCATCCTCTTTACATACAATCCGCCAGCGCTTGGCATGCACCAATGCACTCTCTCCCTGTGCTTGCTGCGCATACGGAAGCACTTTGATCTGCCCGTGTACGCCTTGTGCACCCAGTATTTCTCCCACCAAAACAGGTTGGTCTGGTACTGTTCCAAGTGGAGCAGATTGCGCAGACGCCTGCGGTTTAGGAGCTACTGGCGAAGCAGAATTACGCTGTGCATTTTTTGCAAACGTAGATAATGCTTTTAAGGCCTGCGGGTTTACTTCTTTTTTAGGCCTATCTGGCTTAAAAACGAAAGTACCCACTGAGGTGTGCCGCGAAGCATCATCCTGCCCCTCATTAGGCGCACTGCCGGATTGTGTTTCTGTTGGAAGCATAGTGGTCAAGAATTTATTTGGCGATCCGTCTTTAAGACCATCCCATCCGTTCATTGAGAAAAATCAGCGCCCACCTCCTGATAATCAAAAAATATATCAGGAAAGTGAGCGCTAACCGCTTTACGCATTGTCTCTATGGATCATCACAAATACATTTTTGTCCTAACCCTGTACAAGGCTCAGAAGCTATACAAAACTTTCTACAAATTCTTAGAACCTGTTTAGAGTCTTAGGCAGCTGGATTGGCAGCGGAAGCTACGGGTTGAAGCATAGTCGCATCTTTTTCCGCTTTCTTAATCAACTGAGCAACTTTGTCAGAGAGCTGTGCACCAACACTACGCCAGTATTCCAAGCGGGGCATTGCAATTCTTAATGGGGGTTCGCCACCAGCAGCAAACGGATTATAAAAGCCCAAGCGCTCAATAAAGCGGCCATCGCGACGGCAGCGTGAATCGGCCGTGACGATATAGTAGAAGGGGCGTTTTTTAGCGCCCCCGCGGGCTAAACGAACAACAACCATGTGTTACATCCTAAATAAATAAGTCAGAAAATAGAGCCGCACAACCCAGTAGCGTGCGCGCTACCGCTGCAGTACTACACTTGCGCTTTACTACGCGAGTGCTAGCTAGCAGCGCATGTCAAGCATCAAGCCGTGAAAAAAGCCAGCGATTATAGCCGGAAACTTCTTTTTCTAGGGAAACTTTCATCAAAGTCCGTTCGATGATACAAAAAAAAGACAGAAATGTAGGTTGGTGGTGAGGTACGAACCCCAACATGATGACCGCTGTCCTTTTAAAACCAGCATATGCACGTCAAAAGCAATAATTACAAGTCGGCGGTGTGCATGTTGGGGAATATTGCCCACCACCAACCTACATACGCTTCTATGCAGGTTCTGGTACTTGTTGTAGCGCTTCTAGCAGGGCAGGCACGGTTTCAAATAAATCACCCACTAATCCGTAGTCTGCCACGCTAAATATCGGCGCATCGGGATCTTTATTCATAGCTACTATGACTTTTGCATCTTTCATACCTGCTAAATGCTGAATGGCACCAGAAATTCCAATGGCCATATACAGATCTGGAGCAACAATTTTCCCCGTTTGGCCCACCTGATAATCGTTAGGCGCAAATCCTGCGTCTACTGCTGCGCGTGAGGCACCCAAGGCAGCATGCAACTTCCCAGCCAAAGGCCCTAAAAGCGCATCATACTGTGCTTTTGACCCCAACCCCCTGCCACCAGAAACTACAACACGTGCACTACCCAATTCTGGCCGATCTGAAGATGTTATTTCACGCTTAACAAACTGTGTGAGCCCTGTGTCGGGCGCAGCTTCTATTGCATTGATAGGTGCAGCTACCGCATCGCTTCTTACTTTATCCTCTACTTCAAAGCTGGAGTAACGTACTGTAATTACTTTAATCACATCATGGGAGCGTACCGTTGCAATCGCATTCCCTGCATAAATTGGACGCTCAAAGGTTTCGCTATCGAGCACTGCAGTGATATCCGAAATCTGCGCCACATTTAAAAGCGCAGCTAAGCGAGGAGCTAGATTTTTACCGTAGGATGAGGCGGCCACCATAATATGCGAATACTGCGCAGCAAGCTTATGCGCAGTGGCGCACACATTCTCTGCTAAACCTGCTTCCAAATGTGGAGCATCTGCGACAAAAACAGCCGAGACTTTCTCTAAACGGGCAGCTGCTTGTGCAACTTGCTGAACTTGATAGCCCGTAATTAAAAAATGAATGTCAGCATTTAAATCTTGTGCTGCGCGCAGCGCACTAAGCGTGGCGCGGCTAATCTGATGGCCCTGGTGTTCAACCAAAATAAGCGTGGTCATAGTGCTTGCTCAAAAATGAAAATATCAAAAAACTGACCTGCCGCAAAGCACACAGCCTAAAAGCATCTGCTCCAAGCCATTATAAAAGCCATGTATTAGAAACTGAGTCAACGTGCAGCAGGTTAATAGCGCGGGTTTACCTACACTAAAGCACACCCACTTCATGCCTTAGCTTTTCTACGAGCGTTTTTACATCGGCCACTTTGATGCCTGCCTTACGTTGTACTGGCTCCTTTACTTTTAAAGTACTCAGGCGTGGTGCTATCTCTACGCCTAACTCTGCAGCAGACAAGGTATCGAGGGGCTTTTTCTTGGCTTTCATGATGTCAGGTAATTTCACATACCTGGGTTCATTCAAACGCAAGTCGGTCGTGATCACAGCAGGCAAGGTTAACGTTACCGTTTCCAACCCTCCATCAATCTCACGAATCACCTCCACATGAGAAGGCTCAGAAGATGCATTCAAAATCTTCACACGAAATGCGCAGCTTGCTTGCGCGCACTGTAAAAGTCCTGCCAGCATCTGCCCAGTTTGATTGGCATCATCATCAATCGCTTGTTTACCCAGCACAAAAAGCTGTGGATTTTCACGCTCAGCAAGCGCTTTTAACAGGCTTGCAACCGCTAAAGGTTGTAAATCTACATCACCGGTATTGATCCAAATAGCGCGATCCGCACCCAAGGCCAATGCATGGCGCAACACTTCTTGAACCTGTGTTGTACCGCATGACACAGCCACAATCTCTTTAATGTGACCCGCTTCTTTGAGCCGTACGGCTTCTTCAACCGCTATTTCATCAAAAGGATTCATAGACATCTTCACGTGCGCAATATCTACGCCGCTTTGATCTGCCTTAACCCGCACCTTTACATTGAAATCCACTACCCGTTTAACAGGCACTATTACTTTCATACTGTGTCCTTTCCCTACTCTCTACCACTCACACTGGAGACTGCTTACATGCGCATAATCAAATGCGCGTTTGAAAAACCATAGACCACTATCTTAACTGCGCGCACGCATGGCAAGTGGAATCTACTTCATTGATACGTAAAAACTCTGAATGCAAGGTAGGTTGGTGTTGTGCAACGTTCCCCAACATGCACACCGCTCCCTCCTTGATGACCTGCTTACAGACGCTCAAAACCAAAGATCAAAAGTCAGCGGTACGCATGTTGGGGTTCGTGCCTCACCACCAACCTACCTCTATCGCAAGGATATGAGGCTTAAAAATATGAAGTTGGGGCGCAGCAAAAAATCAACCGCATAAGAAAATAAAATCACAAATAGTTGATTATTTAACTCAATTGGTTTAATTTCCTACATAGACGCTCTTTCTTTGAGAAGTCGATAACAGGCTCTGGAGATGTAGGCCATGGAGGAGGCACCAGGCATAAAAAAACAGACCAAGTACAAACGACAGCCCAAAAATGCTTACACAATTTTTTGCCTGAACTATGAGAGTTTATATGACAAAGCTAAAGGGTCATTATGGATATCAATACCGCTTTATTGCTCAATACTTCTTATATACAGCCTTATCAAACTATCCCTGATAACGCGTACCGAAGGACTTCAAACAGTCAAAATAATCAAAGCATGGTTTCAGGAATGCGCGACTCTGAAATCTTGATGGGTATTACTGCCATAGCAAGCATTGTCACACTCGTTCTTGAGGTAGAGACAGGAGCTCCGTATTGGGACTTAGATCAAAACCAAAAAATTATTATCCAAAGTGCTATCGGCATCATCATGGCTCCATTGATATTAACGCTAGCAGGGCTGACTTTAATGCTTAGAAGAGAAGAAGCTCTCCCTACAGACGTACCGCTTTTGCCCGTTTAATCCCCTTTTTTATTTTCTGGTCTTTTAGTAATGAGTGCTATTTCCCAACCCCATGATGTTCTCTTTAAGCACTTTATGGGAGACATTACAACTGCAAAAGATTTTCTGATAGCGCACCTACCACCATCGCTGATTCCACACTGCGATATGTCCACTCTACGCTTGGAAAACACCTCTTTTGTAAGCCCAGAATTGCGTCATCGCTTGGCGGATGCGCTCTACAGTTTCAAGGTAAATGGGGAGGATGCCTATGCTTATGTACTTATAGAGCATCAAAGGACAGTGGATGAACAAATGCCGCTTAGGCTTTTGGAATACCAAGTTGCCGCTATGCGCAGACATATAGATCAAAAGCGTGGAAAACGCCCCCCTTTGGTCATACCTATCCTATTTTATCAAGGCACACAAAGCCCATACCCGCATTCGCTAGATATTAGGGATTACATTGACCAGTCTAAGCTAGCGTGGCAGCTATTTCCTGGAGCGACACAATTAGTAGACTTAAGCATCATTCCCGATGAAAAATTACAGACTCATGGCTACGCAGCGGCCTATGAGATGGTGATGAAGCATGTCCGTACACGGGATATTTTCTTGATTTTTAAAGACATATTAAAGGTATTGGCAGCTAATCCGCTCGGCGTTGACAAGGTTAGCGCTATATTGCAGTATCTGATGGAACAAGGTGAATGTAGCGACAGAGAGAAGTTTTATGCGCTGGTTATTGAAGCTGCGCCACAATATAAGGGGGAAATCATGACATTTGCGCAACAGCTGAGGCAGGAAGGCAGGCAGGAAGGCAGACAAGAAGGGAGACAAGAAAACATGAAGGAAACCGCAGCAAATATGTTAGCGAGAGGCTTCTCTATGGTAGATGTCGCTGAAATTACTGGCTTTGATCAAGAAAAAATGAATGAATTAATTGAAAGCAGTCAGTCTACTGTGTATTAAGCCCTGCCGTATTCTGCTATTTATTCACCAGTGTTATGCAGAACGGTAGGTTGGTGGTGAGGCACGAACCCCAACATGCATACCGCGGACTTTTAATCTTTGTTTTTAAGATTTTGTAAGCCGGCCATCAAGAACGCAGTGGCGTGCATGTTGGGGTTCCTTCGTCACCACCAACCTACCGTGCTTTGCTTTTCTTGTGGTTGGTGGAGTTTGGTGAATTCCTCTTGCTAGCCATAGGTGAAAAACCTAAAACCTTACCCTCTATTTACCAATACAAAACTGACTAAAAATTTCACCGAGCAAATCATCGCTAGTAAATGCTCCCGTCACGGTATTGAGTTGCTCTTGCGCCAAGCGTAACTCTTCTGCAAACAAATCCAGCGCGCTATTTTTGGCTGCTGCGTATGCCATGGCCTGTTGGATATGTGCATGCGCCGCTTCTAATGCTTCGAGATGGCGCGTGCGAGCTAGAAATGTGTTTTCTCCTGCTTGCCAGCCTGCGAGCTCAAGTAGCTGCGCGCGTAGTTGGTCTATCCCTTCTCCTGTCTGCGCACAGAGATATACTCTTTTTGTAAGCTCTTTTTCCAAAGGCTCAATAGCCTCCTGCGCTGGAACATGCGCTTGGGATTCAAGCAATGCATTGCGCGCTGGTTCGTCTAGCAGATCTATTTTGTTGAAAACTTGAATAATTGGAAGCTTAGACGGAAATTTCAAGGCAATTTGTTGCGCAAAATTATCGGACTGTAAATTCAATACTGCTGTATTTGATATTGCGCACCTATCAGCATGCTGAGCCACTACAGGCACCTGTGCCATATCGCGCACATCAAACACATGCAACACTACATCTGCTTTTTCGATTTCTTCCCAAGTGCGTTGCATACCGATGCGTTCAATAGGATCTTCTGATTCACGCAAGCCTGCTGTATCCACAAGATGCAAGGGGATCCCTTCCACTTGAATGGTCTGGGTAATTTTGTCTCGAGTCGTCCCTGCAAACGGGGTAACAATAGCAAGCTCTGCGCCTGCTAGCGCATTTAGTAGCGAAGATTTACCCACATTCGGCGAACCCGCCAATACTACCGATAGGCCTGAACGCAGTAGCGCACCCTGCTTCGCTTGAGAGCGCATATCTGACAGTGCTTGATCAATACGCTCTAACTGACCCAGTGCATCGGCTGCTTCTAAAAAATCCACTTCTTCTTCTGGAAAATCTAGCGTAGCTTCAATCAACATCCTTAAATGAATGAGCTGTTTTACCAATGCATTCACTGCTTTTGAAAATACACCGCTCAATGAGCGCCCTGCTGATCGAACCGCTGCTTCTGTACTGGCTGCGATCAGATCCGCCACTGCCTCAGCCTGTGCTAAATCAAGCTTATCATTTAGAAATGCTCGCCGCGTAAACTCCCCAGGCTCAGCCAAGCGCATATGCATTGCACGCCCCGCCTCCAAGCATCGACGTAGCAATAGCTGCAAAACTACCGTGCCTCCATGGCCTTGTAATTCGAGTACCGATTCGCCGGTATAAGAATGCGGACGCACAAAATACAGCCCAATCCCATGATCGAGCTTCTCCTCACATCCATCCCAAAAAGCCGTATGCGTTGCATACCGTGGACTCAATTCTTTTTTACATAGGGCCTGAATAAACCCATGTACTGCTTCGTCGGCAGCTCGCCCAAACGACACGCGCACCACTCCAACTCCCCCTTGGCCTGGGGCTGTTGCAATAGCTACGATAGGGTCTAAGCCCTCTTTCATATTTATTTCACTTAAAAAGCAATCGGCTTAAAACATGAGTTTTTGCAGATAATTTACACAAAAATAAGTATCGTCTTATAATACAAGAAGTAATTCACTCCCCATCTTATCGATGCGATAAGCTTATTTTTCATTAAATGAACTATTAAATATCCTTTAATAACCCAAAGCAGTTTCTAGGGTGGGATGTGTCACGCCCATCGCTATTGAACCTGTAAAACAGGAGAATGCGGTGCCCAATTTGGCTGTTTCGTCTACAAGCACGAAGCCATATATCAAACCTGCATGCATGGGCGTGAAATGCCCTCCGCGTAATTCAGACATTCCAAGGCTTGAGCGAGGCATTAAGTATTGCACTCGAACAGCAAAAGTTGCAGGCACTAGCCTCGCCACACATCAACTAATGCAATATATAACAGGATTTTCATTGCCCTGGTTACAAATAGCTTGCTGCAGCCTAGCCCCAGCATCACTTTTATTAGCAGTGATTTTTTCTAAATCTTTGCATGTACAAAAAAAGCAGCTCCGCAAAGAGCATGAAAAATATTTGGAAGGACAGCAGGAGCAAGAAAACAATATCAAACAGGAACGAAAACAGAAACAATCAAAGCAGAGAAAAGAAGAGAGAAAATTTCGGAAGGAAGTCGAACTCGAGAAACACGCCCCAAAACCATTAAAAAAATGGCAAGACCTATGGACAAAGCATGCGCAAGCTATAGGGCAAGGGCAGCAACACCCTAGAATATTCAGAACATTCCCGCCTATATCATAATGGCCGGTAGGTTGGTGGTGACGAAGGAACCCTAACATGCGCTCCACCGACTTGTAATCATTGCTTTTAGCCGGCTTTAAAAGGACAGCGGCCATCATGTTGGGGTTCCTTCGTCACCACCAACCTACCATGAGCGAAATATTAATTGAACAAAAATGACTTTAAGATCCTACATCGGCTCTTGAAGATTCCCATCCTTGGCAGCCTGGGCATTGCCAATAAAAAAGTCGAGCTCTAAATCCACACTGCTGGCATAGGTAGCGAGGCTTATTTTGAATACGCTGGGTAATTAAACGGCGTATCCACTCTAGCTCACTGCGTTTAGGTTCGCGTGCCTTTATTGAATGCGCTTCAAGAAGCGCCATCGCTGCACTCATGGTGGGTAGTTTTTGCATCACGCTACGCGCTAACGCATAAGCACGATCTAAACCTTGGTGTTGCACCACGTAGGGATAGATCACTTCGAATAAGTCATTAGAGGGATGGCACTCTAATGTCTCTATAAGCTTCTCAACACCTGCATCAGCTTGATTGAGCAAGGTATGCGCTTGCATCAGACGCTGCACTACCAAAGGCAAGTAGGCTACATTTTGTTTTTCTATGTGGGCCCAGGTACTCAGAGCAGATTGCGGCTCACCTGCCATCATCTGCGCATCACCTAAAAGCAAAAGAGCGCGGGGGCTCATCGGACAAGCAATGAGCGCCTGTGCTAGCGCTTCACGTGCGACCTCTTCTTTTTGAGCATCAAAAGCTTCTTGTGCTTGCTCGCAATAAAATTGCGCAATTTCTTTTTTATAGCTCCCCACTCCTCGCGCTTCCAACTCCAACGCACACGCAATAGCAGCAGGCCATTCTTTTTCTAGAGAATAAATGGTGAGTAAGCACTGTTGGGCTTCATCTGCATACCGCTGGTCTGTATAACCAGGCGCAATAAAGGTCTTAAAAGCCGTTTCTGCACGATCAAGCAGCCCTGCTTTTAAAAAGTCTTGAGCAAGCTCATAGAGGGCATGGTCTCGTTCTTTTTTGGGTAGATCCGCGCGGCTAAAAACATTTTGATGTACACGAATAGCACGCTCTGTTTCACCACGTTTTCGAAATAAATTACCTAAGGCAAAATGGAGCTCGGTAGTTTCAGGATCTAACTTGGTTACTTCAATAAAAGCGTCGATCGCTTTGTCCGCTTGCTCATTGAGCAAAAAATTAAGGCCCTGAAAATAGGAACGGGGAAGATTTGCGCGCTCAGATAAAAGATGTCTAAGGTCAAAACGCGCTGCCATCCATCCAAGCCCAAACACTACAGGAATCAGCAATAACCACCAAAAATCAAGATCCATAATCAAGCTCTAAGAAGGCTTCCCGGAGTCGACCAGATTGGCATCTTGCTCTTTCCCACGCTGCTTGAGACGGCGCTTGAGTAGAGTGATTTCAACTTGGTTACGTAGACGAGCCGGTATGGTGAATAGCAAGCTCACACCTAAACCTGCGATAAAAAAGGCAAGGTTGATGACGATCATCGGAGCATGCCAGCTTGTATAGTCAAAGATATTGAGCTGGCTTTCTTGTGTGTTGGCCAACGCCAGACCAAAAAGAAGAATAAACACCAGGATGCGAATCGCAATCAGAAAAAACTTCATAGGATCAACAACCCTAAAAGAGGACAAAAAAGCGCAGACTCAAAGAATACAAGGCCGCCGAGAGTATTCATAGCCGATCTGTCTGCAATCTCTCTCATTGAAGTAATTCGAGATTGCTATGCGTATGGAACGCTTTTAAGCCTGCTCAGCATCAGCAGAAATATTGATCTGCGCACGCAAATGATCACTGGCCCTAAAGTAAGGAGCCGATTTTCCTGGCACATAAACCTTTTTACCAGACTTGGGGTTGCGCGCTTCACGCGGCCCACGATAACGCAGGCTAAAGCTTCCAAACCCGCGGATTTCAACACGCGCACCGGCGCAAAGCGTTTGCGTCATCGCACTCAGAATATGCTTAATAGCTGCGTCAATTTCTGTCAAAGCTATATGCGAAAACTTGAGATGCAGTTGAGCCACCAGTTCAGATTGAGTCATACCATCTACCGCACTGATTTCACATGTCAAAAAAAACCTGCTTATAAAGGCTCAAAAATACCTATTCCAGATTTGGAAAAGCCGCAAACCATGATCCTATTAGGATCATGGTTTGCGGCATTATTACCTGGGAACGTCGCTTTTGACCTGCCTATAAGCTGGCTTCCAGATTAAATACACACTAGAGCGTGCTCATAATTGCCCAAAAGAACCCATTTTGGTTCAGTTCTCACACACGGCTAAACCACTGCCCCTTGATAACCTGCTTACAGATTATCTAAAAGCAAAAAATTAAAAATCAGTGGTACGCATGTTGGAGAACGTTGCCCACCACCAACCTACCATATGAGCCCTTTTGGGCAATTAAGGACACGCCCTACAATCTGCTCAAAAGCATGCTTTTGAGCAGATTTTTACTTTCTATTTTTGTGTATTCAGTTCAGCTTTGAGCAGCGCACCAAAACTGGTCGCATCGCTCTTCTCAGGTTCTGCAGCTTGCGCTACTTCCTGTGATTTACCTTGCTTTAAGGAAAGGAAAATACGACGTGCTTTGTGATCTGAATTGACCACCGTAGCTGCAACAGTTGAACCCTCTTTGAGTACTTCACGTGCTTCTTCAATAGAGGAGTATTCCGTATCGCTTACACGAATATATCCTTCAACCTCAGGTGCGAGTGTAACCACAAACCCTTTGGCATCTTCAGACTGTACTTGGCCTTCTACTTTGGAGCCTTTGTCATGAATGCTAGCGTACTGTGCAAAAGGATCGCCTTCGAGTTGCTTGATACCCAGCGAGATGCGCTCTTTTTCCACATCAATGCTCAATACCACTGCCTCAACACTGTCACCTTTTTTGTGTTTACGCACAGCTTCTTCACCAGGCTCATTCCAGGACAAATCGGACAAATAGATCAATCCGTCAATATCACCAGGCAAACCAACAAAGAGACCGAAATCAGTGATCGATTTGATCACGCCATTTACTTTATCGCCTTTTTTGAAGGTGCGATTAAAGTCGTCCCATGGATTTTCTTTGCACTGTTTCATACCCAGGCTGATACGGCGGCGCTGTTCATCAATTTCGAGGACCACTACACCCACTTCATCGCCGATTTTGACGACTTTGCTAGGTACAATATTTTTATTGGTCCAATCCATTTCAGAAGCATGTACCAAGCCTTCGATACCTGATTCAGATTCGATTTCGATAAATGCGCCGTAATCCGTAATATTGGTCACTTTACCAGATAGGCGTGTACCGGAAGGATAGCGTTGTGCAAGGCCCTTCCAAGGATCATCAGCCAATTGCTTCAAGCCTAGAGAAACACGTTTTTTCTCTTTGTCGAATTTCAAAATCTTGACTGTGAGTTCTTGACCTACAGTTAATACTTCGCTTGGGTGCAATACGCGGCGCCATGCGATATCGGTAATATGCAGCAAGCCATCGATAACGGTGCCAGCCAAACGTACAAATGCACCGTAGTTCGTGATGTTTTTAACCACGCCTTTAACGACCACGCCTTCTTCTAACGTCTCGAACAGTTTAGCGCGCTCTTCACTTTGCTCAGCTTCAACCACAGCACGGCGTGAAAGCACAACGTTGTTGCGCTTACGATCGAGCTTGATAACGCGGAATTCAAGCGTTTTGCCCTCATACTGCGATTGCAGTTGAGCCATGTCTTTGGTGACAGGATGTGCATCGATCAAGGAACCTGGCAAGAAGGCACGAATACCATTGACCATAACGGTCATACCGCCCTTGACCTTACCCGTAATCGTTCCGGTAACCAACTCATGGCTATCCAATGCTTTCTCAAGCGCCAGCCAAGAAGCAAGGCGTTTTGCTTTATCACGGGAGAGCACGGTATCGCCACGACCATTTTCTAACAGCTCGATAGCAACGGAGACAAAATCTCCAATTTGCACTTCAAGCTCAGCTTGGTCATTGAGGAATTCTTCGCGAGGAACATAAGCTTCAGATTTAAGGCCCGCATCTACAATCACAAAATTGTGATCAATGCGTACTACCTCAGCGGAAATAACCGCTCCAGCTCGCATATTTTGGCGCGAGATGGAATCTTTAAAAAGTGCAGCAAAAGATTCGGCCGCATCCTCAGTAAGCGAAGTTACTAAAGGAGATTGGTCAGAATCTAATGTCTTGACAGATAAAACAAAAGCGTGAGAATCAGACATGAAAGGGACTGGTTACAGCTCTAAAAACAAAAGCGTGCGCAACCATGATTAAAAAGGTTAAAAAAAACATACTTCGCAACATGCGTGTTGTGAAGCTTCCGTGGGACTGCTAAAAGAATACCACTATACATCTGCACTACGAAACCATTCCATAACGGTTGCAATGACTGCGTCAATGCTCATCGTCGATCCATCCAGTATTCTAGCATCTGGCGCAGGTTGAAGCGGCGAAACCGCTCGCGCGTAATCGCGCGCATCGCGCGCTTCTAAATTTTTCAAAAGGGTCGGCATGCTAGCAGAAAAATCTTGACCTTGCTCTTGCAGCTGTTTGTATCGCCTTTTTGCTCTGGCTTCTACACTTGCAGTTAAAAAGATTTTTAAAGGCGCATCAGGAAACACCACGGTACCCATATCGCGCCCATCTGCAACCAGGCCAGGAGGCTGATGGAATACACGTTGCCGAGCTAATAGTGCAGCACGAATAGGGGCATATACCGCTATGGCCGAAGCACACTGACCTACTTCTTCAGCACGGATATCCTGTGTGACATCCTGCCCATTTAGCGTTATTCGTTCTTCCGAGAACTCTATATCTACCGTTTCAATAAGCCTAACCAATGTTGCAATATACTCAGGCGTGCCATCTATAGCTGAGTCAAACTGTGCATTGCGCAAACTAGCTAGGGCTATAAGTCGGTACAGTGCGCCACTGTCTAAATAATGAAATCCCAGTTTCGCTGCCACAGCACGGGCAATCGTTCCTTTACCCGATGCAGTGGGGCCATCGATGGTGATAACTGGATACAGTTTGGGCGAAAGTGTATTGCTATGCACTAAATACTCGCGGTAAAGAGCGTAAAAATATCAAGCATGTACCAGAGACTCGAAATGCAAAAAGTAATCTGGATAGGTTTTATTTACGCAGCTTGGATCACAAATGGTTATGGGCACACCTGCCAAACTCACCAATGAAAAACACATTGCCATCCGATGATCATCATAGGTATGGATAGCAACATTGGGTATAAGCGCAACAGGTGGCGTGATACGTAGAAAATCAGGCCCACTTTCTGTAGTAGCGCCCAATTTTTGTAATTCAGTAGCCATCGCTGCAATACGGTCCGTCTCTTTGACTCGCCAGCTAGCTATGCCGCGCAACGTAGTAGTGCCACGCGCAAAGAGTGCTAGAACCGCGAGGGTCATTGCCGCATCAGGAATGGCTTCGCAATCCACATCTAAACATTCAAATCGTGCCAATGGAAAAGCGGCAGAGCTCGCAGAAATACTGTCCAATGCAGAAGGCATAGGGCCGCTGGCTTCGATCCAAGTTGGCCCAATAATTATCGTAGCGCCCATTTTTGAAAGCATATCTGCGAATTTCACATCACCTTGAATGCTATTCGCTCCAACACCTTCGACCCGAACAGGCCCTCCTCCCAAAGCACCTGCCGCGAGAAAATACGAGGCAGAAGAAGCATCACCTTCAATACTTATATAGCCTGGCGAGTCATAACCCACGCAAGTAGGCACGATAAAACGGGGTGCTGCATCCTGCTCAAAACCATGCTCTACTTTGACGCCAAATTGCTCCATCAATTTTAACGTCATGGCGATATACGGTTGAGAAATCAACTTACCTTGCACTTCAATACAGCTTGTTTTACTGGTTTTTGCTTGGAGCGGATGACTGGCCACCGGGTTTTGTGCAGGGTTTTCCATCGCGCAGGAAGGCACTAGAGGCAATGCAACTAATAGGGCGGTCAAAAATTGACTCGACACATCACCACGAATCTGCAACGGAGCATCGATACAAAGAGTGGTTGAATGGATCGCAAGTGGCAAAAAGCCTTCTTGTTGTACATAGTCGATCTTCGCACCTGTTTGACGTAGCGCATCAACAAGATCGGCAATAGGCCGTTCATGCATTCTCGGTATACCGCTTAGTACGTAGTGACCCTGATTCACAGCTAATGCTGCAGTCAGTAAACGCACTGCCGTTCCAGCATTTCCTAAAGAAAGTGCGGCTTCTTTCACGGGAAAACTACCGTCCACTCCGCGGATAGTATAACGATCACCATCTCGTGCCCAAGCAATGCCTAAAGTGGACAGTGCCTGCAACATCACCTGCGTATCTTCAGCATTTAATACGCCCTCAAGTACCGTATCTCCACGCGCTAGGGCTGCTAACAAAAGCGCCCGGTTTGATAAACTTTTTGAACCAGGAACACGTACAGAGCCTTGCGCCTGTGTATAAGGCCCAAGAACTAAGAAAGGAAGAGAAGAAGGAGCAGTCAAACGTTCAAAAATAGCAAAAAAGATTAAAAAATGATGGGTCAAGGCTTAGGGCAATAACTGATGTTACGCAGGTATTCAAAAAGACAGTGGTATGCATGTTGGGGTTCGTGCCCATGCGCGCTAACTTAAGCCAAAAGATAGCCTGTTCATGGAAAAAATCCCCTTTTTTCGCTTAACTTTTTGTACAGTTTAGCGACAATATATTCTGGTCTTTGGCTTAAGTTAGCGCGCATGGGGTTCGTGCCTCACCACCAACCTACTAAGATGCATAGGCAAAAAGGCTTTATAAACATCCACAAGAAAGGCAAAGGATGGTAGGTTGGTGGTGACGAAGGAACCCCAACATGCAGGCCATTGCGTTCTTGATGACCCGTTTATAAACTCTCAAAAACAAAGATTAAAAGTCAGTGGTGCGCATGTTGGGGTTCGTGCCTCACCACCAACCTACCGTGTTATCAACGACTCATAGTTCTATAACCTGCGTAACATCAGTCAACAACTCACACTACACCGTGATAGAGGTTTTCAGCTACAAAAACAATGGCCCCAACCACGCACAAGAATCCAAACACTATTTGCATATAGGCGCCGAACATTATCAAAGAATGTATCATCAATAAAGGTATACAGATAAGGTAAATAACCCCTGTTGCGTTCATTAGAAATGCATTCAGAAAAGATTCTACTTTGGCAAATCGCCCTTCACCGGAACTATGCACCACATCGGTGTTTTCAGCTACCTGCATGCTAGAACTTGGTGCCGCCTCGATAAGCTCTGCTTTTACAGGAACCGGCGCAGCTTTTAAATTCAAGCCTTGGTATCTTGGCAGTAACGTATAGGCCTGGATAGGCGTAAACATCAAATTCTCCTTATTGGCGCGTGGTAGTGCTCACAAATAAGGTGGGTACTACTTTTATCAAGCCAAAAACAAAAAACGGCAAAACTCTGCGCGAAACCTCTATGCAGTAGTTTGCATGGCGCAAAAATCCAGCCGTGAAGGATTTTTGCGTCTAAAACTATTTATAGCTCCATTGTGCGCGCAACGAAGAAGCCCGCTCAAATATATTTTCAAGCGTTGCTCCTTTTTCTTCAAATATAGCCTGATGTACATCATTTAGCACTGCTATATAGCCTTGAATATTTTCAAGCAATTCGGTGCGATTAGCTATACAAATATCTCGCCAAACCTGCGGCTGTGATGCAGCAATGCGCGTAAAGTCGCGAAAACCACTACCAGCAAAAGTTAGACTTTGTTCTGATGCATCATTGCGCAGCAGGTGTTCAATCAAAGCAAAGGCTAATACATGGGGTAAGTGACTAACCGAAGCAAAGATAGCATCGTGCTGCTGGGCAGAAAGATCATACGGATATGCGCCTACCAAACGCCACATCTGCCTTACACGCTCACAGTTTGTCGATTCATTTTCAGGTAGAGGGCATAGCACTACGCGGCAATTTTCATATAGATCAACGAGCGCTGCAGCTGCACCGCTCACTTCGCGCCCAGCTATTGGGTGCGCAGGAATAAATTGCCCTATCTTATCTGCTAGCACAGCCCGTGCCTGCGCAATTACGCTCCCTTTAACACTGCCCACATCGGTCACAATCGTCTGCGGCTCAAGATAGGGGGCGATTGCGCTAAACAGTGCATGATTTTGACCCATAGGGGCTGCAAGCACTAGCATATCTGCTCCGCGCATGCTGCTAGCGAGAGCCTGCTCGTCATCCAATCCCACCACACCATCGATCACACCAAGTTCAAGCGCCTGCGACCCGTGCGCTGCGGTTGGCTCTATTCCAATGCATGTGTGTATACACCCTGCACGACGCAGGGCTAGTGCAAGCGAGCCGCCGATTAAGCCCACACCGGCAATAAGCAATTTTTTAAGAATGAAAGGGGGGGGTGGCATGGGGAATGGAGGTTAGGACTTTGCTTTGGGATAGGATCCAAGCACTTTTAAGAAAGCCGATTTTGCTTCGAGTTCGCGCAAAGCAGCTGCTACTGGTGGGTCTTGAATATGTCCATCCAGGTCAATATAGAAATGGTATTCCCATGCTCTATTTTTAGCTGGACGAGATTCAAACCGTGTCATGGATACACCTTGACGTCCTAGAGGCTCTAGTATTTTTAGCAGCGCACCCGGTTCATTTTTCACAGAAAAAACCAAAGAAGTTTGATCATCACCAGTCGGAGCGCAAGCATGCTGACCAATGATGGCAAAGCGGGTACGGTTATACGGATCATCCTGAATCATTGCATGCGCAATATGCAAATCATAATGGGCAGCAGCACGTTCACTAGCAATGGCCGCTATTTGTGCATCCTGTGCAGCTCTTTGTGCCGCTTGTGCGTTGCTAGCACAAGCTTCAATTTTCAAGTGGGGGGTTTGCGTGGCAAGCCAATTTTGGCACTGGGCGAGCGCTTGGGCATGCGCACATACCACTTCAACGCCTTCCAAGTTTCCAGAGCGCGTAAGTAGCTGATGCTCGATCGGCAAAATCACTTCACCGCTCATCTGCAAAGAAGTACGCAATAAAAGATCCAGCGTACGGGTAACCGCCCCTTCTGTGGAATTTTCTACTGGAACCACACCGTAGTCTGCTGTACCCGCAACGACTGCCCGAAATACTTCATCAATCGAAGCAGCAGGTATTTCAACCATAGCATGACCAAAGTAGGCATGCATCGCCTGCTCGCTATACGTCCCTACTGGACCTAAAAAAGCCGCAGATAGTGGCTTTTCAAGCGCCCGACTTGCAGCCATTATCTCTCGCCAAATAGTCTCGATATGTTTGGCTTTTAAAGGTCCACTATTGAGCGTTTGCAATTGCGCAATAACTTGTAATTCACGCTCAAAGCGAAATATCGGTGCACCGCATTCTTTCTTGATATCCCCTACTTCCATCGCCAGTTTGGCGCGCTTGCTTAAGAGTTTCAGTAACAGAGCATCGATGGCATCAATTTCCTCTCGCAAAGGCTGCAGCTGTATGGAAAGCGTAGTGTCATCATTCATAGCGCGTGGTTCGCAGTGCATTGGCGTATCAAGTTTTTAAGCGTGCTGTTTTTCAAAATCCTGCATATAGCTCACAAGAGCTTGCACAGCCTCAAGAGGGGTGGCGTTATACATAGATGCGCGTAACCCCCCCATTGAGGAATGCCCTTTTATCTGAACCAAACGACGCTCTTTAGCACCTGCCAAAAATGCGTCTAGACGACTCATATCTTTTAGATAAAAAGGAATATTCATACGCGAGCGCGCTGCAGGATCCACCGAATTAAAGTAGAAATCACTGGAATCAATCGCGTTATAGACCAGCTGTGCTTTTTCAATATTGCGCTTTTCTATAGCGCTTAAACCGCCCTGGCGTTTGAGCCATTGAAACATCAACCCTGCCATATAAATGCCATAAGTCGGGGGCGTGTTGTAAATCGAATTACTCTGCGCCACGCCTCTCCAATGAAAAGCGGAAGGACAAATAGGCAAAGCGCGATCTAGTAAATCATCGCGCACAATGACCAAAGTGACGCCCGCAATCCCAAAATTCTTCTGAGCACTGGCATAAATAACGCCCTGCTTCGTAATATTGAGCGGACGGGACAATATGTGTGAAGACGTATCGATGACGAGTGGAATAGGCTCATCGCGCGCGGATAAAAGGGTGTCTACCTCGGGCGTGTAATCTGGCAAATCAAAATACTCCACCCCATTGACCGTCTCGTTCGTGCACACGTGCACATAAGCGGGGTCTGCAGAAAGCTGCCAACTTGCAGGCTTTGCAGCATGCATAAAGTGGCTAGGTTCCGTTGTTGCAGCAAGGTGGGCAGCGCAGTATCGATGCGCTTCTTGATATGTTTTTTTAGACCAAAATCCAGTGACGATATAGTCTGCCACATGCCGCGTACCCAATAAATTCATAGGGATAAACGCATTCTGTGCCAGCGCGCCACCCTGCAAAAAGAGGATATGGTGCGTATCAGGCACTTTGAGCAGACTTCTTAAATCCTCTAACGCCTGGTTATGGATGGAGGAGTATTCTGGGCCACGGTGGCTCATTTCCATCACTCCCATACCGCTACCTCGCCAGTCCACCATTTCTTCTGCTGCTTGCTGCAAGACTTCAACAGGTAAGGCCGACGGGCCTGCAGAAAAATTAAATGCGCGCATAGTGCCTCGTAAAAGCAAAATTAGCCGTTTGCGCATAAAACGGGTTCTATGCGCAAACGGCTTTGTAGAGCAGAGCCTTGACTACAATTTCTCAAAGAAATTTTGAAAATTATCTTTTCGAAGCAGGCTTAGAAGGTGCTGCAGCTGCAGGTTTAGCAGTAGCAACTTCTTGGTCAGCTTGCTCACGGATAGCCTTGATTGCATTAGGCATATATTTTTGAAGCAAACCATTTACTACATCGCGGCCCACCTGGTCTTGCTTTTGGATAAATTCACGACCAGCATCACTACGATAAAACCCAGTCAAAGCTTTAATCGTTTGAATGGTGTAATGGGTATTGTAAGCCTGATATTGAGCTTCTAGCGCATCAGCCGCAAACTGCGGTGTCTCAAAGGCCTCACCTGCACGCGCTACCAACTTGGGTATTGCATTAGATTGAAGACCAGGAATCAAGCTGCGCTTTTGCGGTTCGCTGAGTGTTTTATTTTCAGCTAATGCATCTGAAAGAATAGCAGGAACCAATTGCCTAGCTTGGATACGAGCAGTATCACCAATAGCCTTAACTAGCTTTGCTGCATCAATGGCATTTAACAAATCTTTGATTGCAGCACGTTTAGCGGGATCGATAGGTGCCGCAACAAGCGTGGCACTTTCTACGGGCGCAGCATTGACAAGCGCTGGTTTTTGCAAAGCTTGGGCACAAACCAAAGTAGGCGCAAAACAGGCTAACGCCAACCAAATCTTAAATGTTTTTTGCATAGCGACTTCCTGGAAGATTGAGTAATTCTCAGTAGCACCACCCTTTTTCTAAAAACGCGGCTCTAGGGTGTGTCCTCAATTGCCCCAAAGGGTTCATATTTGGGGGAGCAGGAGCAC
>JASSUD010000052.1:0-21180 GCA_031963225.1 Mycoavidus cysteinexigens
CCTTTTACATGGGCATCTCGGTAGGTTGGTGGTGACGAAGGAACCCCAACATGCACACCACTGTCTTCTTGACTATTGTGCATTTATTTTGTCAAAAATCTTTGCAGTTAACCCAAGCACAGCAGCCTGTTGTTCTGCTACTTGCTTGGGAGGCACTCCTGCAACATCAATCCCTTCGAGGCGTAATCTATGTTGTAGTGCGCGGTATAAGCGGTAAGCGTCGCCTACTGCCGTAGCTTCATTTTGGGTGATTAAGTCTAGTTTGGCAGCGGTATGGAGTAGGGCTATATTGCCGCTGTTTTGAAGGAATTCGCGGTGTGTATGCGCATGCAGTAATACTAAATATTGCACGGCGAATTCGATATCAATCATGCCTCCTTGGCCATATTTGATGTCAAAGAGGGTGCTGCGCGTAGTGTGCTCTGTGAGTACGCGTTGGCGCATAGCTGCGATGTCATGGGCAAGTACGGCGGCTTCTCGTTGTTGCATGAGTATTTGTATACGTAATGCTTCAAAATCAGCGCCGATGCGCGCATCTCCTGCGCAATAACGCGCTCGAGTGAGTGCTTGATGTTCCCACAGTTCGGCTGTATTCGCTCGTTCACCTGCGCGTTGTTGATATAGGCGCAAGGCATCCATCGAGGTAACCAACAGTCCTGAAGCGCCGCCTGGGCGCAAGCGTAGATCTACATCAAAAAGCGTCCCAGCACCTGTGGCGGTGGTCAGGTAGGCCATTAATCGCCGAGCAAACGCAGAGTAACGTTCACTGCCTGATTCATCCGGGTCGTCATAGACAAAAACTAAATCTAAATCTCCCGCATACCCTAATTCTTTACCGCCTAACTTTCCATACGCAATGATGCAAAAGCGCGGTGCCGCTATGTCTGGAGTCGGATGATAGCGGGCGGGCAGTTGTTGCCAGACTACTTGCAACGCTACATCGAGTACGGTGTCTGCCAGATCAGAGAGTCTATCGCCGATGTCCTCAACGGTCATTTTGCCAGCCAGATCGCTTAGAAAAATTTGGAACATTTCAGCTTGATGAGCATTGCGCAGCAAGTCCATCTGCTCTTCCGGTGTGGCGTGCGTTAATTGCACTATGAGCTGATTTTTAAAGCGTGCCCAATCTGATTCAAAGCATGCTGTGCGTGGCTCTAATAAGGTAGGCAATACTTCCGGATGACGTGAAAGGTGATGTGCGGCCCAAGGGGAGCGTGTAATGGCGTGGAGTACGCGGCTTAAGGTGCTGGTGTAGCTGGTCCATAAGGCAAGTGCTAAGCTGCCCCAGAGCGCGTAAGACGATGGAGTGGGTTTGCTTTGATCTAGAGCTAATTGATTTTGAGGTGCGAAAAGCGCATCGAAGTGGTGTTCTACATTTTGTCGATGTGTTTGTAGATCTTGATAAAAGGCCGTGTAATTTGCGTAGCCCAAAGACAGGGCAAGCTGCTCGCGTTCTAGTCCATGCGCTTCGCTGGGTAGGGTGTGCGTTTGGGCGTCATCTATATATTGCAGGCGGTGTTCGATTTGACGTAAAAAACAATAAGCTTGTTGAAGCTGCGTTGCACGCTCTGGATTTATATAGTGTTTTGCAGCAGCGTAATGCAGTGCGCTCAAAGTGGATTGACTTTGAAAAAGAGGGTCTTGCTGTCCATACAAAAGTTGTACGGCTTGCACACTAAATTCAATCTCTCTAATACCTCCTCGACCCAATTTAATATTGTCTCGACCGTGTGCTTTTGTGACGGAGCGTTTGTGTGTAGTCCCTTCTAGGCCCGTATAGGCGCGGCGTTTTTCTTCTTGTTGAATTTGTATATGCATTGATCGGATAGCATCAATGAGTGTTGCTCTATCTTGTATAGGGCAAGGAGCGCAAGAAGGCGTAGCGGGAGTGTGTGTTGAGGTTTGATAAACAAATGCGCGCACTAATGCTTCGCCGCTACGAGTTAAAGCTTGGCTGGCTTCGCTGTGCGGCTCTTGAATCCAGCGGCTTTTAAGCCAGGCATAACGCTCCCAAGCTCTGCCTTGATTGGCAAAATAAGTCTGCAAACTCTCTAGATTGCATACCAAAGAGCCTGCATGTCCATTAGGGCGTAGGCGTGTGTCGACTCGAAACACATAGCCGTGCGCAGTATATTCATCAATAATGCGAATGAGTTGGCGTGCTAGACGTACAAAATAATCGTGATTAGAGAGGGTTCCTACCGTTCCACCTGTTGTATGACCCTCTTCGCCATACACAAAAATCACATCAATATCCGAAGAGACATTGAGCTCACTCCCACCTAATTTCCCCATCCCAATAATGCCCAATGTCTGAGGGCTGCCATCGCGCGCACTGCATGGCACACCATACTGTGCTTGGAGCGCGGCATGGAGTTCTGCTGCGCCACGTTGCAGTACCTGCTCTGCAAGTAAGCTCATTGTTTGCAGAACTTCATCAAGCGTTGCTGCGCCGGATAAATCTCTTTCCATTAATAAGCAAAACACTTCGGTGCGCAGTAGTCGCAGACTTTGAGCCAGCACTTCTATTCGCTCAGAATAGGTTGCGTCTTCGGGAGAGCAAGAACATGCCTTTTTAAGGTTGCATGCGAATAACTCCTTTAATCGCTTGGTTATAGCACTAAGCGTGAGTGGTTGGTTTTTAGCTTGTGCAATGGTGGCTTCCAACTCAGGGTGAGCTTGCAGCATGCGCGCTGCATAGCGAGAAACCTCGGCAATTAAAAGCGGGGGATGCGAGTTGGGGGCAGAAGTTAAAAACGGCATAGTGCTTGGTTCCACATGACTAGTAGGCTGTGTTAAATTGCTGCTTCTTTTTTAATCAGCTTATCTGTAAATTTTATGATGCCTCTGCGCTGCTGTATAGCAGCGCTTTGACGGACGCGTTTATTTGGTTTTGATTTCGATCTCTTTTTCTCTAGAAGGCGCACTTTCATGCGCATATTGACTAGGGCCATAAAGGCTGCGCTTTGGCTCTTGCTTGCGTTGTGTGCGACTGTGATCGTAGGCGCACTGACTCTGCGCTATATTGTTTTCCCACACCTAGACATTGGGCGTGCTCCGGCTGAGCGAGCACTGAGCCGTCTTGTGCATGCGCAAGTGAATATACGCGCACTGCATGCACAGTGGCGCGGCCTGCAGCCCTGTGTGGCTATGGATGCATTCACCCTGCGCGATCAGCAGGGGCGACTAATATTAGAAGTACCGCACTTCGAGGCGACCCTCTCTTGGCGTACCTTCTCTAAATTTAAATTAATATTTTCAGATATCCATATCGATGCTCCGCATGCGGTGATGTACAAGACAGCAGATGGAGGGTTGATGGTGGGCAACTTTTTAGTGCCTGCTTCCACTTTATCTGATTATCTGCGCTCCTCCTCTTCAAGTGCCCCTCCTTTGACTCTTTTGGAAGAGGGGTTATCGAATCTGCGTTGGCTGTTTCGTCAAGAAGCATTCAAGATTAATAATGGCCATGTAGAGGTACAAGAGCCTTCGTCTTCCTGGAAGATGAACCATGAAGTTGCTCGTTTGCCTTCCGATATCAAAGCCATTCAGTTTGCGATTTTCAATCAGGGCCATCATCACCAGGTAGGTATGCAAGCGCATATTGAAGGAGCTGAACTAGCTAGCTTGGTGGATATGCGCTTGCAGTTTCAGCATAGTTTCTGGGCTAAAACTACCAACCCCGCAGGCTGGGTCGGCAACGGGTATATGCGCGCAGAGGCTATCCCACTGGAACAGCTCAATGCGTTACTCCCTATTCCGGTGCATTTAACGGGCGGAACCCTCACGGCCGATAATTGGTTCACCTTTAAACACGGTCGCATTCGCAATATGAATGGGGTGTTAAATGTGTTGGGAACACACCTGGGCACCTTATCGAACTCTCAAAAAAATCTACGCTCCCCCTCTTCCGAGGTTTTACAAAACCCTGTTTTGCCGGGCATTGCAATCCCCCATCTTTCTTTAGGCTATAGCGCATCCTACCGCCCAGCTCTGCTTGGAATACAACATCCTTCGCAACGCTACACAGGCCTGTTTACTGCACAGATACGTGATGTAGTCATAGAGCTTGGGTCGCCCAGTGAGAGGCAACGGTTTGAATCCGCATGGATGAAGCTAGCGTATCAAATGCCAGATCGTCAAAAGAGCGGGCGTTTCACCGTAGCCGGCGATACGCTGAATTTGGATTTTGTCTCTACACTTATACGGCCGTTTTCTACTGCATTTGGATTTAGATGGGAAGCAGTTGTCCCTGCTTTTCTACTTAAAGGGCAATCGCTACCAGCTATACCGCAGGCATCTTCAAATCCGCCTATCGAAATGCGCGGTGTGCTACGTAATTATTTTTTGGATATGACCTATCCATGGCCTTCTGCTCCAAAAAAACACGTAGCGATGACCTTTTTGCCTAAGCATTTTGGGCGTACAGCGCAAAAGCACTATCGTCTGAAGGCAGACTTTGACCGTCTTACCCTGTTATCGCACATTGGTGCGCCTATAGGTGTGGCCCATTTCTCAGGGGCCATCGATGCGAATGAGCAAGGTGGTAGTTTGCTACTCAACACGCGCGACGGCTTTCTCAGTATGCCGCAGGGATTGAGTAAGCCGACCATGCTATTTGATGTGCTGAAAGGACGAGTGAAATGGGATCTAACGCCTGTTCAAACGGGTTATCTATTGAAGCTTGCCGCAGCGCCCCTTATCTTTTCTAACCAAGATGGTGCTGGTGAGATAAATGCCACGTATCAAAAACAGGTGAGGGTGCCTACAGAGCTTGCAAATATGATGGGCCAAGCGCCTGTAAAGCAGGCGAGTACCTTGCTTCGACACCCCCCATTATTCCATCTAGAAAACCAGGGTGAGCCGCCGTTAAAGAATCTAGGGCACTTTTTGCACAATGAAAAAGTGGCTAATAAAAAACCCGTATATAAAACAACATCAAGTAAAGGCGTACTCCATCTTTCCCTGCATCTTGACCATGCTTTGATTGCGCAAGTGCCACATTATTTGCCCTCTTCTTTAGATAAAGGGTTACGCGATTATTTGAAGCATGCGCTGCAAGGGGGGGTTACTAAGGACGCTACGCTCGAGATATATGGGGCTCTAGAAGATTTTCCATTCGGACCTTCGAATCCAGTAGGGTTATTTAAAATAAGAGCGCCGTTTTATGACGGACGTTTTGATCCGTCTGCACTTCCTACAAAATCCGCTTCTTCTGTTGCCCAGCCTGCTTGGCCTGTTTTAGAGGGACTTGAAGGGGTTTTTGAGATAGATAGGGATGCGCTCAAGTTTTCCGTAGCGAAAGGGCGCTACCAAGATGTCAAGATTACACAGGCCCAAGGCACGATTGCGCATTTGTCTAATACAGAGGATCTTCTGATTGAAATCTATGCTAGTGGTCCTCTAAATACCATGCTGGACTATGTTAAACATAGTCCTATTCCTGCATGGACTGGGCATGTAAGTGATTGGTTTGCCGCAACGGGGCCTGCGCAACTCGCATTACATTTGCAACTCCCACGCCGTGGTGCAAAGCAAATAGGTGTTGAAGGGGCTTTGACTTTCTCGGGCAATACGATAACTACTCATATTTCTGAACCGGGTGTTCAACCTAGTAAAGGTTCTAAGCCAACTTCTGGGTATACGTTGCCTGCATTAACCCAGTTGCAAGGGGTGCTTGCATTTACCGATCATAGTCTGACACTGCAATCAGCCACTGCGCAGTGGCTAAAAGGGGGCATACAGGGAGAGGTGAATGTTTATCCAGATGGATCTACTCATCTGCATGCAAAAGGTCACGCGCTAGGAGCTGCGCTGCGCACCTGGCTGCACGATACCAAGGTTTGCAAAGGTGTGTGTGTGCAGCTGATGGAGCGCTTGGGTGTGAAGGGTTCCTCTGAGATACCCTATCAGTTTGATTTGAATTTCTCTCGTCAAGGCAGTGCGACAGGAGAGCTCCAAGCTGATTTAACTAAATTGGCCTTTGATTGGCCCCCGCCCTTTGCTAAAGTTAAACGTCGATCTATGCAGTTGCGTGTAAGCCTTGATCAGTACGATAAATTGGCGAAAAACAGCGGCTTAGGGCCACCCGATAAGCGTATTGATATCGAGTTTGGACCCCTTCTAGCCGCATATCGAGTACGTAGCGTTTCCTCACAGAATGCATACAATGTGGTTAGCGGAGCGTTACGTTTGGATACAACTGCCGCTGCTCAAACTGCTGCGAAGGAGGTTTCTTTCGGACTCGCTCGCGCACCGGAAAAATTGCTTTTTCGAAATAAGTGGCAAACTCTAAAGCTGCCAGAAAAGGGGGTAGTGGCAACCTTAGAAACAGATCAATTAGATATAGATGCTTGGCATGCAGTGCTTGCTTCTCTATCTAAGGCAGGCGCCGCTAAGTCCTCTAATGCGGCAGGCTCGGCGCCATGGATGTCTTACAGACCTACTAAGATCCATGCACGCGTAGGCACCGTATCGGCTGCGCAGCGTGCTTGGCACGCTGTGTCGTTGAATGCGGCATATAGGCATGGAATATGGCAAGCAGCGGCAACAGCCAAAGAATTTGCTGGGCAGCTCGCATGGACGCCCCGTACGGATTCTGTACGCTCAAACCTACCTGCTGATCGCCCAGATACAGGGGCTTTAAGAGCACATTTCTTGAGATTCGCACTACCACTTGCTGAGGATGAGAAACCCGTTGTAGCGCAACCTGTGGTGCATTCGGACCTGTCTATTAAAGACTGGCCTGCATTAGACTTACAGATAGATGATCTAACCCTAGAAGGTAAACCTCTAGGGCAGGTTGCTATAGTGACGCACTCAGATACCAAGCGCAATCAGTCAAAGTGGTGGCTGGAAAAGCTGCAGATTACCAATCCAGATGCCACACTCTGTGTAAATGGAGAGTGGGTTGATCACATTCCTCAGGCTGCTAATTCGCCTGGGAAAAACCTAAAAAATGGAGAATCTGGGCGCAGTGCTTTTAATTTTGAATTAACTATGCAACATGCTGGTGCGCTACTTGAACGTCTTGGTATTCCTAAAATGCTGCAAGGTGGTGTGGGGAGCGCACAAGGTCAGATACAGTGGCGAGGGGGGCCAGAACACCTCTCTTATGATTCTCTAACGGGCTATCTCAAGCTTGATTTGAACCATGGGCGGTTATTAAAGGCTGAACCGGGCGTGGGCAATTTGCTTGGAGCATTGTCATTGCAGAGTTTGGCGCACCTATTGGTTTTAGATTTTCGGTATTTACCTGGAAGAGGTTTAGCATTTGATTATGCAAAGGGTAGCGCGGTAATCCAAAATGGAGTGGCCTATGTGGATGACTTTTCGGTGAGTAGTACCCCAGCGTATATCACCCTAGCAGGTAGCGCAAATTTGGCGGAGCGCCAACAAATGCTGTTGCTGACCATACAACCAGCCATTAATGCAGGTTCAGCTGTACTTGCTGCTACAGTGCTAAACCCAGTGTTAGGGCTGGGTAGCTATATTGCGCAGCAAGTTTTATCTGCATCCTTGAGCCATAATTTTTTACAGTACTACACCGTGTCAGGACCTTGGGAAAACCCCGTGATTGAGCGCGTGCAAACTGACACGCTTGCCCAAAAATTGCAAAACTTGTCGGAAAACTCCAAAGAAGATTCAAAATACCATGAAAAATGACACACTCCCTCTTAATCCTCTCGCTACTACAGAAGCCATTTTATTTAAACCAAACGGTTTGAATGAAGGTCAGGTACGTACCGTGTTGGGTACGATGTTGACTAAAGGGGTGGACTACGCCGATATCTATTTTCAGATGACGCGTAGTGAAGCGTGGAGCTTGGAAGAAGGGCAAGTGAAGTCTGGGAGCTTTAGCATTGATCAAGGTGTGGGAGTGCGAGCCATATCGGGTGAGCGTACCGCATTTGCTTATTCTGATGAAATATCGCCTAATGCACTGAAAGATGCCGCAGAGGCAGTGCGTGTCATTGGCCATCGTGGCGGACGTGCTCGTGTTGGCAAGCCTGTGTCTGTGCAAGCGGCAAGTCAGCCGGTAGATCAGTTAGATTTGTATAGGCAAAAAGATCCTCTAGACTCATTAAAAGCGGCAGATAAAGTAGCCTTGCTAGAGCGTATTGAAGCGATGGCACGTCGCAGTGATCCTCGTGTTAAGCAGGTTATGGCTAGCCTAGCAGGAACATACGATTTTGTTTTGATTGCGCGTAGTGATGGTGCATTGGTTGCGGACGTGCGGCCCTTAGTGCGGGTGTCTGTCACGGTAATTGCGAAAGAAAACAACCGTCAAGAAATGGGGCATGGCGGCGGCGGTGGACGTTTTGACTATACTTACTTTACAGATGAAAAACTGGAAGAGTATGTCAACAAAGCTGTGCATGGTGCACTCATCAATCTCCAAGCCCGTCCAGCTCCAGCTGGAGTGATGCCCGTTGTTTTAGGGGCAGGCTGGCCCGGCATTTTGTTGCATGAGGCGATTGGGCATGGTTTTGAGGGCGACTTTAACCGCAAAGGATCTTCTGCCTTTGCTGGGCGCATTGGCGAACGTGTAGCAGCACCTGGCGTCCATGTAGTGGATGATGGCACCTTAGCTAATCGCCGCGGATCTCTTAATATAGATGATGAAGGCAATGCAACGCAGTGCACTGTCCTTATTGAAGATGGGATATTGCGTGGTTATATGCAAGATTCATTAAACGCGAGATTAATGAACATGCCCTTAACGGGGAATGCCCGACGTGAGTCTTATGCTTGCATGCCCTTACCACGTATGACGAATACCTATATGTGGAATGGTGATAAAACGCCCGAAGAAATTATTGCCTCCGTGAAACATGGCCTCTATGCCGTAGATTTTGGGGGAGGGCAGGTCGATATTACGAATGGTAAATTTGTTTTCTCGACTTCAGAGGCTTATATGATTGAAAATGGCCGCATAACTCACCCTGTTAAAGGGGTCACATTGATTGGTAGCGGCCCTGACGTATTGCAAAGAGTGAGTATGATCGGTAACGATATGCATCTGGATTCTGGCATTGGGGTGTGCGGCAAAGAAGGCCAAAGTGTGCCTGTTGGCGTGGGGCAACCTACTTTAAAAATAGACAGCCTGACTGTAGGCGGTACGTCCTAGGAGCGGTATGTGAGTTGGACGTGTATAGATTGTAAGATGGGATATGGGGATATGGCTGTGTACAGTACCGATGATGTACGTATTAAAGAACTTAAAGAATTGGTGCCGCCAGCGTATTTAATGCGCGAATTTCCATGCGAAGAAGCCGTATCTAATTTGGTATTTCATGCACGGCAAGCGGTGCATCGTATTTTGCATGGCTTAGACGATCGCTTGATTGTGGTTATAGGCCCATGCTCTATTCATGATACGGATGCTGCGCTGGAGTATGCGCAGCGGCTTGCTGTTGAGCGTGAGCGTTTTGCTGAAGATTTAGAAATAGTCATGCGGGTATATTTCGAAAAGCCGCGCACAACCGTGGGTTGGAAGGGGTTAATTAATGATCCTTATCTAGATAATAGCTTTAAGATTAATGACGGATTGCGCATTGCCCGGCAACTATTGCTGCAAATTAATCAGTTGAAGGTTCCGGCTGGGACCGAGTTTTTAGACATGATTAGTCCCCAGTATTTAGCAGATTTAGTTTCTTGGGGGGCTATTGGCGCGCGTACTACGGAATCGCAAGTCCATCGTGAATTGGCTTCAGGCTTGTCTTGCCCGATTGGGTTTAAAAATGGCACGGAAGGTAGCATCAAAATTGCGATTGATGCGGTGAAAGCAGCCGCCCATCCTCATCATTTTCTCTCGGTTACCAAAAGCGGCCATTCCGCCATTGTGTCGACGGTGGGTAATCCTGATGGTCATGTGATTTTACGGGGAGGCAAAACGCCTAACTACAACGCAGCGAGTATCGAAGCCGCATCTTCCGAAATCCGACAAGCCCATCTACCTGCAAGATTGATCGTAGATGCCAGTCACGCCAACAGTAATAAAAAACACGAGAATCAGATCGGCGTATGCCAGAACATTGGTGAGCAATTGGCCGCTGGCGAAGAGCGCATCGTGGGCGTGATGATTGAATCGCACTTAATAGGCGGGCGGCAGGATTTACGGGAGGGACATCAACAAGATCTCGTTTACGGCCAAAGCATCACCGATGCCTGTTTAGGTTGGGGAGATAGCGTGGCAGTACTAGATGATCTGGCCCAGGCAGTGCAAAAACGACGCAAAATTCGTAAGAATGAGCAGTCTTAATCAAATCAAGGCAACCGATCTTGAGGACCTTGCCCCCCATTTGCAGAGTGTGCGACGATTTATCGCGCAGGCTGCTGCAGATGCGGGGCGCAGCGCCTCCTCAGTAAAGCTCCTTGCCGTCTCAAAAACCTTCTCCCCAGAGAGGATCCAGGCTGCTTATGCAGCGGGTCAGAGAGCCTTTGGGGAGAATTATGTACAAGAAGCTAAGAGCAAAATAACTGCACTTGCCTCGTTGCGTGCAGAGCTGGAATGGCATTTTATTGGGCTCATACAACGTAATAAAACTGCCTTTATCGCCACACAGTTCGACTGGGTGCACACAGTTGATCGCCTCTCTATCGCAGAGCGCTTATCCGATCAGCGTCCAGCGTCTCTCCCTCCCTTGAATGTATGCATTCAAGTCAATATTAGCCGTGAACCTCAAAAAAATGGTGTCACTCCAGAAGCACTTGGATCATTAGCTCAGGCCGTGGCTGCATTACCACGCTTACGCCTGCGCGGACTGATGGCACTTCCTAAACCCCTTGTGCAAAAGAACACGTCTTTAATGACACAACCTGGCGCACAAAATGAAATCCAAGAAGCGCAGCGTCTACCCTATCGCGAGATGTATCGCCTCTACTGCTCATTACGAGAGCAGGCTTTAGAGCTAGACACCCTTTCTCTTGGCACCTCTGCTGACTTTAAAGTCGCTGTGCTGGAAGGCTCAACCATGGTTCGGGTAGGGAGTGCAATTTTTGGGAATAGAGCGAATTAAGAGTTAATGCGTCAGGAATACATCTTCCAAGGCGTGGGCGGTATTTATGCGGGTGACTGGTGCTATCAAGGCAGATAGATCTAATTTAGTCAGTTTATCTATATAACCTTGTGGGATAGTGCCAAACTTGGCTTGTAGCCGTTCAAGTAGATCTTGAAGTAATACCTGTCTGCTTTCCTCTTTGCCTTCTTTGCGCCCTTCCGCTTTACGAATACGCTCAATGTGGCTCAAAAATACAGTGGCCATTGTCCCCTCCTCTAATTGATGTATGTCTTTATTGTAATTAAGTTCTATAGCTTTGGGTAAGGTAAGCACGCCATCCATAAAGCGATATAAATGCTCTACAGTTTCTCGTTTGAGTTTGGTCTGGCGCAGCAACCATCGAGTTAAAGCCAGTTTCTTCTAATAGCGTTTTTGCGGATCATAATATTCATATGCAGGTTTTAGAACGGTAGGTTGGTGGTGAGGAACGAACCCCAACATGATGGCCGCTGTCCTTTTTAGACCTGCATATACAGGTCTAAAACGATAATTAAAGGTAAATGGTATGCATGTTGGGGTTCGTTCCTCACCACCAACCTACCGTTCTTTTTTAACAGAGTTAACTCGTATTGACCAAATGCTTAAATAGTACGCTCAATCAGAGCAGCTACACGCCCTTTAAGCGCTGAAAACTCCCTCTCACTTGCCAGGCTATGGCGTGGGCTTGAGAAAGCCACGGTAATGGCTACACAAGGCTCTTGCGCAGTAGAGTTGCTGTTAGAAACCGGTACGTCTTGCAAAAGCACCCAAATTCGTCGTTCGCGCACATAAAACAAAATCACAATGCCTAGTAGTAAAAAGAGGCTGCCGAGATAGACCCAAAGCTTGCCCGGCATTTTGGTAACTTGGAACACGGAAGCGGTGATGGGTTGATAGCTCTCAAGTTGTAAAAAGAGGGGAGCAGGGTAGAAGAGAAGTTCAGAGAGTGCGCTGATGGAGGATTCTAAAAAGCGACGTTGCTCTGGTGTGGATTTTTCAGCGTTCAGAGTGGGTTGGTGTGCTTGTTTACGAACCTCTTGCCAGAGCTCCCACATAGAACCCTCTAGCAAGCGCAGCAACAAGCCTGCTGCTCGCTCTTGCTCTGTAGGTGAGGCTACTTGATTGATAAAGGCTGCTAGGGCTCCAAAACCTCCTTGTGTGGGATCTATAGGCTTGGTTTCAAAATGATCTGTGGCCTCTGGTCTGTCACGTTCGGCATTACCTGCAAAAAGCGTGAGTACACGTTGTGCGCTATCTTGTAGTGCACTTTGCATAGGGGGTGTACTAGATGCCGTGCGCTCTGCTGCATGCTGTGCGAAACGCTTAGCTGCAATGGCGCGCAGGGTAGGGTCTTGTAATGCCGCGCGTAGGCGCATCCATGTTTGAACGGAACCCTGTGCATCGGCAGGAATACGTAGGTAGCGAAAAGATTCAGACGGATTCGCGCGCATACCAGTGAGGAAAAAGAGCTCCGTAGCTTGTTCTACACCTGCTTGTTGCGTTGATGTTTTGGTAGGGATAGGAATGGGCAGCATGTATTGATTAAATTCATGTGCTTGTCCATTTTGATCCCGTATTTTGTACTGAATAGAAGGCCCGATATTGTGCAAGGTCGTAGGTTTGGCTGCCTTGGCACCTGAGCCTAGATGCTGCTTGAATTTGTCTATCAATGTATTTAAGCGAGAAGGAGCTAAAGGCTCAGAAGACTTTGTTGGCTCGCTAGAAGCTGCTTGGTTGGGAGGAGGTAATATTGCAGAGGTATCTGGAAGCGGCGCTATATTTTCGACATTGATTGCCCTAAAACCTGTGAGCTCAAGCTTTGCGGCGCTGTTTTTGGTGATATCTACTGCTTTAAGTCCCGCTAGCGGAAGCACCTCATTAATTTTGCCTTTGACTAGGGCAGTATTGCTTTGCCTGCCGGCCATCGGGTGTGCCGTCATCTGCAATACGGATCCTCCATCTTCAAAACTCGACTGATAAATTGCTAGACCATCTATGACCAGGGGTCGGTTGACTTCAATAAGCGCATGGCGCTGTTTCCCGCTTATCCGTTCGCGTACGGTAACTTCGCTTGCAAAACGTTTAGGCATACCGGTTGAGTAATACTCAACGATGAATTTATTGAGCTCTAGCGTAAAGGGCAGCTCTTGGAGAAAGACGCCTTCTTGCTCATTGATCAAAGCGGTGGTAACCGTCTGTTTTTCAGGAACCCAAGCATACCCTCGAAAAGTGGGATTGGCGCTGGAGAGCCGATGAATAGGGTTGATAGACTCTAGCGTGCTCCCTGCAGGCAATGCATTCAGATCCGCGATGGGCAGTGGGCGTTTGCCCAGGAATGTTTTTTGAGCTTGTAAGGGTAAATGGCTATCTAACAGACCGCCTAAACAAATAACGATAAGCGCGATATGGGTTGCAAAGTAGCCCAGCTTGTTCCAAGTTCCGCGTTTTGCTGCAATGAGTGTTCTATTGCCAGCGAGAAGAGGCGGTGAAGCAGTAGTAGAAGTTGCAGCAGCATGGGCTGCAGGAAAGTGGCGCACAACAAAACGGTATCCCTCGCTCTGAAGTAGGACACCGAGCTTTTCTTCAAGCAAAGAACGTGTTTGGAGGCTTTTCCATTGCGCGTGGTAGCGGAAGGTGCGCAAACTCTCTAGCCGAATATGGTCTTTCCAGCTGCGCATATGGGCCAATTTTTGTCGCCATTTTCGAGCGACACACAGTGATAAAGAGAGTACTAAAAAAACTAAAATGCCTAAAAACCACACGCAGCTATAGACATTTTGAAGTCCTAAGGCCGCAAATATATCTGCCCAAAATGGCCCAAATTGGACAATGTAATCCGACGGTCTGGCATCTTGTTTGAGTACCGTTCCAATAACGCTGGCGAGGGCTAACACGACTAAAAGAGCGATCGCAAAACGCATGGAGCTGAGAAGTTCAATGCAAGGTTTGACGATACGGCGTTGCCAAAAAATAAAGAGCGAAGAAGAAGCGAAGCGCACTGCGAAATAGCCTTAATGGGAAGGGTGTAGGGGTCTTAAAAAGCCATGCATTGTACAATTGCCGGATTTTTCAGAGCTTAATGGCTCTTTTTGTTGGTGGTACCGCTCCCATGCCTCGTCTTTTGCACAGCGCACGCTTTTTTACAACCGTTAATCACTTCCGCGACTTACCTCACGTAGGCGTGCCAGAAGTCGCTTTTGTCGGGCGCTCGAATGCAGGTAAATCTACTGCAATCAATGTGCTGTGCCAGCAAAAACGTCTAGCATTTTCTAGTAAAACACCAGGCCGCACGCAGCACATCAATTATTTTGCGGTAGGTGAGCAAGCCGATGAGGCCTATTTGGTCGATTTGCCTGGATACGGTTATGCAAAAGCCCCTAAAGAATCTAAAGCCCATTGGGAACAGCTAGTAAGCCGTTATTTGCAAGAGCATGCTGAGTTGCGGGGAGTGGTGTTGTTAATGGATGCTCGCCATCCCTGTACAGAGCTGGATTGCCGTATGTTGGAATGGTTTGCACCAACGGGAAAGCCCGTGCATGTTTTGCTGACTAAATCTGACAAACTTACTCGCCAGCAAAGTGTATTAGCGTTGCGTAATACAGAAAATGCGCTTCGAGCTATTCAATCTGTGTGCCTAGGAAGTGCGAAGCCGGTGCCCAATGTGACCGTGCAACTCTTTTCTGCTCCAAAGCATGTCGGCTTTGAGCAAACGCATCGTTGTATTGAAGGCTGGTTGGAGGACACGCCCTAACTGCTAGAGCGGTTCTACAAGCGATTTTCATATTCTTTTTGAATTGATCAAATGACTCCCATACATAACTTAGGGCTGCACTACCCTACACACCGGCCTCGGCGCATGCGCCGAGATGATTTTTCTCGTCGCATGATGCGTGAAAATACCTTGAGCGTAGACGATTTTATTTATCCTGTTTTCATTATAGAAGGGGATAAACAACGGCAAACAGTGCCCTCTATGCCTGGTATAGAGCGTTTGTCTATCGATCAGTTGCTGCTAGTAGCGCAAGAATGTGTGACTTTAGGTATACCAGTCATTGCGTTGTTTCCCGTTATAGACAACACGCTAAAGACTTTGGACGGACGTGTAGCACTCTCCGAATCGGGCCTTGTACCGCGCGCGATACAAGCAGTCAAAAAACACTTCCCTGAGTTGGGTGTAATGACGGACGTAGCGCTTGATCCGTACACTAGCCATGGCCAAGATGGCGTATTGGATGCGCAAGGATATGTGCAAAATGACGAGACGGTGCAGCTGCTTGTAGAGCAAGCTAATGTGCATGCGCAAGCAGGGGTAGACATTGTTGCTCCGTCAGACATGATGGACGGCCGTATAGGGGCCATCCGCGGCATGCTGGATAGGCAGGGTTACATCCACACACGCATCATGGCGTATGCCGCTAAATACGCTTCTGCGTTCTATGGGCCGTTTCGAGATGCAGTGGGTTCTAGTATTTCGAATAAAACCCACAAAATGACCTATCAGATCGATCCAGCAAATAGCGATGAAGCGCTACGAGAAGTCGCAATGGATATACAAGAAGGCGCTGACATGGTGATCGTCAAGCCTGGTATGCCCTATTTGGACATGGTCCATAAAATAAAAAAAGCATTTTGCTTTCCAACCTACGGTTATCAAGTCAGTGGCGAATTTGCCATGCTGAAAGCCGCTGCGCAAAATGGATGGCTAGATCATGATAAAGCCATGCTTGAGTCACTCCTTGCTTTTAAACGTGCGGGAGCAGATGGGATATTGACTTATTTTGCATTAGAAGCAGCCAAACTGCTGCGCGCAAAAAAATAAATGGGAGTGGAATAACGTAAATAACGCAGAGCAAGAAAATACGGGCTTATCAAAGATAAAATCCTGTAAAAACCCGATACTTATCTGTGTTTTCCATTTCATTTGGAGTAAAAACGGTTATTCCAAAAGATAAATGGCCAAATTTTCAAAAAAGACTTGACTCTTGCCTAAAGAGCACGAACAATCAGCCTACTCGTTTCTTCTGGAATGGTATTTCAGGCGGAAGAGGTCAGGGCGGGCTCCCTGAAAAGCGGTGGCGAAAGCCATTTAGCTTTTGGGGTGTGCTCGCAATTGCAAGTAATAAGTAATATGTAAGGGAAGTTGTATGTCAAGTGAGAAGCCCAGAAAAAAAGGGAAGGTTAAGTGGTTCAATGCCAGTAAAGGCTACGGATTCATTACGCCTGATCCAGATGGTAACGGAATGGGAGTAGATGAATTGTTTGCTCACCAAACCGCTATTCAAATGGATGGTTTTAGAACACTAGACGAAGGTGCTCCCGTGACGTTTGTTGTCGAGCAAGGCCCTAAAGGCTTGCAAGCAACGGACATCAGGCCGGACACAGATGCTCACGCATCGGCTGCCTAATCGCAGTTAAGTAGTAAAGTAAAAAAATCCGGCCTTGCGCCGGATTTTTTTCGTCTACCGTCAGCACCCCTTAACCTTAATAACAAAAGTGATTAAAAAGAACGGTAGGTTGGCGGTGACGAAGGAACCCCAACATGCACACCACTAACTCTTAATCTTTGTTTTTATAGCCTTAGAGCAATACCGGATCAAACGAAAAGCCTTGTGGTGCTTTTTCTAAATCTTCGAACGTTACGATTTCGAATGCTTGTGGTTGGGCAAATAAATTGCGTAGTAGTAAATTATTTAAGCCATGGCCTGATTTATAAGCGGTATAGGCGGCAAGGAGCGGGTGGCCTGCTATATAGAGGTCTCCAATGGCATCGAGCATTTTGTGTTTGACGAATTCATCGCTGTAACGCAGTCCATCATTATTTAAAATGCGGTATTCATCTAGCACGATGGCGTTGTCTAAGCTCCCTCCGCGTGCTAGTCCCATTTGGCGCAAGGTTTCTACTTCATGCGCGAAACCGAAGGTGCGGGCGCGGGCAATTTCTCGTACGTAGGATGTGTGGGAAAAGTCAGCTTCGAAGACTTGGCCGGTTTTATCTACGGCAGGGTGGCCAAAGGCAATGGTGAATTTGAGTTTGAAGCCGAAATAGGGCTCGAGGCGGGCCCATTTGTCGCCGTCTCGTGCTTCTACAGGTTCTTTGATGAGTAAGAATTTCCTAGGGGCATTTTGTTCTATGATTCCTGCGGACTGCAATAAAAATACAAATGAGGCAGCGCTGCCGTCCATGATCGGGATTTCTTCTGCGGTTACATCTACATATAAATTATCGATCCCAAGACCCGCGCAGGCGGAGAGTAGGTGCTCTATGGTGGAAATGCGTACATTGTCTTTTTGTAAGACGGAAGCTAATTGCGTTCCTCCTACCGCTGTAGGGCTCATAGCTATGCTAATAGCAGGGGTTAGGTCGGTACGCGTAAAAATAATACCAGTTCCCGCTGCTGCAGGCCGAAAAGTTAATTTAACCTTGCGCCCTGAATGTAGGCCGATGCCGGTGGTATGGATAAGCGTGGCAATCGTGCGCTGCTTTAGCATAAAAATCCTGGAGGTGCGGGTGTTTGCACAGGGTTAGTGGTGTGCATGTTGGGGTTCGTACCTCACCACCAACCTACATTGGACGGTAGGTTGGTGGTGACGAAGGAACCCCAACATGCAGACCATCATCCTTTTAAAACCTGCATATGCAAATCAAAAGCGATGATCAAAAGTCGGTGGTGCGCATGTTGGGGTTCGCGCCTCAGCCAACCTACTGTATTTTTAATCAGCTTGTCTGCGTAAAAAAGCGGGTACTTCCAAGTCGATATGTTTGGAAGATAGGTCTGCAGAGCTGCGTCCCGAGCGCCAAACTGAAGGAGTGGATCCATTTCCATTGAAGTTGCTTTGGTTGTTGAGATCGGCGGGTTCGTTGTCTGTGCCGGTCTTAAGCAGGGTCATAGGAACTTGGGGTTCTACTTTTGCTTTTCTTAAGCCTGTTGCTACGACTGTGACGCCAAGCGCATCACCCATTGCATCGTTATATACCGTGCCGAAGATAACAATTGCATCAGGAGCTGCATAGCTTTTGATAGTGTTCATCACTTCGCGTGTTTCGGATAAACGCAGGGAACGGCTGGCCGTGATATTGACCAATACACCGCGCGCACCAGACAAATCGATGCCTTCGAGTAGGGGGCTGGCTACAGCTTGTTCAGCAGCCAGACGAGCGCGGTCTACGCCTGCGACGGTAGCGGTACCCATCATGGCTTTACCTTGCTCGCTCATGACGGTTTTGACGTCTTCAAAGTCGACGTTGACCAAACCTTCTACGTTGATAATTTCAGCAATCCCGGCCACGGCATTGTGCAATACATCATCGGCGCACTGGAAACATTTATCCATTTCAGCATCGCCACCCATGACATCAAAAAGCTTGTCATTGAGCACGATAATGAGAGAGTCGACTTGGCTTTCTAGTTTTTGTGCACCATCTTCTGCTACACGTCGACGTTTTCCACCTTCAAATTCGAACGGCTTAGAGACTACGCCTACGGTGAGGATGCCCATTTCACGCGCAACTTGTGCCACTACGGGGGCAGCACCTGTGCCCGTACCACCACCCATACCTGCGGTGATAAATACCATATGCGCCCCTTGGAGGGCATTGGAGATGCGCTCACGCGCTTCTTCTGCTGCAGCGCTACCCATTTCAGGTTTAGCGCCTGCTCCTAGCCCTGTTTTACCAAGCTGAATAATCTCGTGCGCTTGTGAGCGAGCAAGTGCTTGTGCATCGGTATTCATGCAAATGAAGTCGACACCCTGCAGCCCGCGATTAATCATGTGTTGTACGGCATTACAGCCCGCGCCACCTACACCGACTACTTTAATGACGGTGCCAGTCCTTTCATTTTCCACGATATTGAATTCCATAATAACTCCCACTAAATTAATGCGATTCTCAAAAATATATAAATTAAAAATATGATGCTGTTAAATGCTGCCACAGGAGAGGCTAGGTCTCCCGGAGCACGTTAAAAGCTTTTTACAAACCATTCCTTTATTCGTAGCCAAATTTGACCAAGGCGGCTGAATGTACCTGATGGGGGAGATGCATGCCCTGATAGAGTGTGTCGTTGTGCTTCTGCGCCGAGCAAAAGGCCCATAGCCGTTGCGTAGCGCGGGCTGCGCACTACATCGGCTAGGCCATCGGTGTAGTTGGGCACCCCAATACGCACGAGTTTAAAAAAGATATCTTCACCTAGCTCAGCCATTCCTGGCATGAGGGCTGAACCTCCTGTAAGTACTACCCCAGAGGATACTAAGTCCTCATAGCCAGATTCACGTATAACTTGTTGTACCAGTGAAAAAAGTTCTTCTACACGAGGCTCAATAAACGCAGCTAAGGCCTGGCGCGAAAGCATACGAGGCCCGCGTTCGCCAAGTCCTGGTACTTCGATGGTTTCGTTAGGATCAACCAATGCCTGTTTGGCCACGCCATAACGCACTTTAATATCTTGCGCATCTGCAGTAGGAGTGCGTAGTGCTATTGCTATGTCATTGGTAATTTGATCCCCTGCAATTGGGATCACGGCGGTATGGCGTAGGGACCCTTCACTAAAAATAGCGATATCGGTGGTTCCTCCTCCTATGTCGACCAATACAACGCCTAGCTCTTTCTCATCTTCAGTCAATACAGCAAGGCTAGAGGGTAGTGGAGGAACCGTTATTTGATTGATTTCAAGGCCACAGCGGCGAACACATTTAATGATGTTCTGGGCTGCAGACATGGCTCCTGTAACAATATGTACCTTGACTTCAAGTCGCACGCCGCTCATACCTACAGGCTCGCGCACATCATCTTGCCCATCGATAATAAATTCTTGAGTGAGGACGTGCAGGATTTGGTGATCTGTTGGAATATTGATAGCTTGCGCGGTTTCGATTACGCGCACCACATCGGCTTGGGTAACCTCTTTATCTTTGATCGCCACCATCCCGCTGGAATTCATGCCGCGACTATGGCTACCACCGATTTGCGTATAGACCTGCGTAATTTTGCAATTTGCCATCAGCTCTGCTTCAGCAATCGCGCGTTGGATGGATTGCACGGTGGCCTCAATATCGACCACTACGCCTTTTTTCAAGCCCTTTGATTCGCATTCACCTAACCCCACTACCTCATGGTGGCCACCTTCTTTACGTGCGGCGACGATTACCGCCACTTTAGAGGTGCCGATGTCTAGTGCAACCAAGAGATCTTTATAGTCTTGTTTCATATGGTGTACTCATTAAGCAAAGTGCTCATAGTGCTTTTGGTTTACAGAAAAGAGAGATGATCAGTTTGCTGGGGTCGCTGGATTATCTACCTAACGTGCCGGGCCTTTATTTTCCACAGACGGCGCTTGAGAGATATGTAACGCAAACCCATTTGGATACCGTAAATCAACGGCTTCGATCCGCTCACCCCATTGTTTTTTAATCTGAGGCCACGCTGCTATAAAACGCTGAAAACGCTCTTCTAGTGTGTGGCTATCTCTCTCCATTCCAATTTCTAAACGTAAACCGCTCGACAGTTCTGCAGTCCATGCATAACGGGCTGACAGAGTGACGCTGTGCAAGGTCAGGCCAAGTGGCGCTAGCCAGCGTGAAAAATTTTGGTATTGCGCCACCACCTCTTTTTCACTTCCTGTTGGCCCGCTTAGAAGTGGTAAATTCTCACCAGCTTCTTCCGGATTAGCCGTAAATAATTCCCCATCTTGGCTTACCAGCTGATCGTTTTTCCATAAACCTAAAGGTTTATATTCTTCAAGTACGATTGCAAGTTGGTTAGGCCACACGCGCCGCACACTACTTTTACGCACCCAAGGCATGGAATTTATTGCAGTTTGAATTTCTACCAGGTTTACAGTAAAAAAATTACCTTCCAAATGGCCTATCAGTGCAGCTCGTATAGTGGGCGCATTCAGGTGATCAATCTCTCCACCTATATGGATAGTGCGTAATACAAACAGCGGTTGCTGCACCGTCCAATACCCCGCTGCACCCAATAACAGCAGGGCAACCAAGCCGTAAAGCGCACCAGCAAGACGATTTAGTTGACGGGCGTTACTCCACATAATATTTCCTTAAAACTAGAACCAGTCCAGGGTGTGTCCTCAATTACCCCAAAGGGCCCATCTTTGAGGTCGTGCGGTGCTCGGGATCCTCA
>JASSUD010000109.1:0-4120 GCA_031963225.1 Mycoavidus cysteinexigens
CACCGTTCGGCGAATACACCACGCTATGAACCCGGTTAGTATGGCCCGTTAACGTATTGGTAAGCGCCCAGGTGTCTGCATTCCACAGCCGCACCGTATGATCATCACTCCCCGAGGCGATCTGCTGGCCATTCGGCGAATACGCCACGCTATGAACCCAGTCAATATGGCCCGTTAAAGTGTGGAGTGGCTCCCCAGAGTCTCTATCCCACACCCGCACCGTACTATCATAACTTCCCGATGCGATCTGCTGACCGTTCGGTGAATACACCACGCTCGTCACCACATCCGTATGGCCGGGTAATGTGGCAGTAAGCGCTCCAGAGCCTGCGTCCCACAACCGCACCGTATGATCCTGACTCGCCGATGCAATCTGCTCACCGTTCGGTGAATACGCCACGCTATTCACATAGCCAGTATGGCCCTCTAAAGTGGCGGTAAGCGCCCCAGAGGCTGCATCCCACAGCCGCACTGTATGATCATCGCTCCCGGAAGCTATCTGCTCACCATTTGGCGAATAGGCCACGCTATTCACCAAGATAGTATGGCCCTTTAAAGTCGCGGTAAGCGCCCCTGAGTGCGCATTCCACAGCCGCACCGTCTTGTCATGACTCGCCGAGGCGATCTGCTCACCGTTCGGCGAATACATCACGCTAGTAACCCAATCTGTATGGCCCGTTAACGTGCCGACTTTCTCCAAGCTCTGCGTGTTATAGAGATGGATGCTGCCGTTATAGAGTCCTACCGCACAGGTTTGTCCATCTGGGGAATACGTGCAGGCTCCGATCTCTCTCTCTTCCTCGATAAAAGGCCACTCACCAAACTGCACGCCCTCCATCTTGGCACCCCGTAAATCGGCCTGACGGAGCCAAATACGGTGAAGAGAAGTATTGCGTAAATTTGCACCTTGCAACTGTGCCTTATCAAATGCCCCAAAACTTAAATCCGCACCGGGAACACGTATCCAACGTAAATCTGCCTCCTTAAATGGCACACTAGCTCGCACCAAGATAGTGATGGCATTGGCTGCGCCTATCGTTACCGGTGCATCCGGGTTTTTTGACGCTTCTACCCATGTGTGCAGGTGGGATGCAAAGGCAGGGTACTGCTTCACCCAATCCGCTAAAACGTCCAGCACGGCCGGATCGTTTACCAAATTCCGTGTATTGAGTAATGCCGTCTCTTCCACCTCCCGCGCCTGCTGACTCTGTTCCCACAACGCACGCGCTATTTGAGCAATGTCATAGCCGCCAGGCAAAAGAGTCAATCTTCTTTGCACTTCGACTTTACGCGTTAGATTGACCGCATCTGTACAACTGGCAAAATATTCCAATGCGCGCGCATAACGCTCACGCACGGCGCCCGCATCAAAGTTTTCTTGACGGTGCAAAAGTTCGGCTTGTTTCTGATAGACCTGCGCCAGTAGTCGTCGGGTTTCCGCTGCTTCAATAGGAACTTCGTGCTCTAGAACGACTTTGGCGGTATGAAGGCTGCTCTGTGCTTGCTCAAATTCTCGATTATTTTGATGCTCCTCCGCTTGCTGTAATACGGCTTTACTGCGTTCAAGCGCCGTAGCGGACGATTGGCTTAATTCAATTAATCGAGCAGAAAAGGGTGCAAGCATGGGAAATTCTTTTTCTATGGTAGGAAATAAGGCGAGGCATGAGAGGTCTGTGTAATGCAAAAACAGGCTGCGAGGCTTATAAAAGTACGCGCCCTTATAGAGACTCATCCGCCATATAGCAGTCGACCTAATGCAGAGCAGATTATGTGCATACAGATAAATCTAGTGATGAATATCAGCCATGCTATAACGTGCTGAAATATTTATAAGATTATTCTTATTTTAAAAGCAGTCGCATACTTACAAGTACAGGGCTTTACCTCCTACTCTCTATGAAGCAGCGCTATGGGGTATAGAAAGGGCAATTGATAGTAGGACATTTTAATTGCCTAAGCCGGGTGCAGTTTGCTTGTATCATGGCGCCTGAGTTAGCCCTCTGAAAGCGCAGTCCTCCTGAACTGTCCCCAAAAAATTGGATAACCAATCCAGCTTTTTGGGGACTTCTTTATGCATAAACACATTGGACATTTCAAGCCGTTAGTCATACAGCATTAGCAGCATGGTTCTAGATGTATGGTTGGACTGCACTGACGAATAAAGAGGTTTGAAAAATTCTTCAAGCCTTTTTTTCTCCTATAAAACGTGAATGAAACTCAGTACACGTGAGCAAAGTCCGATCATATTTAGTCCGAAAATTGTATGTAATTTCCGGACATGAGACACCCATAAAAAAAGCCCTTTCAATTTTAAAAGGGCATTTTTATGGGTCAGGTTAACCTGAATGTAGATTTACTGCTTGGTATAGCGAATTATTTTTATACTCTTTTAATTAGAGCATCCAGCAACTTTGCCCTTTCTTCTTCAGATTTTGCTAAACGTTGTTCAAGTTGAGCTCTAGTAGCCCTTTCTGCTGCAATTTCAGCATCTTTAGCAGCAAGCTGTCTATCTTTTTCCGCTAACAACAAGTCAGGGCTAGCTGACTCAGAGCGGGAGGCTAGCAATTGGTCAAGCTTTTCATTTACCTGATTCGTTGTGGCATAAACGATAGATGTCGCACGAAGTGTATTGGCTACACTTTGGTCCAATTTATCCAGTTTTACAGAGTCCATTTTCTTTTTAAATTCCTTATGAGCAGAACGTATTGTCTCGTGGCACCGTATTAATTGCCGTGTACTGGAAGAAGCTTTTTCTGCACAAGCATTTTTGTAATCAGGCCACTTTATTATGAGACCGAAAATAGTACCCACTACCCATGCAGAACCAGCGAGAGCCTGCGGTAGCACAGCCGTCATAGAGAACAATCCTAGATTTCCCAGAATATACCAAATTAAGCCCATAAAAGGGGCGACTAGCCCCGCAATAAATAAAACTCCTAAAAACGCTTTCGCAGGGCTGGGTAAGCTTTTTTGAAGCTTTGCTATCTCAACTACGATGTTCTCTATCAATGGCTCTAGAGAACTAATATCTTGGGCACTAATGGATTCTTTGGGATGCCCTAGCAACGTTTCGATAATTCGACACATGCCATCTACAATACGCAGTGCCTCGTTAACCCGTTCCTGCAAAAATGCACTATGTGTTTCTTTCGCAGTCTCAAGGCCAATATTGGTAACGGGGTCAATCGGCGCCTTTATTTCTAAAGAAGCTATCGTCTTGCGCTCATTCTCGCAGATCTCTTTAAGCTTATTTAAACCGCCTTTGGGGTCCGCTATTTTCGTGTAGTGCTCATTCGTAGCACATATTATGCTCTCGCACGTATTCAAAATTGTACGGGTGCTCTGATTTTCTGTAAATGCGAAGCTAGTGCTAGTAGAGCAACCTAATGCGCTCGGATTGGGCAAGTCTTGATAGCCAGGCTCAGCACGCTGTTTGCCTTTGCCTGTGTAGAGCTGAGTAGCAGTCACCCCAATAGGGATGCTTGAACTTGAAGAGGAAGCTGCGTTAATGGATGGATTCAAAGCTTCTCCCGTTTTGCCTTTCTGTGGGGCAAAAAACTATGACGCTCGGATAATTTCTATTTATAAACATTGGTGACATTTATCAGTAAATATCAATCTTATATATACGTAAAAGACCTTATAAAATGCAGTAGTAAAGAAAATACAAATTCAATGATAGATAGCCAAAAGGCTAAAAAAAAATGCCCCATATAGCGGGGCAAACCTTCTGTTTAGCCATTCCTAAAAGTTGTAAGAGCACTACGCAGGATTTTCTACTAGTGCGTGCTGGCTTGTTGAAGGCTGGGCATGGGATTGCTTTTGCACCAGACTAATCAGCAACTCCATACCTTCTTCAAGCTTAGTGATTCTACTTTTTAGCGCTGCAACTTCAAACGTTGCGACATCAAATTTTCCAGCAGCTACACGCATTTCCGCAAGATCGCTGTGAATCTCTTTTTTTGCTGTACTAATAAAAACTTCGCTGATCTCTTTTTTATCCCATCATGCTACATGCAAGGGCAGACCCACTGTCCCGCGTTGCTCCAAGAGTCGTGTATTGACCGGGCTTAAGCCTTGCACTTCCCAAATAGAGGCATCTGTCACGTTAAGGGCACCA
>JASSUD010000053.1:0-20948 GCA_031963225.1 Mycoavidus cysteinexigens
GCAAAGAATGGTAGGTTGGTGGTGACGAAGGAACCCCAACATGCGCACCACGGACCTGTATCCATCGCTTTAACATGCAACCATCGGCTCTTTGAATACCTGGGTAACATCAGTTACTTAGAAAGCTACAAAATTCTTCAAAAGCCCACTTATTTAACAGAGCAAGAGCGCAAGGTCCGGAACTGTACTCTATTGCAGAAAAACCTTGGCTTTATGGCCATAAAAATGTGGCATTTTCGAGAGATTTTGAATCGGATTCTAAGAAGTGCGCCCTTTTACACCACTCTTTACGGGAATTTTTTCTGTGTTTTACGATCTGAGGTGGCTAAGTTCGAGATTGAGCAGTCTGCTGATCATTTTTCTTATAGGGATTTTAACGCCCCAAGCGCATGCGTCACGCTTTTCGACAAAAGCACATCCCGTTTATTTTACCGATTCCATCGCTCAAAAAACGTCCTCTTTTTTCGTACACCCTATTCCAGAAACCGTTCTTGCAAAGCTAAAACAGGCGGATATTCCGCTTTCTGCTGTGAGTATCGTTGTAGAACGTGTGGGAGCAGCCTCGCCCATTCTCTCGCTACATGCAAAAAAGTCGATGAATCCCGCTTCAACCATGAAGCTCCTCACCACCTCTGCTGGCCTCTCCTTACTCGGGCCCCATTTTCAATGGGAAACCCGCGCCTACGTAGATGGCCCGATTGAAGGGGGGGTGCTCCATGGAAATTTATATATCTATGGGACAGGTGACCCTAAGCTCGTTCCCGAAACATTCATTTATTTCATAGAACAGATTCGCCGTGCAGGCATTACCCATATTCAGGGCGATCTGGTTTTAGACAGAAGCTATTTCGACCTCAAAACGCAAGCAGCACAAGCTTTTGATACCGATCATAATCGTGCGTATAACGTAAGCCCCGACCCTCTACTTTACGCATTTAACGCACTCACTTTTACACTAACTCCACAGCCTGATCTTTCGGTACTCATTCAAACACAACCGGAACTCGCACACTTACAGCTCACCAATACACTGCATACCACCTCTGGAAAATGCACACCAGGAAGCATTCCAAAACCAGTCATAACAGAACGTAACGGCACACTATACGTCACATTCAAAGGCACTTACCCTCTGCAATGCGGCATAAGCGCAATGAGTCACGCTGCACCAAACCGCAATAATTTTTTTGCAAACGGATTTTCGGCACTGTGGGAACAAACCGGAGGAACCTACTCTGGTAGAGTACGTGAAGCCTTGGTACCCAAACGAGCTCGGTGCATCGCACTATACAAAGGGGAAGCACTTCAAGACAGCGTGCGAGATATTAATAAATATTCTAACAACATCATGGCACGCAATTTATTTTTAACCCTAGGTGCAATCCACGGCGCCCCTCCTGCTACAGCAATACGCTCAGAGAAAGTCATTCGCCGTTGGCTGCGCCGCGAAGGGCTCAATTTATCGGGCCTTGTACTAGAGAATGGCGCGGGCTTATCGTCAAAAGAGCGTATCAGTGCAACGGGCTTAACAGCGCTTTTACAACATATCAGCCATGGCACGATGGCTACACCGCTCATTGCCTCCTTACCCATTGCAGGCTTAGACGGCACCATGCGCAAACGGCTCTTTGAAGGCCCAAGCGTAGGCAGCCTGCATATAAAAACCGGCACACTAGATGAGGTCCGAGCCATCGCCGGCTATGTAACCGCCCATAACGCCAAAAACTATATCGTTGTGAGTTTCATCAATCATCCCAATGCTTGCCGCGGCCAAGCTGCGCACGATGCATTATTAAGCTGGGTATATGACACCGCCCCGTAAATTGATGACTCACCATCTACCTTGCAATCACCGCTTTTGGTCTGCATATGCAGGTTTTAAAAGGGCCGTGGTCATCATATTGGGGTTCCGTATTTGATTCAATTCGTCACCACCAACCTACCGTTCTTTGCTTTTTTTGTGGTTGATAGAGTTCAATAAAGCTCTTTTACGTAAGCGTCTCACCACTGACCCGCCTCCTCGCACTTCCTCCTCATTTTTGAGATAGCGCAGGGGCACTCTTTCTGAACCTAAAGTTATGTAAAACCCTGACAATTGGGTGTATTGCCTTTTTAGACAATCTTTCACAACACCTTATTTATTTTTACATAACCAAAAGATGGCATCTTCCGAAACCTACGCAAGCTCCCCTTCTACGCCACACTATCAAATCGTTTCTTTCGGTGACAGCCTATCCGATGTAGGTACTTACGCTCCAGCAGCAGCTAGTTTTGGTGGCGGGCGATTTACCACCAATCCAGGGGAAGTTTGGACGCAAGTTCTAGCTCGCTCTTATGGGGATTGCCTCACTGCGGCTTATACCGGTGGATTTGGAACGCCATTAATAGCGAACCCTGGCGGTTTTGGATATGGACAAGGAGGGGCGCGGGTTGAACGCCCCATTCCTTTTTCAGGGAATACGATACTGTATGCGTTCTCTTCTGATCCCAGCTCGCTTGTATCTCCATTGCAGGCGCTACGAAATACGCAGGCAAATCTAGCGTCAGCAGAACCAGGCAGCGAAGTCGGTATGGGTTTAACTGGTACATCCATTACCAGTCAAATACGCTGCTATCTAGACCACCATCATCAATTTAATGCTTCTCAGTTGGTTCTGATGAATGGAGGAGGCAACGATATTCTGGCTAATGCTTCTGCCGCAGCAATAGGAGAGATCCCCTTTCCTGAAGCTATTAAGGCCATCCAAACCGCTGCCATCCAATATGCTGGATTGATACAAACAGTATATGAAAATGGGGCTCAAAATCTTATTACAACCAATATACCGGATCTGGGCCATACCCCAATAGGTGCCACAGATCTTGAAACTAGTACCGTGCTCACGGAACTGTCGATATTGTTTAATACCACTTTTATGCAGTCTCTAGAAGCCAGTCTGCCTGCAGAGCACACGGTAATTACCATCGATGCATTTGCCTTTATCAATCAAATGCTGCAAACGTACCAAGAACATGGTTTTTCTGTAAGCAATACCAGCATTGCTTGCAAACTCGGGTTGCTTCCAGAATGCTATCAAAGCGCTTTATTTTGCTCCCCCGCTTTATATGTTGAACCTAATGCGGATCAAACTTATATGTTTGCAGATAGCGTGCATCCGTCCAGTCGTCTGCATGCTTTATTTGCTGAGCACGTTAAAGAACAATTTGAAGCAAGTTTGGCCCATCGCTCTAACTTATCTATAGCAGCCGCTTGATAATTCATGTTACGCAGGCATTCAAGGGGGCAGTGGTGTGCATGTTGGGGTTCCTTCGTCACCACCAACCTACCATTCTTTGCTTTTCTTGTGGTTGGTTAAGTTTGATAGAACCCGTTTACACAGGCACTCGGTAGGTTGGCGGTGAGGGACGAACCCCAACACGCATAACACTGCCCTCTTGAATGCCTGCATAACATCCGTTATCAAGCTATTTGCAAAGCGGAAATGCGTTTTATCTAAGCATTATCAAATGCCGCAGCGGCACGGCTCAAACGATCATGAATCGCTGCCCAAGCAGGGTCGTCAGAAGGAGGAGTCTCCACCAAGATGCGTTGACTGTTTGTAGCTTCTAAATCACGCAAGACTTGGTAGAGCAAATGTGCATAAGCATCCGGTTGCGCAGGCATCTGAATGCTGCGCACATTGGGCATACTTGGACTATCGGAGGGATTTGGAGAAAAACCGCTATACGTTACCCAAGCTATAGCCTGCTCTGCAGGGTATTGTTTAAGCACTGAAGGCAAGGCTTGTGCGTCACATAGGCTTAATGGAATTCTAGGGGCATAGTGCGCTTTAAGCGCTCCAGAAACCCGGGGAATAGCCTGTTGATCCTGCAAATCTTCTTTATACAAAGGCCAAGCGCCAATTACTTCAGCAAGTTGCCCGGCGTGGAGTTGCCCAGCTCGCAGCAATACTGGGCGATCTTGGGATACATCTAAAATAGTGGATTCCAGCCCAACCTGGCAGGCCCCTGCATCGAGAACCAGTACCGCATCCCCAAACTCATCTCGCACATGCGCAGCCGTAGTAGGGCTTACACGTCCGAAGCGATTGGCTGAAGGCGCTGCAATTCCGCGAGGAAGGCTGTGCATTGCATGCGAGGATAGAGAGACATCCGTCGTTTTGGGATAGGCTGAAAAAGCGCTTAATAGCGCTTGAGCAACAGGGTGTGCAGGGCAGCGTAAGCCTATCGTATCCTGACCTCCACTCACCGCATCAGGAATAGCTGTTGCGCGCTTAAATATCAGCGTCAACGGACCAGGCCAAAATGCCTCTATCAAACGATGGGCCAAAGGAGAGACAGCGCCAGCAATCCATTCTGATGGATCTGCCTGCTGAGCAATATGAACAATGACAGGGTGGTTAAGTGGGCGGCCTTTAAGAGCAAATAAACGCGCAAGTGCCGCAGGGTCACATGCATTCGCCCCAAGCCCGTATACCGTTTCTGTTGGAAAAGCGACCAGCTCTCCTACAGCCAGCCTACGTGCGGCTTCGTCATATATATCGTATGGAGCCGCACTCACTGCGCATCCACCATATGTAAAACCTGTGCGCACTCGTGGGCATGCAAACGGGATGCCTCAAGCGTGGAAGCCGTGAGCGTGACATGCCCCATTTTGCGCCCACGTTTAGGATGTGTTTTGCCATATAGATGGAGATGCGCTCCTGGCACACCCACTATTTTTGCCCAATGTGGAGCGATAAGAGCAGACTCAGCATCTTCAGAACCTTGGCCATCAAACCAACTGTTCCCCAGAATATTGAGCATCACTGCAGCAGAGTGTTGATCAGTAGATCCTAATGGCAACCCTGCCATCGCACGCACCTGCTGCTCAAATTGATTCGTCACGCAAGCGTCTACAGTGTAATGACCTGAATTGTGCGGCCGAGGAGCCATTTCATTTACGCATAGCGTGTGGTCTTTGAGCACAAAAAATTCGACACACAGGACTCCCACATACTCTAGGCTATCGGCTATCTTCAAAGCTATTTCGCAAGCTTGTTCACCCTGCGCTTTAGAAATATCAGGAGCGGGTACCTGCGTCTGTATCAAAATACCGTCTTGGTGTTTGTTTTGCGCCAATGGGTACAGTACGTTAGCGCCATTCACTGCGCGCGCCAACAATACGGAAATTTCACAATCAATATCTACCCGCTTCTCTAGCACACAGGGCACATGATGCAACTCTGCATGGGCCTTAAACACCTCTTCAATGGTGGTTACGCGGATTTGTCCACGCCCGTCATAACCCAAGCGAGCTGTTTTCAAAATACCTGGCAATACAGCTTGGAATGCTTCTGGTGTGAAGCGAGCGCAATCCTCATGCGAGGTAATTTCCAAATAAGGCGCTACAGGCAGGCCTAATTCCACCAAAAAACGCTTCTCAGCGATACGGTCTTGCGCTAAGGCAACACAGGGTGCAGCAGGCGCTACACGCGTAATACGCGCCAAATGTTCAAGCGTTGCAGCAGGCACATTTTCAAATTCGGTAGAAATAGCTTGGCATTTTTGCGCAAAAGCATCCAATGCTTCTAGATCACTGTAGCCTGCACACACATGCTGTTCAGCGATCTTACCAGCCGGACTCTCCGGGTCTGGATCTAATACCGCTACGCGGTATCCAAGCGCTTGTGCGGCAAAACAAAACATGCGACCAAGCTGCCCACCGCCCAATATGCCCAGCCATGCGCCAGGCGAAACAGGTTGTGGGTCATGCGTGTTTGAAGCGTCTACACTTTTTAAAGACGTGTATACAGGCAAAGAATGAGAGGGTTGAGAAGAAGACGTATGCATGATCATTGCTGTTTTGGTAACGGCAACACCTTGGAACAAGCCAAATCGTGCTGGCGTAAGCGAAAGGCATCAAGCTTATGCGCCAGATCAGGCGCATTCACAGCAAGGAGTGCAATCGCAAATAGTGCGGCATTAGCGGCACCCATTTGACCAATTGCAAACGTAGCAACAGGCACGCCTTTTGGCATTTGCACAATAGAGTACAGAGAATCAAGACCCTGCAAATGAGGAGTGGGAATGGGCACGCCCAATACAGGAACCGGCGTCTGAGCAGCCAACATACCCGGCAAATGCGCTGCCCCCCCGGCTCCGGCAATAATGGCTGCCAAACCACGCGCACGCGCGCCTTTGGCATAAACAGCCATTTCTTCTGGCATGCGATGGGCGGAGAGCACCTGCATGCTAAAAGGGACGTCAAATTCTTGCAGCACCATCACAGCATGCTGCATAACATCCCAGTCTGAGTCCGAACCCATTACTACCCCGATAGAGGGTAAGGTCGAAGTAGAAGGCGTTGAAAAATGCATGGGATTTGTCATAGCAGTCAATTGGGTTAAGCATGCACCCATCTATTCATATTGGTGTAGCGCGGCCGAGCGCGATATTTAAGAAGCAATCAGAAGCTGCAATGCCTCACGATATTTATCGGCAGCCTTCTCAATAACATCTGCAGGCAAAGCAGGAGCAGGAGGTGTTTTAGACCATCCCTGTTGCTCTAACCAATCTCGTATAAATTGCTTATCGAAAGAAGGAGGATTGCGTCCTGCAACAAGCGCCTCTTCATACTGATTTGCAGGCCAAAAACGCGATGAGTCCGGCGTGAGCACTTCATCCATCAAATACAATTCGCCTTCTGCATCTACCCCAAACTCAAATTTGGTATCAGCAATCAATATACCGCGCTGCGCGGCATATTCTGCAGCAGCTCGATAGAGCTTGATACTAACTTCATACACCCGTTCGGCTTGCTCTCTTCCCAGCATAGTTTGCATCTGGGAAAAAGAAATGCTTTGATCATGCTGCCCAGGAGGCGCTTTCGTAGAAGGCGTAAAAATAGGCTCAGGCAATTTCTCAGCCAACTGCAAACCGGCGGGTAATGGAATACCGCTTACCGTGCCACTCTTTTGATACTCACTCCAAGCACTTCCTGCCAGATACCCTCTGACTACCGCCTCGACAGGAATAGGTATTAAACGCTTTGCAACAACTGAACGCCCACGTACTTGCTCCGCCTCATCAGCCGTCACTACGGTCTCAGGATCTACACCGGTTAAATGATTTGGGACGATTGACTTCAAATGCTCAAACCAAAAATTCGACATCTGGTTTAGCACGCACCCTTTTCCTGGAATAGGCTGATCAAACAGCACATCAAAAGCAGAGAGGCGATCTGTCGTCACAATTAATAAACGATCTTCTCCGAGGGCATAGTTATCCCGCACTTTTCCACGACCAAGCAGGGGCAAAGAAGAAAGCGTTGATTCATATAAAGCAAGCGGATTAGAAGAAGACATTACCGACCACCTTGATAACGTTGAGCCATTTTCTCTAAAGAAATAGGCTTAATTTTGCCAGCCTGCCCTTCACAGCCAAAAGCCAAATAACGCGCATGGCATACTGCCTGTGCAGCAGCAGTAGCTGGTTTTAGAAATTCGCGCGGATCAAATTTACCAGGGTTTTCTGCTAAAAAGCGTCGTATTGCACCCGTCATAGCCAAACGTAAATCGGTATCAATATTGATTTTTCGAACACCGTGGCGAATTCCTTCTTGAATTTCTTCAACAGGTACACCATAGGTTTGCTTCAAATCCCCCCCAAATGCGCGAATCTCAGCAAGCAATTCTTGAGGGACAGAAGAAGAACCATGCATTACCAAATGGGTATTGGGAATGCGCTGGTGAATTTGTTTGATACGTTCGATTGCCAAGGTTTCACCCGTAGGCTTCTTCGAAAACTTGTACGCACCGTGTGAAGTACCAATGGCAATAGCCAGCGCATCGCATCCGGTTTGCGCTACAAAATCAGCAGCTTGTTCAGGGTCGGTCAATAACTGCTCACGGCTCAAGGTCCCTTCTGCACCATGCCCATCTTCTTTATCACCTTGCATGGTTTCTAGCGAGCCTAAGCAACCTAGCTCCCCTTCTACCGTCACACCCAGGGAATGCGCAAGCTCTACCACTTTTTTGGTTACTTCGATGTTGTACTCATAACTGGCAACCGTTTTGCCATCCGCGTGCAAGGAGCCATCCATCATTACACTAGTAAAACCATTGCGTATCGCGCTCAAGCATACCGTAGGCGACTGACCATGATCTTGATGCATCGCAATAGGAATTTCTGGATAGCTTTCTACCGCAGCCTGAATAAGGTGGCGTAAAAAATGCTCTCCTGCGTATTTCCGCGCACCTGCTGACGCTTGCAAAATAACCGGCGCACCTACTGCAGCTGCAGCGGCCATCACGGCCTGCGTCTGTTCTAAATTATTTACATTGAACGCAGGCACGCCATACTCTTCTTCTGCAGCATGATCTAAAAGCTGGCGCATTGAGACGAGTGGCATCGTGATCTCCCTATTAATAAAGCAATCGTTAGCAGGCTGCACGGCTATACTTTAGTCCGGCACAACCCTTAAAAGGCCGCGAGAATAGCAGAAGCTATTTAAGAATACCTAGCCGAACCATTATTTTGCTAAGTAGCAGTTAGCAATTTTAGACATCCTTTTACTCCGAATCTCTTTTATTTAGGGCCTCTTTGGGCTTTTTACTGAACGTGCGTTCTTCACATTCCTCTTCCTTGCAACACGTCGCGCCCAAAACGCCATCAAAAATCCATATTATTGGTGGCCAGTGGAAACGCACACCCTTGCCTGTTTTATCTTTGCCAGGCCTACGCCCCACGACTAATCGGGTTCGAGAAACCGTATTTAACTGGCTAGGAAATCGCCTAGACGGATGGCGTTGCCTAGATTTATTTGCAGGCAGCGGCGCACTGGGTTTTGAAGCGGCTTCTCGAGGTGCTGCACACGTGTTGATGGTAGAAAAAGATACACGCGCAATCAAACAACTACGCGCTAATCAACAAAAACTACAAGCTGAAATGATTCACATCGTACAGGGTGACGCATTACAGTTTGCAGCTCGTTTACCTGCTAGTAGCTTAGATATAATCTTTTTAGACCCTCCTTTTGCCACGACCAGTGCTCCTAATAGCACACCTGGTATAGACAAAATACTAGTAGATACTATCCGATACGCATGGAAAGCAATACGCCCTGGAGGGTTGATATATATCGAATCGCCTATAGCGATCAAAGAAGCGACATGGATGGCCTTACTCGAAGATAATTGCCCTTTGACCCATTACAAAGCGTTCGGCGCTGTGCACGCTCATTTATTGAGGCGTTAGGATATTTCCTAGGACGTGCCTCAGAGTACCAAATTATCACTTAACCAGGAAAAAATATGGGAGTTGCTGTTTACCCAGGCACTTTTGACCCGCTCACCCGCGGACATGAAGATATCGTTCGGCGTGCTGCTGGCATTTTTCCAACTGTGATAGTGGGGATTGCGGATAGCCGGAATAAAAAACCCATTTTTACTTTAGATGAGCGGCTGGAAATTGCCCGTGAAGCACTAGCACCCTATCCTAATGTACAAATTAAAGGTTTTTCAGGGCTTTTGACCGAATTTGTAACCAAAAATAATGCGCAAATTATCGTGCGTGGTTTGCGCGTCATGTCTGATTTTGAATATGAATTTCAAATGGCAGGAACCAATCGCTGCTTACTTCCTGAAATTGAGATGGTATTTATGATGCCAGCAGATCGCTATCAATTTATTTCAGGCTCCCTGGTACGCGAAATCGCGCAATTTGGTGGAGACGTCAGTAAATTTGTACAGCCTTGTGTAGAGCAACGACTCAAACAAAAAGTGCAAAATATACAAGCAGCTGATTCGCAATAAAATCTGCCCATCATTACATACGGGGAGAATCCCATGGCCTTACTGATTACAGAAGAATGCATTAACTGCGATGTATGCGAGCCCGAATGCCCCAATGACGCGATTTCGATGGGGCTGGAAATCTATGAAATCGATCCAGACAAATGTACCGAATGTGTCGGCCATTTCGATGAACCTCAATGCCGTCAGGTGTGTCCTGTTGACTGCATTCCTCTGCACCCAGACCATATTGAAAGCCGCGAACAGTTGCTTCAGAAGTATCAAAAGCTAACTATGTTGAAGTCCTGAGGTATCTACGCCCCTTCCTCAACTTCAAAAATAAAAATACCAAAACGGACTCCTTGATGAACGAAGAAATTCTTGTACACCGCACCCCCCAAGAAACCCGCGTTGCCATGGTTCAACAAGGTGTAGTACAAGAGCTACACGTTGAGCGAACGCTAGAGAGAGGGTACGTAGGCAATTTATACCTTGGACAAGTAACGCGAATCTTGCCAGGCATACAATCTGCTTTTATCAATATTGGCCTAGAACGCACTGCGTTTCTACACGTAGTAGATATTTGGCGCCCGCGTGTTTCGACTGAAGTTCTTGATTCAACTCAAGCAGAAGCAGCAGAGACAGCAAGACCCTCACCCTCTTATCCTTCTAGCATTTCTGTCCCACCCATCGAAAAAATGCTATTCGAAGGGCAAATGCTCATGGTGCAAATTTTAAAAGACCCTATGGGCGCTAAAGGCGCAAGGCTGTCTACACAAATAAGCATTGCCGGCCGCACGCTCGTTTATTTGCCTCAAGAAACCAATATCGGCATTTCTCAAAAAATTGATGGAGATGCACATAGAGAAGCCATACGTGCCCGGCTATACGCTTTGTTGCCGCCAGATGAAACAGGGGGCTATATTGTGCGCACCAGCGCAGAAAGTGCGACGGATCAAGAACTCGCCAATGATATCGCCTACTTGCGCAAAGCATGGCAAACCATCTCTAAACAGTCCCAGCTCGTAACCGAGCCCTGCCTTTTGCATCAAGACTTAACATTGGCACAGCGTGTTTTACGCGATTTTTCCAGCGAACACACGGCTCGCATCGTCATTGACCCCTCCGATGCATTCCAATCGCTCAATAGATTTGCTGCTGAATTCACCCCTGCCTTGCAAACCAAATTGCACCAACATACTGGTGAGCAGCCCTTGTTCGAACACTACAATGTTGAATCTGAAATCCAGCGTGCTCTAGAGAAGCGTGTTAATTTGAAGTCAGGTGGCTATCTGGTTATTGACCAAACCGAAGCAATGACCACCATCGACGTCAACACCGGCGGCTACGTCGGCAACCGCAACAGCAGCGAAACGATTTTTAAAACCAATCTCGAAGCCGCTTCTACACTCGCCCGCCAATTACGCTTACGCAATCTAGGCGGCATTATTGTCATTGACTTCATCGATATGGAGCGCACAGAACAGCGTGAAACCGTACTCAATGAGCTCAAAAAAGCCCTCTCACCTGATAGGGCGCGCATCTCTGTAAATAACTTCTCAGAGCTAGGCGTAGTAGAAATGACGCGCAAGCGCACCCGCGAATCCCTCGCGCATATGCTGTGCGAATCTTGCCCCACCTGCAGCGGAAAAGGCTTTGTCAAAACCGCCCGCACCCTCTGCTATGAAATTATGCGAGAGATCGAACGCGAAGCACGACAATTCAACCCCCAAGCCTTCCGTATCCTCGCCGCCCAACCCATCATCGATCTTTTTTTAGACGAAGAATCGCATCACCTTGCATTACTGTGTGATTTGATTGAAAAACCTGTATCACTACAACCCGAAACCCATTTTCATCAAGAGCAATATGAGATTGTATTGATGTAGGGAAAGCGTTTTAAGTCAGTAGTACGCATGTGAAGTACCCACCAGAAAAGCAAAGCACGGTAGGTTGGTGGTGACGAAGGAACCCCAACATGCAAGCCATTGCGTCCTTGATAACCAGCTTACAAATGCTCAGAAGCAAAAATTAAAAGTCAGCGGTACGCATGTTGGGGTTCGTACCTCACCACCAACCTACCGAGAGGCCCATGTAAAAGGGTTCTATCAAACTCCACCCCACTAACCACAAGAGAAGCAAAGAACGGTAGGTTGGTGGTGACGAAGGAACCCCAACATGCAAGCCACTGTGTCCTGGATGACCAGCTTACAAACTTTCAAAAACGAAAATTAAGAGTCAACGGTGCGCATGTTGGGGTTCGGTCGATCAGCGCTAATTTATCGTTTTTCTGGCTGTATTTAGAGTGAACGGATCGTCGTGCGAAAGACCCTTACTTTGCTTGCCTGACAAAAGAATCTGCCAAGGAGGGTAGTTGCATCAAAAAGGCCTCGCGTGACCGTACTCCAGCCGTGCCTAGCTCTTTTTTATCGTCCTGAATGAGCCGTGCAAACACGAACGTATGATCGCCTTTTGTCGCCCAACCAACGAACCAGCCCCAAGGGTGTTCCTCATCAAAATCACCATTAGCTTGCCGCGGATATGCCATACCAGTTTTGCCTTGCACATCCCAACCACTGGATAGTGCAGTTTTTTCAACGATGCGGCTCGTCATGTCGAAAGCATTCGCGCTCACAGGAAGCTGCCGATTAACAAGTTTCCGAAGAAATGCAAGTTGCTCTAATGGCGATATTTTTAATGAAGAGCTGATCCAAGCTCGCTCAAGGCCGTTATTCTTACCAAAATCTCCGCTGAAATCGGCATTTCCATAGCCAAATTGGGTTGCATATTGCTGCAAACGATCCTGCCCGAGGAATTGCGTAACCTGCTGTGAAAACCAAACCACCGAGTATTTCATCCACCTGCTTGCATCTGTCGGCTGACGCCAGTTATCACCGCCCCATTCCCCGTAACCTTTCTTGAATGGAAGCGTTGGCGAATGTGTATCTTTGAGAAAACCACAATCGTATCCCATCACACTTAAGGCGATTTTGAACGTCGATGCAGGCGTAAACCGATCACTGCAATTCCCTTCTTCCAGGACCACCTCACCGGTTTTGGCATCGGCAATAACCGTACAAATTGTTTTGGCTTGAACCGTCGAAATAAGAAAACTGATTGCCAGAATGCCAGCCACAGCGCATCGTAAATACATTTATAAATCTTCCCTATAACCCAACGCGATAATCGGCGAGCCAAGTCTGCCAGCTTTAATAGGCCTGCAATTGGGTAGTGCTGCATTGATTCAAGCGCTAGACGCGTTTTTTGTGCTGCGCTGCTAGTTTGTCCGCTTTCATTAAGGCATCGAGTTTTTTCAAATACGCGTGCTCCATGCGTAAGTAATTCAATTCTTTCAACAACTCTTCACGCGTAAACGTTTCATAGGCTTTAGCCTGGGACTCAGGGCTTGGGGATTTTTCCATAAATAGGCTATTTAAAGAACGGTAGGTTGGTGGTGACGAAGGAACCCCAACATGCAAGCCACGGCATCCTGGATGACCGGCTTACAAACTTTCAAAAACAAAAATTAAGAGTTAGCGGTGCGCATGTTGGGGTTCGTGCCTCACCACCAACCTACCGAGAGGCCCATGTAAAAGGGTTCTATCAAACTCCACTCCACTAACCACAAGAGAAGCAAAGAACGGTAGGTTGGTGGTGACGAAGGAACCCCAACATGCAAGCCACTGATCCCGGATGACCGGCTTACAAACTTTCAAAAACGAAAATTAAGAGTCAGTGGTACGCATGTTGGGGTTCCGTATTTGATTCAATTCGTCACCACCAACCTACGAATCCTGTGAAAACTGCATCTTGTGTAGGCGTGCATATAGCCCCTCTTTTTCCAGAAGCTCAGCATGGCTGCCTGATTCAACAATACGACCTGCGTCAATCACAACTATCCGGTCCGCACGCTCGATGGTGGAGAGTCGATGCGCAATCATCAATGTAGTGCGCCCGGCCATCAATGTTTCCAGCGCTGACTGCACATGCCGCTCTGAAGCTGCATCCAATGCAGAAGTAGCTTCATCCAAAATTAAAATCGGCGCATCTTTATACAGGGCCCGCGCAATGGCCAAACGTTGGCGCTGCCCCCCGGATAATTTCATGCCATTGCCACCAATAACAGTCTCTATCCCGTTTGGCATTGCTGCTACCGCATCTGACAACCAAGCTGCTTGCAAAGCTTTCCACACTTTAGCGGGGTCGGGTGTTTGCCCGTACGCTATATTGGCTGCAATAGAATCATTAAACAAAACCACATCTTGACTTACCAATGCAATCTGCCGGCGCAGATCTGCCAAAACGTACTCTTGCAAAGGCACATCATCTAGCAAAATACGCCCAGCAGTAGGGTCAAAAAAGCGCGGCAATAAGCTTGCCAATGTGCTTTTTCCACTCCCTGATGGCCCCACCAAAGCCACCACCTCACCAGGCTCAACCACCAAAGAAATCTGATCCAAAACTAATGGCAAACTCAGCTCTGCGGGGCTCTTTGCAGCTTTGATATTGTCAGAAGCAGAGGCTAATCCAGATGAGCCATACTTAAAACACACGTTCTCAAAGGTTAATTTTCCGCGAGCACGCTGTATAGACCGCTCCCCTCCCGTAGACTCCACTCGAGGTTCATCAATCAGATTAAAAATAAACTCAGCCGCTGTCACACCACGCTGCAAAGGCTGATTTACATCAATCAAATGTTTTAGGGGTGAAATCAAAAGCAGCATCGCTGTTACAAAGGCAACAAACCCTCCAACCGTGGTTTGATCTGCAACAGACTGCAATACAGCAATAGTAATAACCGCTGCTAGTGCAATAGAAGCGAGTAACTGCGTCAAAGGCTGTGCAAGCCCACCAGACACAATCATGCGCATCGCATAACCGCGAAGACGCTGGCTCATTTCTAGAAAACGCCGAAGTTCGTAAGGCTCACCGTTATGTACTTTGACTACTTTATAGCCCCCCACCGTCTCCTCAACCACATAGGTTAATTCATGGGTGAGCTTTTGATGTTCGAAATTAAGATGGCGCAAACGTCGATTAATTTTCGACATTAACCCACCAATGACTGGGAAAATAATCGCCACCACCAGCGTAAGCCGCCAGTTCAAATAAAAAAGATAACCCAGCAAAAATAAAACCGTCAATGCATCACGCATTAACGTAATAGCCAAATTAATAAAAATACTTAAAACCTGGTTCACTTCAAAAATAACTGCATTAATCAGCGCACTAGCCGTTTCTGCTTGAAAAAAAACGGCATTAGCTTGCAAAATGCGCTTAAACATCTGTACACGCAAATTTAGTGAAATACGATTAGAAGCCAAACCCAGCAAATAGTTCGATGCATATTGCGCCCCACCGCGCACCAACGCCAAACCAATCACCGCCAGCGGTACAAACCACTTTAGATGCCCAATGCGCTCTTTTGCCTTAAAACCCTGATCTAACAAAGGCTTTAAAAGCGCAGGAATACACGCCTCCGTTGCTGCCACCAAACCCATCGCACAAACAGCAAACAGCAGCACCTTCCAATGCGGGCGCGCATACCGCCATAAACGCAATAAAACCGAAGAGGCAGGCGAGCTGCCTCGTTCCATTGCCGCGTCCGAACCTTCTTTAATAGAAGACTTCGACTGTTTATATGTGCTCATTCCACTCTTTAAAAAAACACTGTAAAAGAAAGGTAGGTTGGTGGTGACGAATTGAATCAAATACGGAACCCCAACATGATGACCGCTGCCCTTTTAAAACCTGCATGTAGATTTCAAAAGGATGGTTACAGGTCAGCCCTACCCCAACCCACACGCTCAATCTGTATTCAAAAGATGCTTTTTATCCTTCACATCCTTCCATTGATCTGCATCAGGCAAAGACTTTTGTGAGCGCGTAATCGTAGGCCACTTAGCTGCCAGTTCCACATTAATTTTAATAAACGCTTGCTGATCCCCCGGCACATCTTCCTCAGCGTAAATAGCTTCCACCGGGCACTCAGCCACACACACCGCGCAATCGATACACTCATCCGGATCAATCGCCAAAAAATTCCCCAAAGGCCCTGAACTTTTATGAAAGCAATCCACAGGGCACACATCCACACAATCTGTGTACAGGCAATTAATACAGCTTTCAGTCACCACGTGAGTCATGGAGATTTCCCATCTAATAAAAAGACGACTTGCAAAAAACGCTATTGTATAGCGTGGCTTCCCTATTCTCATTAGAAAATAACGTCCATGCGCAGTGACAAGGCTACAGCCTGATGACTATAATTGTGCTCTTGCAGATCCCATTGGCTGGAGTCGCTCAGTCGGTGGAGCAGCGCATTCGTAATGCGAAGGCCGGGGGTTCGATTCTTCTTTCCAGAACCATGTAATCCTTTGATTTATAAGGCTTATTTATATTTTTAATTAAGCGCCCAGTTTCTCGAATTAAGTGATTGCAGTCAAATTGCAGTTACCACTACATACTTCTCTTGTGCGCCAGAAGTAGAACAAGACTGCATCAAATGCGCTGTCCGGTCATGGCTCTCTATCGCACCTCGACCAGCATGTTTTCAATCAAACGGATCATTGTGTCTTTTTGTGCCGGGGCCGATTCGGCTACCAGCAGTGCCAATGCTGCAAGACCGATGGCATTAATTATCGGTTGGCCGTCTCGCATTAGCGTATTGTTTCTATTTAGGAAATCGACAAACAGGAAAGCACCAGTGCGCTTGTTGCCATCACACAGTGGATGGTTTTTGATAACAAAATACAATAAATGAGCTGCCTTACTTTCAATAGTCGGATAGGCTGGTTCACCGAATATGGATTGATCAAGATTACCCAGTAGTGCTGGAAGTGCATCGCCACGTTCAAGTCCAAAAAGGTCACTAGCTTCGCCACGAGACATAAGATCAGCTTTCAAGTTGGCGATGGATTGTCTTACTTCTGCAAGACCAGGCAGCACACCACCAGCTGTCCCGTTAGGCTCACTCAACAATCCTTCATCGTAACGCTGCAACAGTAAGAAAGTTTGGGTGTAACAGCTAACAATCTCGATCAATCCTCGCCCTGTTTCCGCAATTAAATCCGGCGATTGAGCGGTTTTTCTGGCCAGCGCCAATGCTGCTTCAAGTTCAGCGGCATTGTGTTCGAACCGGGCACGGTCTAGTGTCCATCCCCGCCTTAAATGATCGCGCAAAATACTCGTTGCCCACTGGCGAAATTGTGTACCACGCTTGGAGTTGACCCTATAGCCAACAGAAATAATCGCGTCAAGGTTATAGAATTTAACGGGTTTATCCGAACCAGCAACGTGCAAATTTTGCACATTGCTTTCTTCAAGCAGTTCACCCTCCTTAAAGATATTGCGCAAATGCTTAGTAATTACCGATCGTTCCCTCTGGAATAAATCAGCAATTTGTTCCTGGGTCAACCAAAGACTCTCACCCTCAAGTCGAACATTAACGCACCCACCGTCTGTTAGTTCATAAATGATAATTTCACTCATTGCAGCCGCAAACTTAATATTTTAAGGGAGAGGTTTTGATTATTTTTTGACGGACTTATGAACTGAATGCGCATGCCGGAAATCATTTTCCAAACGTGCTGAAAACGTGTTACCGCGCTCGAATTTAGAAATACCGTAACGGCTTCCTCAAAGTCCACTTTGTGCATATGTAAGTTATGCGCAGCATTCTTTGGGTCAAAAGTTATGTTCATGGGTATTAGTCAAAGAATGGAACACGGGGAAACATAAAAAATTCCGGCCTTATGCCAAACGCTTACAGACACATTGTAGCCAGCAAGCCACCCTTGTAAAGCATTTTTGCTCCAGCCAAATATAAATCTTACGTCTATAAAGAGAATATCTTGAGCAGTTTTTTTATCAGCTTGCGGCGCTCCATTACTTCGACCTCACCTTGTTTTTTTGCTATATTTTTTCGTAAAAGGTTATCTAGAGCCTCCTGCGCTCGAAGTAAGCCTTCCTCTCCCAGCTTGGTTCAAGCAGGGCAAGATAGTTTTGCTGCTACCCGTTTGCTAACGCATAGCCAAGGGGGCAGCCGTGCGAATCTTAGCTGCATTAGCAGCGGTGCCTTATCGCCTTAATAAAAAGGTGCAGCAAGCTTACAATACCCAGACGTCACTGGCGTTAGCGGTGAAATGTCCCGTTATATCTCCTTCTTACCAGCTAAAATATTAAAAAAATTAACGCTTGTTTACCATTAGCAATTTTATTCAGCTTTGGCCTCAGCATGAAAGCCTTGTGCCGCAAGGCTTTGCGCCAATATTGGCAACACAAGACAACGATGGCTATAATTGCGCCCTTATCATTTGCTGGAGTAGCTCAGTCGGTAGAGCAGCGCATTCGTAATGCGAAGGTCGGGGGTTCGATTCCTCTTTCCAGCACCATGTAATTCTTTGATTTATAAAGGTTATTTTATTTTTTTATAAAAAAACTTACTTTTTTGTCATGCCACTGCAGCTAAATTACAGCTATCCAGTGGCATAAAAAAGTCTTGATGCATTGTAGGCGCAGTGTGTGGGCACAACCATTGCGCTAGGTGCGGAGCAGATAGACGGGCGTATTGGAGTTACCCCAGCAAGTTTTACTTCTGCTGAACCTGCCAGCCTTCGCTGGACGCACAGGCTGGCAATTCTCTTTTTTATTCCATCATGCTAGATGAGAGGGCAGACCCACTGTCCCGCGTTGCTTCAAGAGTCGTGTATTGACCGGGCTTAAGCCTTGCACTTCCCAGATAGAGGCATTTTTCACGTTAAGTGCAGCGTGTGTGGAACTCCAGCACAAACGCACCTGACAGTCACCTTCGGCTTCTATCACTTGCCACACACGAACCGATGTATCTCCACTCCCCGCCACTAAGTACTGGCCGTTGGGGGTAACCTTCCAGGCAAGACTGGTGACATATCCATTGAAATCTCGAATCACAGCCACACACTGTCCTGACGTCGCATCCCACAGCCGTACCGTCTCATCCCCACTCCCCGATGCAATCTGCTGACCATTCGGCGAATACACCACGCTATCAACATAGCCGGTATGGCCTTGTAAGGTGTGCGCGAGGGCCCCGGTTTGCGCGTCCCACAGCCGCACCGTATCGTCATCACTGCCCGAGGCGATCTGCTGACCGCTTGGCGAATACGCCACGCGGCTAACAGTGGAGATATGCCCTTGTAAGGTGTGCGCGAGGCCCCCAGTTTGCGCGTTCCACAGCCGCACCGTATTGTCATCACTACCCGAGGCTATCTGCTGGCCGCTTGGCGAATACACCACGTTAGTAACATAAGAGGTATGCCCTTGTAAGGTGTGCGCAAGGCCCCCGGTCTGCGTGTTCCACAGCCGCACCGTATTGTCATGACTGCCCGAGGCTATCTGCTGGCCGCTGGGAGAATACACCACGCTACTAACATAGTCGGTATGACCTTGTAAGATGTGCGCGAGGGCCCCGGTTTGCGCGTCCCACAGCCGCACTGTATGGTCATAACTGCCGCCCGAGGCTATCTGCTGGCCGCTGGGTGAATACACCATGCTCCAAACAACGTCGGTATGCCCTTGTAAGGTGTGATCGAGATCACCGCTGTGCGCATCCCACAGCTGCATCGTATTATCCCCACCCCCCGATGCGATCTGCTCACCGTTCGGCGAGTATGCCACGCTACGAACCATTTCAGTATGGCCAATTACTTTATGGCTAGGCTGAACAAAGCATGCATTCCACAGTCGCACCCTCTTATCCCACCCCCCTGAGGCGATCTGCTCACCATTGGGCGAATACACCACGCTATGAACCCGGTTAGTATGGCCCATCAACGTGTCGATAAGCGCTCCTGAATCCGCATTCCACAGCCGCACCGTATGATCCTTACTCCCCGATGCGATCTGCTGGCCATTAGGCGAATACACTACGCTATGAACCCAGTTAGTATGACCCGTTAATGTGTGGACAGGCTCCCCAGAGTCTCTATCCCACACCCGCACCGTACCATCATAACTTCCCGATGCGATTTGCTGACCGTTCGGTGAATACACCACGCTAGTCACCACGTCAGTATGGCCCGTTAATGTGGCAGTAAGCGCTCCAGAGGCTGCATCCCACAACCGCACCGTATGATCCTGACTCCCCGATGCGATCTGCTCACCGTTCGGTGAATACACCACGCTATTAACATAGCCAGTATGCCCCTCTAAAGTGGCGGCAAGCGCTCCAGAGGCTGCATCCCACAGCCGCACCGTCTGATCATCACTTCCCGATGCGATCTGCTGACCATTTGGTGAATAGGCCGCGCTACTAACCAAGCTAGTATGCTCCTTTAGAGTCGCAGTAAGCGCCCCAGATTGAGCATCCCACAACCGCACTGTCTCGTCATGACTCCCCGATGCAATCTGCTGACCGTCCGGCGAATACACCACGCTGGTCACCCAATCCGTATGGCCCGTTAACGTGCAGATTTTCTCCCAGCTCTGCGTCTTATATATATGGATTTTGCCGTTATATAGTCCTACCGCACAGGTTTGCCCATCGGGTGAATACGTGCAGGCACCGACCTCTCTCTCTTCCTGGATAAAAGGCCACTCACCAAATTGTACGCCCTCCATCTTGGCACCCCGTAAATCGGCCCGGCGCAGCCAAATGGTACGAAGAGAAGTATTGCGTAAATCTGCACCTTGCAACTGTGCAGAATCAAATACCCCAAAACTTAAATCCGCACCAGGAACGCGTATCCCCCGTAAATCGGCCTCCTTAAACTGCACACTGGCTCGCACCAAGATAGTGATGGCATTGGCTGCACCTGTTGTTACCGGTGCATTGGGGTTTTTTGAAGCTTCTATCCATGCATGCAGGTATGCTGCAAAGGCAGGGTACTGCTTCACCCATTCCGTTAAAACGTCCAGCACAGCCGGCTCATTCACAAAATTCCGCGTATTGAGTAAAGCAGTCTCTTCCACCTCAGGCGCCTGCTGACTCTGTTCCCACAACGCCCGCGCTATTTGATCAATACCAGAGCCGCCTGGCAAAAGAGTCAATCTTCTTTGCACTTCGACTTTGCGCGTCAGACTGGCCGAATCCGTACACTTGGCAAAATATTTCAATGCGCGCCCATAGCGCTCACGCACAGCGTCCACATTAAAGCTTTCTTGACGGTGCAAAAGTTCGGCTTGTTTCTGATAGAC
>JASSUD010000127.1:0-3890 GCA_031963225.1 Mycoavidus cysteinexigens
TCCCTGTCCTTATCCGTCGCCAACGCGATCAAGGCCTGGAGGGCCTTGAGCGAAGATTGATGGCCTAACGCATTAGTCGCGGCGCTCCTCACATACTCCGCAGAGTCCTTCGCCAACGAGATCAAGGCCTGAAGTGTTTCTGGCAAAGGTTGCTGGCCTAACGCATCAGCCGCGGCGTGCCTCACATATTCCGCTGAGTCTTTCGCCAACGCGACCAAGGCTTGCAGAGCTTCGGGCGGTAATGAAGATTGCTGGCCTAATGCAGAAGCCGCGGTGCTCCTCACATCCTTGCCCTCATCCTTTGCCAACGCGATCAAGGCTTGGATAGCCTCAGGCGGTAACAAAGATCGCTGGCATAACGCTCCAGCCGCGGCGCGCCTCACATACTCCTCTGAGTCTTTCGCCAACGAGATCAAGGCCTGGAGGGCCTCGGGCGGCAACGAAGATTGCTGGCCTAATGCAGAAGCCGCGCTGCGCCTCACACCCTCCTCAGGGTCCTTCGCCAACGTGATCAAGGCCTGGATAGCCTCGGGCGATAACGGAGATTGATGGCCTAACGCAGAAGCTGCGTCGCTCCTCACATACGCCTCCGAGTCTTTCGCCAACGAGATCAAGGCCTGGAGGGCCTCGGGCGGTAACGAAGATTGCTGGTCTAACGCATAAGCCGCGCCGCCCCTCACATACTCCTCCGAGTCCTTCGCCAACGAGATCAAGGCCTGAAGGGCCTCGGGCGGTAGCGAAGATTGCCGGCCTAACGCATAAGCCGCGGCGCGCCTCACCTCCATGTCCTTATCCGTGGCCAACTCGATCAAGGCCTGGATAGCCTCGGGCGATAACGAAGATTGATGGCCTAACGCAGAAGCCGCAGTGCTCCTCACATCCCCGTCCTTATCCGCCGCCAACGCGATCAAGGCCTGGAGGGCCTCGGGCGAAGATTGCTGGCCTAACACACCACCTGCGATGATGCGCCTCACATGCCAGTCCTCATCCTTCACCAACGCAATCAAAGCCTGGATCGCCTCGGGCGGTAATGAAGATTGATGGCCTAACGCAGAAGCCGCGGCGAGCCTCAAATAAGCCTCAGAGTCCTTCGCCAACGCGATCAAGGCCTGGAGGGCCTCGGGCGGTAGTGAAGATTGATAGCCTAACGCAGAAGCCGCGTCGCGCTTCACATCCTTCTCCGAGTCCTTCGACAACGCAATCAAGGCCTGGATAGCCTTGGGCGGTAATGCAGATTGATGGCCTAACGCAGAAGCCGCGGCAAGCCTCACATTCTTCTCCGCGTCCTTCGACAACGCGATCAAGGCCTGGAGGGCCTCGGGCGATAACGAAGATTGATGGAATAACGCAGAAGTCGCGGCGAGCCTCACATCCCAGTCCTCATCATTCGCCAACGCGATCAAGGCCTGGAGGGCCTCGGGCGGTAACGAAGATTGCTGCTCTAACGCAGAAGCCGCGGCGCGCCTCACATACGCCTCCGAGTCATTCGCCAATGCGATCAAGGCCTGGAGGGCCTCGGGCGGTAACGAAGATTGCTGGCCTAACACAGAAGCCGCGCCGCTCCTCACATACTTCGCCGAGTCCTTCGTCAACGCAATCAAGGCCTGCAGGGCTTCGGGCGATAACGAAGATTGATGGAATAACGCATTAGTCGCGGCGCGCCTCACCTCCTCCTCCGAGTCTTTCGCCAACGAGATCAAGGCTTTGATAGCCGATTCCGATAATGCAGATCGATGACAAAGTGTGTTGGCAACCGCTCTTTTTGTTTTTGCTGATTCGGCCTCCCTCAGGCACTTGAGCAACAGATGTTCGGGAAACGTGGGCTGATACGCCAGCGTGCTTTTGCTTGTCTGGTCGATTTCTAATTGCAGCCATTGCGCTAAATGCTGTATCAACCTGTCTTGAATGTTGGACGACAACCCAACATCCGATGAGCGAGACGCCTCATGCAGACAACTCATCATCAAACGCTGATGAGAGGCACCTAACAAATCACGCGGTTCAGCTTCAAGGACGTCAAAGAATCGGTTCAGTGCCTGGCCGCGCAATAGCCCTGAGACAAACCACCACACCATCTCATAGCGCGGGTTGTATTTGTGTTGGTGAACAAACGCTTCGGGAGGTGCTTTCGTCCATCGCTTGGCATCAGCCGACAATAGGTTAATTTCTTGCCATGTTTCCCAGCACTGAACAAAATGCTTAGCCGCAAAGAATTCCTGAAATGTCAAATGCATAAAATAGTAACTGCGTTGCCCCTCCTCGGCATCATCGGTATGGAGGAATGAGAGTTTTTTGAGGTTGTCTTCCAACGTAAGGGGTAACGAAACACCTTCACGCACCCGCTGCTCAATAAGATCGTCTACATAAGCCGTATTAAATTCAATGCGATTATCCTGTAATCCTTTAAAAGCCAAGGTACTGAGGAAATCATTTTCTACTTTGATGGCTTGCTCGATACGAGGGGCTCTTCTAAGCGCATTGACGGCTTCGGCGGCTAATAATTTCCCGCCTTCTTGCTTGCCCAAGCGCAGCATATCTTTACGCCATAATTTATTCATCATGGCTTGATATAACGAGGTGACAGTCACAGAGCCTTGCGCCTCTTGTTGTAGACGCTTAATTTCGTCCCAACTGTAACAAAACGCATCCAACTGAATCGGCACATTGACCAATCCTTGGATAAAAGGGGTGGATTGAATAAAGTGCTTCATCTCCTGGGCCTGTGAAACTGGCGTCATGGCCGGATTGTCGAGATACGCAGTGACATTTTCCGGACTAAACCCCACCGTCTCCAACTCTAAATCCATCGGCTGCACTTGCTTCAAATCGACATAAGGCCGAGACGTGATCAGTACGGCAGGCTGATTGAGCAACTGCTTCAGAAACTCGGCCATCGGCTCGTGCTCACCCCATTCCTGTGCCACTTCATCCCAGCCATCGAGTACAAAGAGGGTTTTCTCTTTCGCTGGCCCATTAATTTGTGCTTCGAGCGTCTTGGCTAACGCAAATCCTTTGGGGTGAGTAGGAAAATAGGTTTCATGAAACAAGGTCACGAGATCACAGTTTGATTTGCCTTTGAGCGTACGCAGCGAAATCCAGAGCACATGCTCAAAGCGGTCCCGCCATTGCCCTTTCTGCATATATTCGTAGACAATCTTTTTGGACAGCGTCGTTTTACCCACGCCTGCCCGACCGCGGATCAGAATCCGCCTCGGGGTCCCCGTCTTGTCTTTGCTTAATGCTCGTGGATCAAAGAGTTTTTCGAGTGGCACTAATTTTTGGTGATTGGAGTGAATGGCTTCGAAACTTGGTAAACGATGAAAGTGGTCTGGCGCCACTTTTTCTTCTTTAGGCTTTTCCTCTTCCTTGCGGATTCTTTCGTACTCCACAATGGCTAGATTGATATAGCAATGTTCCATCGACAAAGGGGGGCCAGACAGACGTTGGATATCCAAGCCCTTGGCAGCATACGAGGCCGCTAAAGCTGAGCGAAGTTGATCAAGCGGTACCAACGATTCACCATTGATTTGCTTGATTTCTGTCAGGATGCGCTCATACGCTTTCTGAACATTTAGTTCTCGTAAGTCCGATACGCTCTCTTTTTTTAACAACTCCAGCGCAGTCATGCTAACTTTATTCAAAAACGACGAAAACTCCTTCTCTGTCAACGTATACGCCTGATCTTCTCGCAACTTCTGCAGGCAGGCCTGATAGATGTGCTTCTCCATCAGCGCAATGCACTGCTCTTGCTTCACTACAAGTCGTTTTAGTAACTTAAAAAAACCAATGTGCAAGCCTTCATCTCGGTACATCTGACCATTCCAGTTGCTGGGCGTGCGCCATCTCGAGTCTTCGATGCGAATCGTGGTCGAGTCGAGAATAAATTTCGG
>JASSUD010000017.1:0-41433 GCA_031963225.1 Mycoavidus cysteinexigens
GTGGTGACGAAGGAACCCCAACATGCATACCACCGACTTTTAATCTTTGCGCTCTCCCAATAACGCATCTACAAAAGCTTTCGCATTAAAAGCCTGTAAATCGTCAACGGCCTCTCCCACTCCAACAAAATAGACTGGAATCGGCTTTTGGCGGGCAATGGCGGCCAGGATGCCGCCTTTTGCAGAGCCATCGAGTTTGGTAATAATCAAGCCAGTTAAGCTTATAGCCTCATCAAAAGCCTTTACTTGCGCCAGCGCGTTTTGCCCTGTGTTTGCGTCAATTACCAGCAGGACTTCGTGCGGCGCGCCTTCCATTGCTTTGCCGATAACGCGACGTATTTTTTTGAGTTCTTGCATCAAATTGAGCTGGGTAGACAAACGTCCTGCCGTATCTGCAATCAATACATCCATACCTCGGGCTTTCGCTGCATGCACTGCATCAAAAACCACGGCTGCCGGGTCTCCATTTTCTTGGGCAATCACACTAACTTGATTGCGCTCCCCCCATACCCTTAGTTGCTCACAGGCAGCAGCACGAAAAGTATCTCCAGCAGCTAGCAACACTGACTGCTGGTGTTTTTGTAAGTGCTTTGTCAATTTACCAATACTAGTGGTTTTACCCACCCCATTCACCCCTGCCACCATTATCACAAGAGGCTGTACACGATCTAATACCAATGCACTTTCAAGGGGAGCTAATAACGTAATGAGGTGCGCGCGAAGGGCTGTTTTTACAGCATGCGGGTCAGTCAAACGCTCTGTGCGCACTGTTTCACGCAATGCTTCAAGCAAAAACTGGGTGGCTTCCACACCGGCATCTGAGCTTAATAAAGCTTCTTCTAACTCCTCATACAAAGCTTCATCAATAGTCATCCTACTGAAAAGCGTTGAGAATCCTGCTCGTGTTTTAGACAATCCAGATTTCAACCGAGTGGTTAACCATCCCAGTTTATTGGCCTCTTGCATTGGAGGGGGCAGTGCTGCAGCATCGGCTGCTGGTTCACGCTCTGGCGCCTCATCAGCGGATGTATTTTCTTGAAAAACTTTGGGTAATTCGCGAGCTGATTCAGGTGATTGCGCAGTATCAGAGGCAGGTCCTGCTGTATCTGCACTTACCTCTGAATTTTTAGAGCGTTTAAAAAAACGAAACATAGAAAGGCTATAAAAAAGAAATTTGTGTGAAATATCAAACGCTGCTCAATGGATAGCCGCGCCATGCATACCCGATTTGGGTTTTGTGACCCACACTAAAGCAGCAAGCGCTGTAAAAGCTAAAGAACTGAGCCAAAAAAAGTCATTGGTCGCCATCATATAAGCTTGCTGTGTAATAAGCTGATCTAAACTGGCAGATGCTGCTTGGCCTGTAACACCGAACGCATCTAACTGATTGAGAAATTCAGTAGTTGGTATGGAATACGGTGTAACCGACTCACTGAGCCGAGCATGGTGGTAAATAGCATCATTTTCCCAAAAAGTAGCGCTTAGCGCTGTACCGATAGCCCCCGAAAGCGTGCGTAAAAAGCTAGTTAATCCTGCAGCACTAGCCATTTGACCAGGTTCCACACCCGAGAGCGTAATCGTTGTCATCGGCACAAAAAAACAGGCGATGCCAATACCCTGTATAAGCCGAGGCCAGACCATATGGCTAAAGGCCATATCAAGCGAGAATCTTGAATTAACGTATGCGGCCCAAGCAAACACCAAAAATCCAAAACACGCTACCGCCCGCAAATTCATTTTGTGCAAATTACGCCCAATTAATGGCGAAAGAAACAGGGCAAAAACACCGATGAGTGCAGTGGCAAAGCCAGCTAAGCGCGAGGTATAGCCCATAACCGTCTGCAGCCACAATGGGAAAATCACCGCAGAGCTGAAAAAAGTCATATAGCCCAACGAGATAATGAGCGTGCCGAGCCAAAAATTACGTCTTTTGAAAAGCGAGAGATCAATAATAGGATCTTTTTCGGTAAGCTCCCATATCAGCATAACCGTCAACGAAATCGCTGCTATAACACCTAGTATTTGGATAAAACCCGAATTAAACCAATCATGATCTTTACCTAAATCCAACATCATTTGAAGACTACCCACTCCAAGTATGAGTAGCATCAAACCTATGGTATCAATAGGTTGCTTCACTTTTTGCGTCTCTTGCCCACGTAGCAATACAAAACAAGTAAAAGCTGAAAATAAACCCACTGGGGCGTTAATTAAAAAAATCCATGGCCAGCTGTAATCATCCGTAATCCACCCTCCCAACATGGGGCCGCAAATGGGAGCAACAATCACCGTCATTGCCCATAATCCTAGCGCCAGCCCTTGCCGCTCGACAGGATAACTTCTAAGCAAAATGGTTTGAGAAAGCGGAATCATGGGCCCAGATACCAAGCCTTGTATTAATCGAAAGGCAATGAGCGATTCGAAATTGGGAGCCAAACCACATAACACCGAAGACAAGGTAAATAAAAGCACCGACGCTATAAAAAGCTGCACCTCACCAACACGACGCGCTAACCAACCTGTTAGTGGAACGGCAATGGCTGAAGCGATCGAATAAGAACTAATAACCCACGTTCCCTGGCTTGTAGCAACACCTAAATTACCGGCAATGGTGGGCAAAGCCACATTCGCGATAGAAGTATCGAGTACCTCCATAAAGGTACCTAGTGCTAAACCCAATGTTAGTAAAGCAAGCGCGCCCCCAGACAGGCGGGCAGTGGGAGGCATGTGGGAATCCATAGTTTTTTTGAGGAATTGCAAATAAATTTAAAAAATACAGTAAATACACCTAGACAAATCTCAATAATTTATTGCGTATTTTCTTGTTAATGGATATGATTCGCTCTGTCTCCTCCATATCTCCATGATATGGACTTTGGCCTGCCCTTGTGGGGCAGGCTTTTTTTTGCCAAAATTTTATACAGCCGCCCTAAAAACCTGGGCCTATCTTATAGGCCCAGGTTTTTATAGGGGCGTAGTTGAAAATGTTTTGGAAGAAGTATCAAGGAGGGGCACCTCAGCTATAGAGGCTGAACGCGTACCTGGGAGCGGTGCGTTACTGATGCCGTGATACGTGAAGACTAGTGAAAATTTGACAGCATCGCTGAGATTTTGTTGCGCAAAATGCAGCGTATTGCAGTGAAAAAACACCACGTCGCCCACACGTAATTCTGGAGAAACCGCGGTACGAATCAGCGCTGCATTGCCGGGCAGATCTGTACGAAAAAATTTGGCCTCGTCAAAGCACTCTGCAGGCAAATCTAATTGATGAGATTGAGGCACAAACCACAAAGCACCATTTTCTACATTCTCCGTGCCTAATGCGAGCCAAACCGACACTAGATCATCACGCTCAAAACTCCAGTAACGGGCATCCCGATGCCAACTGGTGAGGCTGCCGTAATGCGGGTGTTTAGTCATGATGCAGTTGTGATGTGCGCGGGATAAAACGATAGATTCCCCGAAATAGTCCGTCAGAATTTCGTGCACAGTGGGTGATTTTGCCCATTCTCTAAATACAGACTCACGCTCATAGGCAGCGAGCAGGCGACGCGCAGTCTGCCCACCTACCTCCTCACGCGAAGTAGGAGCGCCGGCATACTGCAAATCCGCCTCTAACTCGAGGGGCGTGATACGCTGCTTCAGATGCTCTTGGGCCAGTTTTTTAAAACTGTCGCACAGTTTGGGGTCGAGAAGTCCTCTGACAACAGCAAAGCCCTGCTTACGCAGGGTATCGGAATAGTCCATGTAGGCTCTTAATGTATATCTAATAAATCAATACGCGCAGCACTGTACTCAGACTTGAAGCGGTCAATCAATTCAGCCACCTTAGGGCAATCTTCTATGGATCCAACGCCCTGGCCAGCGCCTAAGATATCTTTCCAAGCTTTTACTTTAGGAAGATCCTCTAGTTTTGCTATTTGCGCATCTGGAGCCCGGCTAAGGTTATTGGGATCAAGGCCTGCCTGCACAATACTATCGCGTAGATAATTACCGTGAATACCTGTAAAAAAATCAGTATAGACAATATCTGCTGCGTGTGCAGCGATGATTGCCTCTTTATAGCGCGCACTAGCTTGGGCTTCCTGCGTCGCAATAAAACGGGTGCCGATATAAGCCAAATCCGCTCCCATGGCTTGCGCCGCCAGGATTGCTCGGCCAGAAGCAATAGCGCCAGCTAACGCAATGGGTCCTTTAAAAAAACGCCGTACTTCTGCTATTAGCGCAAACGGAGAGAGCACACCTCCATGCCCCCCTGCTCCTGCTGCCACGACAATAAGACCATCTACGCCTTTGTCTATCGCTTTATGAGCATGTCGCAGATTGGTTACATCATGCAACACAATCCCGCCATACGCATGGACCGCATCGATCATATCTTGCGTTGGAGCCTGCAAGCTAGTGATAAAAATGGGGACCTGATGCTCTAAACACACTGCTATGTCTTGCTCTAATCGCACATTCGAAGGATGCATAATTTGATTCACGGCTAGAGGACCTAACACCTTGTTAGGATTTGCTAAGCCATGCGTTTTTAAATCGGCTTTAATTCTAATGAGCCACTCGTCAAGAATAGTGGTTGAGCGCGCATTCAAAGCAGGAAAAGCACCCACGATCCCTGCACAACACTGCGCTATCACCAATTCAGGATAGCTTACAGTGAACATAGGAGAGGCAATAACAGGCAGAGCTAAAGATTGAAGCAATATAGGTAGAGGCATGCCAGACGTGTCGGTTAGAGATAAAAAATAAAAAAGCTACGCCGCTATGTGCAATTCAAAAAACAGGCCCGAAATTTCAGCAGGTCTATCTGTCAAAATTTCGGGCCTGTTTGAAAGAGCCGTTTATGGCATGCCTCTAATTGAGGACACGCCCTATGGAGCAATAAAAACGGATCTAAAATTTTGTCGCCCAAAAGCACTCACTTCATATCCCTGGACGGTGTTGCGCAACAACACTGCAGCACTAGGGTGTGCCATAGGCAACCACAGAGCTTGGTCATGAATAATTTTTTGAGCATCCTGATACATTTTTACACGCTCTGTAATGGCTGCCGTCTGCTTACCTTTAGCAATTAAAGCATCGAGAGCTGGGTCACAAAAGCGTGTGAAATTGGTCCCTGAGCGCACCGCTGCACAGCTAAATTGCGGCGTCAGAAAATTATCCGGATCCCCATTGTCTCCAGACCATCCCATAAACAGAAGATCGTGATGCCCTAGTTTGGCAGAACGGATTAATTCTCCCCATTCGATAACTCTGATCTTTGCATTAATACCAATCCTGGCAAGATCTGCCTGTAATACAGCAGCGCCTACTTTAGGATTTGGGTTAAGCATACTGCCAGTTGGGCGTGTCCAGATGGTAGTTTCAAAACCGTTAGGATATCCCGCTTCAGTAAGTAAACGCTTTGCAGCAATCTGGTTATATGAATAAGGCACTAACGTTTTGGCATATCCCAATGTATTAGGGGGATATATATTAGTGGCAGGCAGTGCTGCGCCTTCAAACACCGATGACACATAAGTAGTGCGATCAAAAGCCAGATTAATAGCTTGGCGCACCTTGATATTATTAAAAGGGGCCCGTTGTGTATTAAAGGCAACAAAAGCGGTCATGAAAGCAGGTGTTTCTACGACCTTCAGAGGATGCTTTGGATTGGCATCTTGTTTAGTCATCACAATATCGCGCGGTCTTGGCGAGAGTGCTATAGCGCACTCGCCAGCAATGAGCTTTTGCTTACGAACCGCCGCATCAGGGGTAATGGCATAAATCAATTTGCTGATTTTTGGCTTCTCCCCCCAATATTGCGCATTGGCGTTATAACGAATCACCGCATCTCTTTGGTAACTGCCAAAAATAAAAGGCCCTGTACCAATAGGCTGGGTGTTCATACGCTCTGGGTGGCCCGACTTTTGCAATAGGTCTGCATACTCTGCTGAATAAAGCGACGCAAATCCCATAGTCAAAAGAGATAGGAAAGTTGCATCTGGCTCACTTAGCGTAAAGCGGACCGTGTATTCATCCAGTTTATCGACAGACTGAATCAATTTAGGCAATTCCATGGACTGCGCATGGGGAAAGCCGCTGGGGCCCGTCACTTTATGCCAAGGGTGTTTAGGATCCAACATGCGCCCAAATGTAAAAATCACATCATCGGCATTAAATAAACGTGTGGGCTTAAAAACAGCGTTCGCATGAAAAGGAACATCACGGCGCAAATGAAAGGTGTAAACCCGGCCATCTGCATTTACTTCCCATTTTTGTGCCAGCGCGGGCACCACTTTGTGTTGCTTTTCATCAAAAGCAACCAGTCCGTCAAACAGCACATCCGCCGATGCATTCGTGGTGACTAGCGAATTGTATTGCACGACATCAAAGCCATCGGGGCTCGCTTCTGTACACACGGCAAGCGTAGAAGGCTTAGCACCTGCCGTCGGAGAAAATGCCAGCGCAGCAAAACAAACCGAGAACAGCATAAAAGCACTGCGAACACCACAGCGTCCTGTTCGGCGTGCAAAAGATAAAGAGGTGCTATTACTTGAAATAAGGCTGGGCACTAAATGCATAAAGCCTCCATCTGCATGTTTTGGAAAATACTGCTTAAACCCACTCTGAGACTACTGGACTGCTTTTTGTGATTGAATTTTATTTACTGATGTTACGCAGGTATTCAAGAAGACCGTGGTCATCATGTTGGGGTTCGTTCCTCACCACCAACCTACCGTCCTTTGCCTTTTCTTGTGGTCGGTGGAATTTGATAGAACCCTTTTACATAGCCATCTCGGTAGGTTGGCGGTGACGAAGGAACCCCAACATGCGTACCACTGACTTTTAATTTTTGCTTTTAGCTAATCATAAGCTGGTCATCAATGAAGCCATGGCACGCATGTTGGGGTTCCTTCGTCACCACCAACCTACGATGCTTTCGAAAGAAGTCTCTTTACTAAAACATCTAATACTTGAACGGCCCCATCCAAACTGCCTGTCATAGCAGGAGAAGTTAAGTACTGATTGTCTATGATCAGTGCGGGAACCCCATCAATATTATATTTTTGAGTCATGGCAACATCTTCAGCAACCGCTTTAGCTACCGTATCAGAAGCATAAACTTGTAAAAAACGCGCAGCATCAATACCGTGCTTAGATAAAAATTGCGCTTGCGTATCGGGCGTCAGTAAATAATTTTTCTTGACTTGTATCTCTTCAAAAATCTTCGCATTTAATGCAGAGAGGGTTGAAGTAGAAAGTCCCATCGCGACTAGTGTGTGGTAGAGCCTTTGGTGTGATTCAAGATCTTTACTAAATGCCACGGGTACTTGCTTAAAATGCACTGCTTGGCCATTACGCTTAAGCCATACCGCCAACTTAGCGTCCAGTGTTGCGCAGTGGGGACAGCCGTACCAAAAAAACTCCATAACTTCTACAACCGGCCTAGCCTGCTGATTTTTTTGTTTTTGCAAAGCCGGCGCATTTTCTTGAGCACTATCTACACTTATTGCTGGCAGGGGCTTTGCGCCGGGAAGCAGCTGATAATCGACATCCGCTTGCGGCGCAGCAGGAGAAGCATATGCACTATGCGCAGCAAAGCTAAATGCAATGAGTAATCCAGTAATATATTTTTTCATCGAGATAGACCCCAAAAAATTATTTTTTTACTTTACATCTTGCACAATGATAGCGTCGACACCCGCATCGGATAACTGCGTGCGCACGACATTGACGTCACTGGGCAACGCGTAAGGGCCAAGGCGAACACGGTAATAAGTTACCGAACCCGCCGTAGTTTGCGTGACTTTGGAAGAAAACCCTTGCAGAGCAAGGCGAGCATGCTGTTGTTCTGCCCCTGCTCGGGTTTTATAGGCTCCCGTTTGCAAATAGTAACCGGTACTTTTTGTAGGAGTCGGCGCTGCAGAGCGGCTGAGATTTGCACGCTTGGGAGCTTGAGAAATTACTGGTGCAGGCGCAGCAGGCGGGACTTCCATGATCTGAGGCTCATCGAATTCCTCTGTAGGTTCATGGATCTGTGGTTCTGCAGCAGTGGTACTCGGCGTGCTTTGATCAAGCTGTTTGGGCTCACGAAGTTGTAACTCCAACTTCTGTATGGCATCCATTTTTGACACCTGCCCCCCAGAAGATTCTTCTTTTCGAGGCTGTGGCTTAGGAGAATGCGTAATATACAGCGCGGCTAAAACTGCAATCGCCAACCCTACAATCAGCCCAAGGACCAAACCAAATAAGGTGCCTTTACTGCGTTCGGAAGGCTCACGAGGATAGGTCATCTGAATGGATCCCAAAAACAATTGAATATTTTCAAAATGGCGCTCATTTGAGCAATGTCTATAAGACTGTTCACAATTGAGGACATGCCCTACATTTTTACAGGCGTTGAAACGCCCAACAACGACATACCGTTCACAAAAACCTGGCGCGTTGCAGCAAGCAACGCTAAGCGCGCCCGCCGCACGAGAATATCGTCTACTAAAACACGCTCAGCATTGTAAAACGAGTGAAATGCCGCAGCCAAAGTGCGTAAATAAAAAGCAAGCTGATGAGGAGAAAGTTCTTCTGCCGCGCGTGCAAGCACGTCAGGATATTCTGCCAAACTTTGCATCAGTGCTAGTTCGGATTCACTGGTTAAGACCGACAAGTCTGCCTGTAAAAACACATTAGCAAAACAAGGCAAATCATGAATATCACTGGGTATATCGCCCAATATAGCGCTAGCCTGCACAAGCACTGAACAAATACGTGCATGGGCATATTGCACATAGTAAACGGGATTTTCATCGTTTCGCTGCAGGGCGACATCCACATTAAATACAAATTCCGTATCGGCTTTGCGCGAAATCAGAAAAAACCGCACTGCATCACGACCGCGCTGCAAAGGATCCGCATCTACCGACGGCTCTAGCATACGCGCAGCAGGTGTAGATGATGTATTTTCTGCTTCGAGGGGAGCCCCTATACCACTTGACCATTCGATTAAATCGCGCACTGTCACATATCCACCGGCCCGCTTAGAAATTTTAACAATCTGTTGATTGCGCACCACGGTCACCATTTTGTGCAAGATGTAGTCAGGGTATCCCTTAGGAATACCCAAACCAATTTGCTGCAAACCTGCACGTACCCGTGCAACCGTACCATGGTGGTCGGAACCCTGAATATTGATGACTTGCTTAAAGCCTCGCTCCCATTTCGTCACGTGATAGGCAATATCAGGAACAAAGTAGGTGTAATCGCCATTCGATTTACGCATTACCCGATCTTTATCATCCCCCTCCTCCGTAGTCTTTAGCCACAGAGCGCCATCACTCTCATACGTTTTGCCGGCATGAATAAGCGCTTGTACCGCCGCTTCTACTCGACCCTCGGTATATAAAGAAGATTCTAGGTAGTATCGATCAAAATGCACGCCCAGCGCTTGCAAGTCTACATCTTGCTCATGCCGCAAATAGGCTACCGCAAAGCGGCGAATTGCATCGAGATCTTCTATATCTTTCTGTGACTGTATCGGGCTGCCATCTTTTGCGCAAACGGTTTCGCCGCGCATATAATCTTGCGCGATATCCGCAATGTAATCGCCGTTATAGGCTGATTCTGGCCAATTTGCATCTTGTGGCGTTAACCCACGTGCTCGCGCTTGTACAGAATGTGCGAGTGTTTGGATTTGTACCCCTGCATCGTTGTAGTAAAACTCTCGATATACTTTTTTACCTTGCGTATCCAATATATTGGATAGCGTGTCGCCCAGCACCGCTTGGCGACCATGTCCAACATGCAACGGTCCTGTAGGATTGGCAGAAACAAATTCAATTAATACAGAAGGAGCCTCGCTGGTACTCTGCGCTTTTTCTGGGTTCGATACACAACCAAATTGTTGTTGCGAACGCAATATGTTGGTCACTACCGCTTGGTGAGCCGCCTTTGACAAACGCATATTAATAAAACCTGGCCCTGCAATCTCTACCGTATCAATCAAACCGGCAGTACGTGCGTCCTCTTGTATAGCGTCGGCGATCTGTTGCGCGAGGGCGCGAGGCGCCATACGCAAAGGCTTAGCCAACTGCAAAGCAATATTGCTCGCCACGTCACCCATCGCTGCAGCGGGCCTCTCCAACACAATAGATGCCGTTGAGGCATCAGGGGCAATACGCGCTACAGCATCTGAAAGAATAGAGTGAATGATTTTTTTGTGAGTCGGCAACATAACGCTCTGCAGCAAAAGAAAAAAATAATAAAAAGCTTAATTACAAATAGCCTATGAACAAATAACAGCAAAAAGCATGAAAAGCAAAGCATACCTGGATAATTCTGATGCCGTCACATCAATCCCCTGTACAGTAACGTACTTCGCGTTTTTAAAAAATGAGAGCACTCTTGACCTTCTCCAAAGCACATCGACTTGCGCAAATATTTGATCGACGAGCGCAGACATTCTCAGAAGTGGCTTTTTTGCCTCGCGAAATCGCCCAACGCATGCATGAACGTCTAGACTATATCGTGCTCAAGCCAAAACGAATACTGGATGCGGGATGCGGGCCAGGCCAAGATTGGCCGACACTACAGGCTCGCTTTCCCAATGCAAAGATTGTGGGACTAGATATTTCCAGGCGCATGCTTTTAAAAGCACAGCTCAAATCAGATACAAGTATATTGCGAGAAACACCACTCTCACATCTTCTTAAGATTTTTCGCAAACTTTATAATGGGTTTGTTAAAGTAAAAAAGACAGCCTATGCCGTACAGGGTGATCTGAACACCTTACCTTTTGCGCCGGCCTGCTTTGAGTTGCTATGGTCAAACTTAGCCCTACCTTGGCAAGGCCCTTTTCTTGAACCAGCCAACCATTGCGCGTCGGATGAGCATCCCATGCATCCTCTCGCGCGCTTATTTAGCGAATGGCAGCATGTTTTAGGTGCAAATGGCTTGCTTATGTTCAGCACTCTAGGGCCTGACAGTTTGCAGGAATTGCGCAGCGCTTGGGCCGAGGTAGATACAGCGCATCCACAAGCTAGAGTGCTAGATTTTGTCGACATGCATGATATAGGCGATATGTTGGTCCATAGCGGCTTCGAAAACCCGGTCATGGATGCAGAAAAGCTGACGGTCACTTACCGGAGTCCAGAGTCTTTACTGAAAGATATACGCCGCTGGGGAGCATACCCTGGCGCAAAACGTCCTGATGGGTTGATGGGAAAAGGCACTTACCAAGCCTTACTTGCAGCACTCAAAAAGCAGCAGGACCCACAAGGTATTATTTCTCTTACATTCGAAATTGTGTATGGGCATGCCTGGCGCGCCGCGCCCACGAGCGCATTGAAGAAGCAAAGTAAGGCTTCTGAAGAGTACGCTCCGGTGCAATTTCATCCTCCAGGTAGCATGCGCCCAAAACCATAGCGTTTTTTACAGACTTTTCCCAAACACTGGAATTTACTGGCTTTTTATCATGTGCGAACTTTTAGGCCTCAACTGTTCAGAACTCACCGACGTCACTTTTTCCTTTACCGGCTTTTCCGCAAGGGGGGGTGGGACTGCGCATCATGCCGATGGTTGGGGCATAGGTTTTTTTGAAGATCGTGCTTGCCAGATTTTTATTGATCATCGCCCTTCCTGCGAATCTCCTGTGGCGGAGCTGATTAAGCGCTATCCCATAAAATCCAAAAATACTATTGCGCATATTCGCAAGGCTACACAAGGCATTACTGCCCTGGAAAACTGTCATCCTTTTAGGCGGGAATTGTGGGGACGGCACTGGCTCTTTGCGCATAATGGAGACCTACAGAACTATTCCCAAAACGCGCTAAACACAGGGGATTTTTATCAACCTGTTGGGTCCACCGATAGTGAATATGCCTTTTGCGCATTGATGGAAGGCCTACGCAACGCCTTCCCTACGCAACAGCCTACGCAAGAAGCGCTATTTGAAAAAGTCACGGAATTGACGCAAAAAATTACCGATTACGGTATTTTTAATTTTTTATTGTCTAATGGACAATTCCTTATTTCATATTGCTCAACACGCTTGCACTACGTCACTCGGCGCTGGCCTTTTTCAACGGCGCATTTGATTGATGCAGATATGTCCATGGATTTTGCACAGCACACCACACCGGATGATCGAATCGCGGTCATTGCAACACAACCGCTGACTGACAATGAAATATGGCAAGCTTTTGCGCCAGGCGATTTATGCTTATTTCAAGGCGGTGAACTTAAACTCAAAGCGTTTGTGCCGGTCTTGCCTGAAGTCATCGAGCGCGGCAAAAAAATGGAACAAGAAGCACGCGCAAGAGCATCGCTTGCAGCAAAAGAACGCGCAGCCCTTGCCCGCCCTCCTGAAGCAAAATCTGCTTGATAGATGGTTCGGATAGGGAATGCGATTTTAGGAATAGAGCAAATTAAGAGTTAATGGGCCAGGAATATATCTTCCAAGGCGTGAGCGGTATTTATGCGGGTGACTGGTGCTATCAAGGCAGATAAGTCTAACTTAGTCAGTTTATCTATATAACCCTGTGGGATAGTGCCAAACTTGGCTTGTAGCCGTTCAAGCAGATTCTGAAGTAATACCTGCCTGCTTTGCTCTAATCCTTGTTTGCGTCCTTCTTCTTCGCCCTGTTTAAGCCCTTCCTCTTTGCCTTCTTTACGCCCTTCCGCTTTACGAATACGCTCAATGTGACTCAAAAATACAGTAGCCATTGTCTCCTCCTCTAATTGATGTATGTCTTTATTGTAATTAAGTTCTATAGCTTTGGGTAAGGTAAGCACACCATCCATAAAGCGATATAAATGCTCTACAGTTTCTCGCTTATTTGCATACCAGCATACTAGAGTAGCTTCGAGTTGAAATTGACCAAATGGCTAGAGAAAGTACTAGTCAACATATAATCCGACAGCACAATTAAAAACGCCTCCTGTTACTCGTTCAATCCCTGCCAAATCGCACACGGAGCGCACCTGCGTCGCTCCGTGTGCATGTAGCGCTGCGCGCACTGCAGCGGCCTGGTTATAGCCATGCTCTAACCACAAAGATCCTCCGGCTTTCAGCCTGTCAGGCGCACCCTGTATCAAAGTCTGCAAAGCTTCTAATCCATCCGCCCCATCAGTGAGCGCCTGCGCAGGCTCAAAGCGTAGATCACCCAGTGCAAGATGGGCATCGTCCCATGGTAAATAGGGAGGATTACTTACAATCACATCGAAGCGCTGCATGATGGGGTTTGTATCTGCATGGAGCGCACCATACCAATCTCCTTGCAAAAAAGTTAAAGCACCTGCTGGCCGGTCCCTTGCTAATAAACGCGCCGCATTCGAGGCCGCTACGGCCAAAGCATGGGGACAACGATCCGTCGCCACCACACGTACTTCTGGGAGCTGATGCGCAATAGAGATTGCAACCGCTCCACTCCCTGTTCCTAGCTCTAATACGCTAGCCCGCTTTTTCCCGTAGAGTGCCTGTAATCCACACTCGACAAGCCCTTCGGTCTCAGGCCGAGGGATCAATACATCGGGCGTCACGTGGAATTCCAGGCCAAAAAATTCCCGATAACCTAGCAAATAGGCTATCGGCACTCCTTCTATGCGTTGGCGTTCTAATGCATAAAACGTGTCGAGATGCTGCGACTCTATAACCCAGTCTGCTCGTGTGATTAACTGCGTGCGCGTCCACCCCAAAACAAAGGCCAGCAAAAGCTGTGCTTCTAATGCAACTAAAGGGGAATTACGCAAAAGATAGCTAACGGTTAAGGTCTGCTTACGATTTTCCAAAAGAATCCTTTATTTTTTTGATATTCTGGGGCTGTACAGAGGTAGGTCTTCCATAGCATAGCCACAAAAAAGTTAGGCTATGCTATGGAAGACCTACCTTGCGTCTTTATGCCGCTTCCTTCATTGCTTTTACTACTATTTTCTGCCGTCTTTTTCCATGAAAACTAGGATTATCCCTGTTACGCCCTTTGAGCAAAACAGTACTTTATTAATGTGCGAAGTGAGCGGCCGGGCCGCGGTGGTGGATCCTGGTGGAGATTTAGAACGCATAGAGCAGCAAATTGACGAATACGGGGTTACTTTAGAGAAAATTTTTCTAACCCATGGGCACCTCGATCATTGCGGCGGAGCGCAGATTTTGGCACGTCGACATGGGGTGCCTATCGAAGGCCCCCACGAAGATGAACGTTTTTGGCTGGATTTATTACCAGAGCAAAGCGTGCGCTTCGGTTTTCCACCTGCGCAAGTATTTGAGCCAGATCGTTGGTTAAAAAATGAAGATCGTGTGTATTTTGGAGAGGAAGTACTAGAGGTTTACCATTGCCCAGGACATACCCCCGGACATGTTATTTTCTTTAGTCGAGCACATAAGCTTGCTTTAGTAGGCGATGTGCTATTTTCTAACTCCATTGGCCGCACCGATTTTCCACGCGGGAATCAAACCGATTTGATTCACTCTATTCGAACCCGACTATGGCCGCTTGGAGACGATGTCACGTTTATTCCAGGCCATGGCCGCACCTCCACATTTGGTCAGGAGCGAAAAACGAATCGCTACGTTGCAGACAGGCTATTTTCATGATCCTTCAAAATCTATTCAAAATCGTTCAAAAGAGATGGTATTTGAAAAAGCAAATAGCACGCCCATTGTTGAAAGACCACTGCCAACCCCATACCGGCAAAACGAAGAGCCGTGTAGATGCTTCGAACAAACAAGAAGCAGAGGTTGAAATTTATGTCAGCACAGATGTGGAAGCAGATGGCCCCATCCCTGGACCTCACTCGATGTTGAGTTTTGCCTCTGCAGCTTACACAGCAGACAAACAGCTGATCGCTACTTTTTCCGCCAATCTAGAGACCCTCCCCGGCGCTGCCGCCCACCCTATTCAAGCAGCATGGTGGAAAAAACAGCCAAAAGCCTGGGAAGCATGTCGCAATGATTTACAGTCTCCTGAGAACGCATTACGTGCCTATGTGAAGTGGGTTGAAGCCTTACCTGGAAAGCCTGTTTTTGTCGCCTTTCCAGCGGGTTTCGATTTTACGTTTATGTTCTGGTACATGATGCGATTTGTAGGACGCTGTCCTTATTCATGGTCTGCGCTCGATATCAAAACCCTGGCTTTCGCTATGAGCGAGCCTGCTCGCCCTTATCGTCGCTGCATCAAACCACATCTTCCTAAAGAGTGGTTTGATGATCTACCGCATACGCACATCGCACTCGATGATGCGATTGAACAAGGCGCGTTGTTTTGTAACATGCTAGCTAGATTACGGCAGGCACAGCAAAACCAAGGCGATGCCTCTATATCTTCTCAAGAAAGGACTTCTTCATGACCGCCCAACTCATTGACGGCCGGGCCCTGGCACAGACACTACGCAATCAAGTTGCACAGCGCGCTGCAGCGTTAACCGCTCTTGGCCATCAGCCAGGCTTGGCTGTGGTTCTTGTTGGCAACGATGAAGCCAGCAGCACCTATGTGCGTAGCAAAGAACGTGCCTGCAAGGAAAGCAGGCTGCATTCAGTTTGTTTACACCATCCTGCAACGATTTCTGAAGCAGACTTACTCGCCCATATCCACGCTTTAAATAGCGACCCCACATTGCATGGCATTCTCGTACAGCTTCCATTGCCATCGCACATAGATACGCGCCGCGTTATCGCAGCGATTGCTCCTGAGAAAGATGTAGATGGTTTTCATGCCTTGCATGCAGGTGCACTCATGCTGGGTACACCCGGTTTTCGTCCGTGCACACCCCATGGCGTGATGAAAATGCTAGAGGCTTACCATATTCCCATAGCCGGAGCAGATGCTGTCGTGATTGGTCGCTCCAATATCGTTGGCAAACCCATGGCGCTTTTATTATTAGAGGCCCATGCGACTGTCACGCTCTGCCACAGCCGTACGCACAATCTTAAAGAGCACACGCGCAGAGCCGATATTGTCATTGCTGCAGCAGGCCAACCCCGTATGTTGCGCGGCAATATGATCAAGCCAGGCGCCACCATCATCGATGTGGGTATTCATCGCGACGCGTCGGGAAAATTGTGTGGAGATGTAGATTTTGAATCTGCAAAAGAAATTGCAGGCTACCTAAGCCCCGTACCTGGCGGAGTTGGACCGATGACTATCGCTATGCTGTTGGTCAATACATTACAAGCAGCGGAACAAAGTTTAAAACTTGCGTCTCGGTAGGTTGGGGTGAGGTACGAACCCTAACATGCACACCACTGACTTTTGATCTTGCTTTTGAGCGTTTATAAGCAGGTCTTCAAGGAGGTAGCGGCGTGCATGTTGGGGAACGTTGCCCACCACCAACCTACCGTGCTTTAAAACGTCACGGAACAAAACAAACGTACTCGGCGCACGCCCAACTCGCGAGCCAGTCCTTTTGCCGTTGGCGCTGCGACTGGCTGCGATGTTTTCTCTTGTGTGACACTAGCCATACAGGGCACTACACACCAGGTCTGGGGCAGATAAATATCAAGATCGATCTGTTCATGTAAATAATGGATCGTAATCGATTCAAAAACCAATCCATACGGCTGTAGCACACGCTGTACGCATGCTTCCAAAATATCGCGCGTCGGCAGGTCTATATTGCCCTGCCCACTCCATTCTTGCAGCGATTCCGTTTCTAAAGAAGTCGTCGGCGTATCATCTTCAGGATCCACGTGAATCAGTGCATCTAGTACACGTTCCTCCTTTAACACTTCTCTTCGCGCATACTCTGCAATGTAATGTCCCTCTGAAACACTCAGCGTTGGGTCTACCAGAATATGCGCATCGACTAAAGCCATATCGCCCATCTTTCGGGTACGCAATCCATGCACATCGCGCACTCCAGGCGTTGCCAATAATAAAGCACGCATGCGTTCGGTTGCGGCTTCATCTAAAGCCCGGTCGGAGAGATCTTGCAAGGCATCCCAGGTAAAAGAAAACCCCATCTTGCCAACCATCAGCCCTACGAACGCTGCAGCCACTGGGTCTAACCAGCGCACTCCTAGCAAGCTACCCATAATGCCAATAGCAACGACTAGAGAAGACGCGGCATCGGATCGTGCATGCCAAGCATTCGCCATCAACATAGCAGAGCGAACTTGCTGCGCGGTCCGAAGTAGATAGCGAAAAAGCCCTTCTTTTAAAAACAACGTCGCTATAGCGACCCAAAGAGCCATGCTGTGCACAGGAGCAATAGGCCCAGCGCCTAGCATACGGCTACCAGCCCGCCAGAGTAGGCCTGCTGCCACCATTAGGAGCAGCATTCCTAAAAATAGAGAGGCTACGGTTTCATAGCGGCTATGTCCGTAATGATGATCTGCATCAGGCCGTGCATCGCTGTGTCGGTTGGCAAACAAAACCATGCCATCTGCCACTAAATCTGCAAGCGAATGCACCCCATCTGCTATCAAAGCTTGGGAATGCGCAAAGACCCCCACGCTCATTTGCAAAATAGCGGTAAAAATGTTTGCTACGATGCTAACGCATGTGGTTTTACGCGCGACATCACGTTTTTCTTCAAAAGCGTTCACGGGTTCAGAGTATGAAATCAAAAAAATAGAAAATGAGAAGCAGTCTCTAAAAATGCACAAAAGTAAGAAAATGCCGCAAAAAAACCAATGGAAAAATTTCTAGAAGAGAACGCAGATAAACAATAAGCAACGGATAAAGGCTCCGCTTAAAACAGGTAGGGATACGTATGTTTTTTGAAACCCGTAAGCATGCTTAAAAAAGTTAGCAACAGGAAAGCGCAATAAAAAGCTGCTTTCATTCAAAAAAATGCACCTTGGAAAATACTTAACAATAGGAAATTTCTTTGGTGTCTTCGCATCTGAATGTCTGGCTTATATACGCACGCGTTTAAAAGACTGCCGTAACACCTAAGCGGTAACGAAAACCAAAAAATAAAAAGTAGCGCTCCAGACATGGAGCTAGATGACGGATGCAAATAATACGGCAACAGGGGAGAGCAACCAAGTAGCGCCGAGAAATTAATGCAGAGAGAGTGCGCGCAACAAAAAACCAAGCAGACACAGAGACTTCAACATACGCATTACCTTGTGCTTGAATAATAAGCGCAGAGGGCATACCTGAAAAAACAGGGTAGGACAAAAAATTTCACCCTACCCTGCTTTCAAATTTTAGCGATTAATTAAAAATTCTTCGCGTGGACGGCCATCAATCCATTTTGGTGCTTTACCGCGACCAGACCACAGTGAACCTGAAACTGGATCTTTATATTTTGGAGAAATGCTGCCCTGTTGACGGGTCTTGCGGCTTTTTCCACGACCGAATCCAAGGTCTTCAGGAAGAATACCATACTCTTCTATTTGCTTTTTGAGAGCCTGAATGACCGCTGTATATTCAGCTTCTTTTGCTGTTTTAATTTTTCTTTCAAGTTCTGCGCGCTGAGCGAGCAATTCTTTGTAGGAAGACATAGAGAGTCCTTTATAAATCAAGAAAAAGAGATCAGCTGTTTCCAGCTCTACTCAAGTTCACACCAATGTGTAATGTTTCACAAAAAAGCATTTGTTTTGAGAGCAAACTTTCCGGCAGATCCATATTTTTATATATGGTTGCCAGCGGATCCGAATAATACAGAGGTATTTTCAAATACGCAAAGTGTAAGCACAAAAAAAACAATAAAAAATTCTATTCGTCACCCTGTAGTACAAACTGTACGTCCATTTTTTTTGATTCGAATAGTATTCCACACGTATACTTTATTAATTGCGTGCATAGAGGACCTGATTTTTCATGGCCGATGCAGTTAAACCATCGTAAAATTTATTTAGGATTTTTCAAAAGTAAACGTATTTGAATGCTCCAGTTACTGCATCCACACTACGGTACTTTTCTAAGCAATGCACGCACATACATTAATTACCCCTTGCAGCCATCTTTGGTTTAATTTAGCCAAACTCACTTTTTTGTTTTTCCAGGCCTTGATGCTTTTTTCTAGACTCCGTTTTACGCAACCCACCCGCACACGCTTAGCTACGATGGGGCTGTTTTTTATATTCGGATGCATGTACGCCTCTTGGGGTATTCATATTCCCACCATAAAGGGCAAGTTTGATTTAAATGCCGCCCAACTCTCTGTAGCTTTTTTTGCTATCGCAGCAGGATCTATCGCCACACTCATATATGTAGGTAAATGGATAGATCGCGTAGGGAATCGCATGGCTTGCACAGTGGGAGGCGCACTGATGTGTTCAAGTGCAGCAGGCATTCTGCTAGCGCCTTCTTTTATTACGCTTAATCTTATATTGGTCATTTTTGGAATCGGAACAGCCATTCTCGATGTGGGAGTCAATGCCCAAGCTAGTATGCTGGAAAAAACGTTAAATAAACCCGTCATGTCGTTCATGCATAGCATGTACAGCACGGGTGGTATTGCTGGGGCTACAGGGGGAGGCATTCTTTTATCGCATGGCATGACTTCTACCGCTCACTTTGTCAGCATCGCTTTATCTGGTCTGGCATTAGTGCTTTTTTTCTGCCCTGCGCTCACAGGTAAAGAACCTGCCATTGCTCCACCGCCAAACCTTATACAAAACCCTCAAACTACGCGCATTGCACGTATTCACCGAGGAATTTTGGCATTGGGGTGTATCGCACTCATTGGCCTTATCGCCGAAGGTGCCGTATATGACTGGATTACGGTATATATGCGAGAGAACCTCCAAGCAGGGCCTGCTTTAAGTAGCATCGCCTATGCAGCATTTTCTGCAGGCATAGCCTGTGGCCGTTTTGTAGGTGATTTTTTGCGGGCCCGCCTTGGAAATAGACTTCTTTTAGCAATAAGTGGATGGATTGCCTGCACAGCCATTACAACCGGTTTATTATTTACCTCTCCCAGCTTAGCGTTGATCAGTTTTGCCATAGCAGGGCTAGGCTTTGCGAATGTCTATCCTATTATGATTTTTGCTGCAGCACGGGTAGAAGGCATACAAGCCGCTCAGGGCATAGCCCATGTAGCGGGAATAGGATACGTAGGCCTGCTCATTGGCCCCGTACTAATAGGCACCATTGCCCAACTCACCTCCCTATCTATAGGCCTTACAATCATTGCACTCTGCGCAGCCCTCGTCGCATATACAGGACCACGTGCTATAAGACATGTACTCGCACAACAGCGTTAAAATGAACACTAAATCTCTTTCGCAACCCCATAGCGGCGCCATTTCTCCATGAATCCAAGTCAACAACAAACTATTTTGAGTGTGCACCACTGGACCGAATCGCTCTTTAGCCTCACCTGCACACGCGACCCCAGTTTTCGTTTTGAAAATGGTCAATTCACATTAATTGGCCTTGAAGTCAATGGAAAACCCTTGATGCGTGCTTACAGCATGGTGAGCGCCAACTATGAAGAACATTTAGAGTTTTTGTCGATTAAAGTCCCTGATGGCCCTCTCACCTCGCGCTTGCAGCACGTCAAAGCGGGCGATTTGCTCTATATCAGCAAAAAAGCTACAGGTACGCTAGTGGCTGATAGCTTGCTCCCCGGACGCACTTTATGGCTTTTGTCCACAGGCACAGGCATCGCTCCATTTATGAGCTTGATCAAAGACCTCACGCTCTATGAAAGATATGAACGGATCGTACTTACGCACACCTGCCGTTTCATCAATGAGCTGGCCTATTACGACCAAATCACCAACGAGCTCCCTCATCACCCTTATGTAGGCGAGTGCGTACAACAACAATTACGCTATTACCCCACTGTCACGCGAGAGCCCTTTGCTACACAGGGGCGCATTACGAATTTGATTCAAAACGGAAAACTGTTCTCCGACCTTGAACTCCCTGCATTTTCTGTAGAAAATGATCGTTTAATGCTATGCGGCAGCCCAGATATGTTAAAAGACACCCGTGCACTACTTAAAGAACGTGGCTTGACTGAAGGAAGCCATGCCCAGCCAGGCCATTATGTGGTGGAAAAAGCTTTTGTGGCCTAAAATTTTGCCGGCTCCCAAAAAACTACTGAAGTTTTTATTTTTAATGGTTACTTAAATCATATGGTGCAGATCAAAGACATTTTGTCTCTACCTACTAGGCTCGTATCCCATTTTGCCCAGGCTACCTCTCCTTCCCTAGCTATTGCTGGTAACTCATATCCTTACTCTCGTTTGGGAAGGGCGGCGGAAGAGTCGCTCCGCATACAGGTTTTTGAATTCGGGGGCTACGATGTGGCAAACAAGCCTTCTGCCTTCGTTGTCGATCAAGAAATGCGTTTATTTTCTCTGGTAGATACCCCTACCGAAATAGATACCATTTCTAAATTTGAGGCATTTTTTAATGATCAATTCACCAAATTTAAGACCGATGGGGCAGTCGTTTCTAGCCAGATCGTAGATACCTTTCGAAAAGCAATCTGTGTTCAATCGATGGAGGATTGGAGCGGTTTTCTCGAATTTTTACCTAAAGAAAAGCTCACCTTCCTCGTTTCCTCCCTAGCTATCAAATCGAATTTCACGGAAGAGGATCTCGATGCGCTCTTAGAAGAATATACCCATGCATCCACAGCACTGAGCGAATTATCCAAAGCCAACACGCTTTTAAGCATTTCGAATATCAGTAAAAATTACTGGCTGACTGCAGAAGAAAAATACGCCATTGAAAAAAACATCCATTCCGGTACTGCTTTAATAGATCAAGCGCTAAAAATAGTGTCTACGCTTAAATCTATTCTTGATGAGCTGAAGGAAAATGACTCTACAAACGCCAAGCAATTACTTGAACTGCAATTGCTTTCTTGTTGCGAATTGGCCAAATCGATTGGAGACCTTAGGCAGCTTGAGGCATCTATAAGATTAGATATTTTTTCAAAACCTAAGATCATCCAGCTCTTGGAGTCCGTGACTTTGAATAAATTTTTAGCTTCTGCACCTGCCTTCACAAGTGGCATGCTCAGCGCCTCAATCTATGTAGGATTGTTGATTTGCTCTTCGGCCCAAATATCGCTTTTTGTTACGATTGCGAGTGCGCTTGCCATCATCGTTAGAGTGGGTGCAACCACTGCAGTATGGTTATATGATCACCGAGAAGCGCAAAAAACCAAGGACAATAAACAGATAAAAGTAGAAATATTTGGCACATTAAATTCTTTTTTGGAAGAGCGATTAAATATGTCTGCGGATATCTCACGAGATATCCATTCAGCGGTGAGTCGTGCATTTAGTAAAACCAAACAAACCTTTGCAGATGAGTTAGCAACGCTTAAAGAAAAGAATAAAGAGCTTGGAGCTCAGAATATAGTTTTTGAAGCACGGTTACAGGCTATGGAAGAAGAATCACAGCAGGTAAAACACTTACTATCCACTGTATTGGCAGCCATACAAAACAACACTGAGGCTGAAGAATCTGTTCGCGCGCTTTGCAACAATAGCTCCCAAAAACCGCAAAATGCTATTGTTCTCGCCTGATTGAGTCGTATGCAATCCACCTACAAAAAATAAATTACGCACTACCACCTCACCTGCCTCACCTGCCTCACCCTCGTATCTCTATACCGGTTAAATCTGTACATAATTAAATTTACCCAGTAAATTCGAAATCATGGATAATCAAGTTCCTTTTTTCTGAAAAGGCTTATTAGAGCTACACTGCTTAACCCTCTGCCAGCTACTATCAGAACGTATGAAAAGAGCTTGCTTGCAATTTGCTACACATGCCGAGAGGTAATCAAGGAGTCATGCATTGGAATTACAAAAAGGAGACCTTACATGAGCGTCAGCACTACTTGCTCAGTTCTAATTGTTGACGATCACAGCTTGATGCGCGAAGGCCTACGCATTTTGCTTAGTTCGATTCCAAATGTAACCGTGGCAGCAGAAGCAGCGGATGGACGAGAAGCCATCACACTGTGCCGCTCGCTGCAGCCTACAATCGTTTTGATGGACTTAACCCTACCGGAATTGGACGGCATTGAAGCTATTCGTCAAATCCATCGACGTTTCCCTAACATCAAAATTCTGGCCCTCACAGCCACAGCGACAGAGGTGCGTGCAGCAGACGCGATCAATGCAGGAGCAGCAGGCTACGTACTAAAACGCAGCGGTAGAAAAGAGCTTTTGCAGGCGATTGAAACTGTCATGCAAAATCGCTTGTATTTAGACCCGGCCTTAGATGAAACGCAAATCCGCGCTTTAATGGCGAATACGGGCAAAGCGAAACAGCATGCGCTCACGGCACGAGAACGCCAAGTTCTAAAACTCATCGCTCAAGGCAACCCCAACCGGGCCATTGCTGAGATCCTCATCATCAGCTTAAAAACCATTGAGACACACCGCCTCAATCTGATGCAAAAACTCGACGCACACAATGCCGCAGAGTTAACGCGTTGGGCATACAGGTTAGGCGTACTAAGCGACGATATTTTGTAGGTTGGTGGTGACGAAGGAACCCCAACATGCAAGCCAATGCCTTCTTGAAAACCAGCTTACAAACGGTCAACAGCAAAAATTAAAAGTTGGTGGCGCGCATGTTGGGGTTCCTTCGTCACCACCAACCTACAGGCCCATTCCTGCAAATGAGCGCTGCGCTTCTTCAGGCGTTAAGCCTTGGCGTTGCGCATAGTCTTCGAGCTGATCTTGCCCCATTTTCCCTACAGAAAAATAGGTGCTCTCAGGATGTGCGAAATAAAAGCCGCTCACACTTGCGGCAGGCAGCATGGCCCACGATTCGGTCAAAGTCATACCGAGGGCCTTGCAACCCAAAACATCAAATAAGGCTGTTTTAATTCGGTGATCTGGACAGGCTGGGTAGCCAGGTGCAGGACGAATACCTTGATAAGATTCATTGAGTAATTCCGCAATAGACAAGGCCTCATCAGGCGCATATCCCCATAATTGCGTGCGCACCAATTCGTGTAAGCGCTCAGCAAAGGCTTCTACCAAGCGATCAGTTAGTGCTTTGAACATAATGCTGCTGTAATCATCGAATGTTTCTTGAAACCGTGCTTCCTGCACTTGCGCTCCAAGTCCTGTAGTTACAGCGAAAAGGCCAATATGATCTTGCCTACCGGATGCTTTGGGGGCAATAAAATCAGCCAAGGCGCGATTCGGACGACGGATATGCTGCCCACCCTCCGCAGTAATCACAGGCCGCTCGGTTTGCTGGCGAGCGGTATGCCAGGTCAATGCCACTTGCGTACGCGAAGCATCGGTATAAATTTCAATATCATCGTCGTTAACCGTATTTGCAGGAAGCAATGCGATCACACCGTTGGCTTGCAGCCAACGTTCTTGCACCAACTGTTCAAGCATACGCTGCGCGTCGGCATACACACGCTGTGCGGTCTCTCCAACAATGGGATCTTTCAAAATTGCCGGAAATGGCCCTCTCAGATCCCAAGTTTGGAAAAAAGGGCCCCAGTCGATATAACGGACTAATTCTGCTAAATCATAATTTTCAAAAACATGGCGACCTGGCGCTTTGGGAGGCACGAGTACAGCACTCGACCAATCAGGGCTAAAACGATAGCTACGCGCGTTTGCAAGAGAAATCAGGGGCGTTGTTTTTTTCTGAGCATGCAATACACGAATACGCTCGTAATCTTCCGCTAACTCAGCCAAATAGGCTGTTTTATGCGTCTCAGACAACAAATTAGAAGCCACAGGCACCGTACGCGAGGCATCCGGCACATAAATAACGGGCCCTTCATAATTCGGAGCGATTTTAACGGCCGTGTGCACACGGGAAGTAGTCGCTCCCCCAATGAGTAATGGCATGCGGCGACTACGAAAATAATCATCACGCTGCATTTCAGAGGCGACATACGCCATCTCTTCCAAGCTGGGCGTGATCAACCCAGACAATCCAATAAAGTCTGCGTCATGCTCTTTGGCCGCAGCCAAAATCTGGGCGCACGGCACCATCACGCCTAAGTTAATCACTTCAAAGTTATTGCATTGCAATACCACCGAAACAATATTTTTGCCGATATCGTGCACATCCCCTTTCACGGTGGCGATCACCATGGTCCCTTTACCTTTATTGCGCACTTTATCGGTAGAGTCGGGTGACGCCCCCGCCCCCTGTGACGCAGCTGCTTGACGCGCTTCCTCTTCTTTTTCTGCTTCAATAAACGGAATTAAATGCGCCACGGCTTGCTTCATCACGCGAGCAGACTTCACCACCTGCGGCAAAAACATCTTGCCGGCGCCAAATAAATCGCCTACTTGATTCATGCCGTCCATTAAAGGACCTTCAATCACTTCAATAGTGCGCGTAACCGTCTGCCGCGCCGCCTCTGTATCTTCAACGATAAAGGCATTCAAGCCATGTACTAGGGCATAAGCCAAACGCTCAACCACTGGCAGAGAACGCCAAGCAAGCCGTGCAGCAGCGTCTTGCGCAGCGGTATCACTTCCTTGACCTTGATAGCGGGCTGCGATTTCTAGCAAGCGCTCTGTCGCCTGAGGATGGCGGTCTAGCACCACATCTTCAACACGCTCACGCAAATCTGGGTCAAGTGCCTCATACACGCCTAACTGGCCGGCATTGACAATGCCCATATCCAAACCCGCTGCGATCGCGTGATACAGAAAAACGGTATGAATCGCTTCACGCACAGGGTCATTACCCCGAAAGGAAAATGACACATTCGATATCCCGCCGCTCACTTTAGCGCCCGGCAAATTCGCCTTAATCCAACGTGTGGCTTCTATGAAATCGACCGCGTAGTGGTTGTGTTCCTCAATACCTGTAGCAATCGCAAAAATATTAGGGTCAAAAATAATATCTTCAGCTGGAAAACCTATCTCATCTACCAATAAGCGATAACTGCGCTCGCAAATAGCAATTTTGCGTTCATAACTATCTGCCTGGCCTTGTTCATCAAAGGCCATTACCACCACAGCAGCACCATAACGACGCACTTTTTGAGCCTGATAGGTAAATTCTGCCACCCCTTCTTTAAGCGAAATGGAATTGACAATCGGCTTGCCTTGCACACATTTCAACCCCGCTTCAAGCACACTCCATTTTGAAGAATCCAGCATCAATGGAACGCGTGACACATCCGGCTCAGAGGCCAGCAGATTCAAAAAGCGCGTCATTGCCGCTTTGGAATCGAGCATCGCCTCGTCCATATTGATATCAATAATCTGCGCACCGTTTTCAACCTGTTGACGAGCCACTTCGAGCGCAGCGTCAAACTGGTCATTCAAAATCATGCGAGCAAATGCTTTGGAGCCAGTCACATTCGTGCGCTCACCAATATTGACGAACAGGCTTTGTGGGCCAATATTAAAAGGCTCTAGGCCGGATAGACGCAAGAGGGGAGAAGGAGAGTGTGGATTCACGGGGGACAAAAAAGATAGGTAAATAAAAGAACGGTAGGTTGGTGGTGAGGCACGAACCCCAACATGCATACCGCTAAACTTGTAACCATCGCTTTAATATCCATATGCAGGTTTTAGAACGGTAGGTTGGGGTGACGAAGGAACCCCAACATGCAAGCCACGGCGCCCTTGAAGACCAGCTCATAAACGCTCAAAAGCAAAGATTAAAAGCCAGTGGCGCGCATGTTGGGGTTCGTGCCTCACCACCAACCTACCGTGCTAAAACCTGCGTAGGGGTTTCAAAAAGTTGGTGGTATGCATGTTGAGATTCGCACCTCACCACCACCCTATTGCGGCAGCGCACGTGGCGGTAACCCTTGCAGAGCCTGGGCAATTGCGGCGATATGCGCGGGGGTGGTGCCGCAGCATCCTCCTGCCATATTAAGCAAACCAGAGCGAGCAAACTCTGCGAGCAAGCCAGAAGTAACGTCTGGGGTTTCATCAAAGCCCGTATCACTCATTGGATTGGGCAACCCCGCGTTGGGATAACAAGAGATATAGCAATCACAGCACTGTGCCAGCTCAACAATATAAGGGCGCATAAGGGCTGCACCCAGTGCACAGTTCAAACCAAATACCAACGGCCGCGCATGGCGCAGGGAATTCCAAAAAGCTTCCACGGTTTGACCTGACAAAATACGGCCTGATGCATCGGTGACGGTACCTGAAATCAAAATAGGTATATTCTCACCCGTGTGTTCGAATAACTCATCCAACGCAAATAGCGCAGCTTTGGCATTGAGTGTGTCGAAAATAGTTTCAACCAAAAAAACATCTACTCCGCCTTCCAGCAGCGCTTGCGCTTGTTCATAGTAAGTCTCGCGCAAACTATCAAAATTCACATTGCGCGCTCCAGGATCGCTTACATCAGGAGATAGGCTAGCCGTTTTAGGCGTAGGCCCTAGCGCACCAGCGGCAAAACGTGGACGCTCAGGGGTGCTATATGCGTCACATGCTGCGCGTGCGAGCTTGGCAGAGGCGAGATTCATTTCTCGCACCCATTTTTCTAAACCGTAATCGGCTTGCGCCACCCCAGTCGCACCAAATGTGTTGGTTTCAATAAGATCGGCCCCGGCAGCAAGATAATCAGCGTGAATACGGCTAATTAAATCGGGGCGCGTAAGCGAAAGCAGCTCGTTATTCCCTTTTAGATCTTGGGTTGCATCGGCAAAATGAGTCCCGCGATAGTCTGCCTCACTTAAGCGCTCACACTGAATCATCGTGCCCATCGCTCCATCGAGTATCAGAATGCGCTGCGCTAGCAAGTCTGGCAGCTTGCTGCCGCGTGTGTAGAGAGAGGAAGGAAAAAGCGCCATCTGAGAAAAAAGAATCCATACAGAGTTGCTGCATGCGAGCAGTCAACCAAGGTCAAATAAAAGGCCAGAATAAAAAATATCTTGACCACCTGCTATATAGCACCCTAGGGCGTGTCCTCAATTGTCCCAAAGGGTTCATATTTGGGGGAGCAGGAGCGCAGGGACCGGAGCTGTACTTAAGTACAGTGAGGATCCCGAGCACCGCACGACCCCGAAGATGGGCCCTTTGGGGCAATTGAGGACATGCCCTAAAAAAACCGCTTCAAGAAAGAGCCCATGCTATCATCACGAATGTATTTACTGGTAGACTTCTTCGGGCATCTTCAATGATTTCCCTTTATCTCACCGTCTTTACACCTTTTCTAGCGCGTTCTTCCGATATGCTCCATGGCGCTCCATAATAGGGCAGATCTTTGACTAGCAAACGCTTGAGTCAAATAGGATCATCGCATGGATGGCACGCTAGAAACGTTATTAGATCTGTTACTGCGTTTGTACTTTTGTGTCTATTTTGACGCAACCAAACGCCACATACTCCCGTATATCAAGAGGCTCTTATGGAAACCATGCTGTATCCCGACCTTTATCAATCGCTCGAAGCTATTCGCTGGAATATGGAAAAGGATATTCCATGGGACACTTTTGATGCGAGCCTGCTCTCGGATGAGCAAGCTAAAACGATCAAAATGAATGCGATTACCGAGTGGTCCGCTCTGCCTGCAACAGAAATGTTTTTGCGAGATAACCGCGATGACAGTGATTTTTGCGCCTTTATGAGTATCTGGTTTTTTGAAGAGCAAAAGCACTCGCTGGTTTTAATGGAATACTTAAGACGCTTCCGCCCTGAACTCGCGCCTACCGAAGAAGAGCTGCATGCGGTACGTTTCCCCTTTGACCCAGCGCCCCCCCTTGAAACATTGATGTTGCATTTTTGTGGGGAAATTCGCTTAAATCATTGGTATCGCCGAGCAAGTGAATGGCATACAGAGCCCGTCATCAAACACATTTATGAAACCATCTCACGCGATGAAGCACGGCACGGCGGCGCCTATTTGCGTTACATGAAAAAAGCATTGAACCGGCAAGGCGATGAGGCACGCGTAGCATTTGCAAAAATTGGGGTACTTATGGCCTCTGCGCGTCGCACGGAAAAGCCTTTGCACCCAACCAATCTTCATGTGAACCGCGATCTTTTCCCCAACGACACCGTGCAATCGCGCTTGCCGGACCCTGAGTGGTTAGAGCACTGGCTCGATGAGCAAATCCGCTTTGACGGAGAATGGGAAAAGAAAGTTATCGACCGCATTTTGCATAACCTCTCGCTGCTCTTTGGCGAGTCGTTTAAAACGGTACAAGAGCTTAATCGTTTCCGTAAACAGTATGTTGCCAAGCTTGCAGAGCGCGCCGCTGCAGATTCAACTGCAGCATAAGACAACGTTTTTTTGATACGCCAAAAGGGTGTCCGTGCATAAAAATACGGACGCCCTTTTTTGTACGCTACCTACTCGCGCCTCACCACCAATCGCACGTAGGTTGGTGGTGAGGAACGAACCCCAACATGCAAGCCACAACGTTCTTGATGACCAGCTTATAAACGCTCAAAAGCAAAGATCAAAAGTCAGCGGTACGCATGTTGGGGAACGTTGCTCACCACCAACCTACCGTGCATTTAACCAAGGCTGGCTAATTTTTAGTTGTGCCTCGAATTGCTTGATTTTTTCAGCGTGATGCAGCGTGACGCCGATATCATCGAGACCATTGAGCAAACAATTTCGATGAAACGGGGATATATTAAATGCATATTCCACTCCATCTACCAGGCGTACGCGCTGCGCAACCAAATCGATAGTGAGCTCATAACTTTTAAGCAAACGCGTTAAACCAAAAAGATGATCCATCTCTGATGATTTAAGCGTGATGGGCAACAGGCCATTTTTTAAGCTGTTGTTATGAAAAATATCTGCAAAGCTATGCGCTAGGATGGCGCGAAATCCATATTGCTGTAACGCCCATACCGCATGTTCACGCGAACTGCCACACCCAAAATTATGGCCTGCCAGCAAAATAGTTGCTTTTTGATACGCGGGTTGATTAAGAACAAAATCAGGATTTATTACGCGCGCTTGGTCAGGCTGATCAGGCTCTCCACGATCGAGGTAGCGCCACTCATCAAATGCATTGGGGCCAAAGCCTGTGCGCTTAATAGATTTTAAAAATTGTTTCGGGATAATCGCATCCGTGTCGACATGATCCCGATCAAGCGGCACTACTGCGCCTGTATAGACCGTGAATTTTTCCATCGTATGATTGTATGACCGTAGGTTTAGGTAAAAGTAGAGGAGCTATACGCCTTTAGGGCAATTGAGGACGTGCCCTAACAAACTATCAAATTGCGTTACCTGACATCAGTTTGCGCACATCCACAATATGCCCTTCAATAGCAGCCGCAGCGGCCATAGCAGGACTCAATAAATGCGTGCGTCCACCCGCTCCCTGCCGCCCTTCAAAATTGCGGTTTGAAGTAGATGCGCAGCGCTCTCCAGACTCCAAACGGTCTGCATTCATAGCCAGACACATCGAGCATCCCGGCTCTCGCCACTCAAACCCTGCTTGTAAGAAAATTTGATCTATCCCTTCTTTTTCAGCTTGTGCTTTCACTAAACCAGAGCCGGAGACCACCATCGCCTGCCGTATCGTAGGAGCAATGCGTCGCCCTAATGTTTGCACCACATGGGCGGCGGCCCGTAAATCTTCTATACGACCGTTCGTGCAGGAGCCAATAAAAACTTTGTCTAATTGAATAGATTCAAGAGGGGTATTGGGTTTGAGGGCCATGTAATCTAGTGCACGCTCCATAGCTTGGCGTTTACTATCATTGAGCTCTTGCGCCGGATCGGGAGTAGATCCATCGATAGGCAACACCATTTCTGGCGAGGTTCCCCATGTTACCTGCGGTTTAAGCGTACTTGCGTCGATTTCTATCACACAATCAAAGTGCGCACCCTCATCCGAAACCAGCGTGCGCCAGTACGTCAGCGCTTGTTCTCGCTGTGCACCTACTGGTGCAAATGGGCGATCGCACAGATAATCCAATGTGGTGTTATCTACAGCAATCATCCCTGCCCGTGCGCCTGCTTCAATAGCCATATTGCATACGGTCATACGCGCTTCCATGCTCAACGCGCGAATTGTTGAACCAGCAAATTCAATCGCGTAACCAGTGCCTCCTGCTGTTCCTATACGACCAATCACCGCCAAAATTACATCTTTTGCCGAACATCCATCAGGCAACGCCCCTTCGATGCGCACTTGCATATTTTTGCTTTTCTTTTGCAGCAAAGTTTGCGTGGCCAGGACGTGTTCAACTTCTGAAGTGCCAATACCAAAAGCCAGCGCACCAAAAGCACCATGCGTTGAGGTATGCGAGTCTCCACAGACAATCGTCATACCAGGCAGCGTTGCGCCCTGTTCAGGTCCAATGATATGCACAATACCTTGACGCACATCGTCCATTTTGAACTGCGTAATACCATGTGCTTCACAATTCGCATCTAGCGTTTCGATTTGTAATCGAGATACAGGATCTGCAATCCCTTGGCTACGCCCAACGGTCGGAACATTGTGATCAGATACTGCGAGGTTAGCAGATACACGCCATACAGGACGCTGCGCCAAACGCAGGCCCTCAAAGGCTTGTGGGCTAGTCACTTCATGCAGTAAATGACGATCAATATAAAGCAGTGTGGTGCCATCTTCTTCGACGTGCACTACATGCGAATCCCACAATTTGTCGTATAAAGTTCTAGCCATTTTTTACATTCTTTCTTTTGAAATAGTACGAAGTGCCATCATCTCACGATAGAAGGCTCAGGCTCCAAATGCACACCGAAACGCTGTTGTACATCATGCGCAATGCGCTGTGCAAGCTGCCAAATATCCGCGCCTGTTGCTCCACCATAATGAATTAAAACTAAGGCTTGTTGAGCATGCACACCTACCCCACCTTCTTGCCGCCCTCTCCAACCGCATTGCTCAATAAGCCAAGCGGCTGCCAGCTTAACATTGCCGCAAGGTTGGGGATATGCAGCCATATTAGGGTAGGTATGGCTTAATACTTGGAACAAGTCTTTACTCACTACCGGGTTTTTAAAAAAACTACCTACATTACCTTGTATGGCAGGGTCCGGGAGCTTTGCGCGTCGTACGGCCACCACGGCATCAAAAATATCACGAGGCCCGGGCTCTTTTATTTGACGCCGTTTTAACTCATCAGAAAGTGCCGCGTACTGTCCAGAGGGCTTCCACGCTTTAGGTAGACGAAAAGTCAAAGAAGTAATGGCAAAACGATTTCGCCCTGCTCTTTTAAAAAAACTATCCCGATAGCCTAGTGCACAAGCAGCAGCATCTAGCGTTACCCACTTTCTGTTTGCCAATTCAAGTGCACGCACCTGCATTAAATAGGCACTCACCTCCATGCCATAGGCACCAATATTTTGTATGGGCGCAGCACCGACTGTTCCAGGTATCAGTGCTAAGTTTTCTAAGCCCGGCCAACCTTGTTCGAGCGTCCACTCCACAAAGGCTGCCCAATTTTCACCAGCACTCACTTCAATGAAGCGATGTGTGGCATCTTCATGGACCAAACGGCGCCCTTTGCAGTCCATATGCCACACCACCCCTTCAAATACCTCACTCAAAAAAAGTACATTGCTGCCAGAACCCAAAATGAGTCTTGGGCACGCTGCCGTACGGAGATCAGCGCATGCGTTTAAAAGGTCCTCTTCATTTTGAATAAAATAGGCATAGCGCGCGCGCGCTGCTAAACCAAATGTATTGTGGTCTTTTAGTGAGTAATCGGTAATAAGGGTAGACATAGTGCTATTCAATGAATAACTGATGTTACGCAGGTATTTAAAAAGACAGTGGTATGCATGTTGGGGTTCCGTAGTTGATTCAATTCGTCACCACCAACCTACCGAGATGCATATATAAAAGGGTTCTATTAAACTCTACAAATCACAAAAGCACGGTAGGTTGGTGGTGAGGTACGAACCCCAACATGCAGGCCACTGCGCCCCTGATGACCAGCTTAAAAAATCTCAAAAACAAAAATTAAAAGTCAGCGGTACGCATTGGGGTTCGTGCCCACGTATACCACAATCTTTTTGAGTACCTGCGTAACATCTGTGAATAAATAATCTCAAGATCATTTTTATCTGATATACCTGATTCTGTATTAGAGTTTTAACAGTAGCTATGCCAAGAGTCAGCCAGAAAATTCTAAAGGGAAATCCACCGTACCACTGAACTACAGAGCAGTATTAAAGAAGGCTTGAAGCAGATCCTATCCATTTACGCCTTTGTACAGGAAGATTAGAATACATGTAATTTTCCAATACGCTTATTTTTAATTGTTAGACCAAGTAGTTTTTGAAATTCCTCTTTCTTGCAAGCGACCCTTAAGTTGTGATTCTCTACGAACACCCTTTTAATGAGCGCATCCGGACGCTATTGCGACTTGAAGATCTTTTTGAGCGCTTTGCCTTTTTTCTCAGCCAAGATCATGTCAGAGAACACCATTGCGCTCTAATGACACTCTTTGAGATCGCAGATGTAACCAGTCGCACTGACCTACGATCTGAGCTTATTAAAGAGCTCGATCGACAGCGGCATTTGCTAACCCTGTATCGAGATAACCCTGACATCGAGCCCAATATGCTCGAAAAAATGCTTTTGGATATTCAAGGTACCCTTGATACGCTCAATAAAATGCATGGCAAAGCGGGGCAGCATTTGGTCGACAACGAATGGTTAAGCAGCATTCGTAACCGAGCCAATATTCCTGGTGGAACCTGTCGCTTCGACTTACCATCGTATTATGCCTGGCAGCAAAAATCGTCTGAACAGCGCCGCGGCTATATCCAAAAATGGGAAGCACCCTTTTTAGGAATACGAGATGCAATCAGAATCGTGCTCAAAATAGCCCGAGAATCCAGCCAAGTAACCAAAGTGATGGCCGTTGAAGGCAGCTATCAGCAAATGCTCTCTGGACGCGCCTATCAATTGATGCAAATACGCGTAGCCCCTGAGCTTAATGTTATTCCTGAAGCTAGTGCCAATAAGCATATGCTGTGGATTCGCTTTACTATACAAGACGGCGATATGCGTCCGCATCCTATAGATGACGATATCCCGTTTCAACTCACTTTGTGCAATTTATAAGAGACAATTTACGATCTGCTAAAAGTTACAGATTGGAAAAGGCAGGTGCTATGCCTGCCTTTTCCAATAGTGGTATCTTAGACGCATCATAAACGCTCTAGAAAGCTAAATTGCCATGCCTCCTACCATTGTCCCCTGCCCCATCTGCAATAAACCAGTCGAATGGAATGCAACAAGCCCATTCCGACCCTTTTGCTCAGAACGCTGCAAACAAATAGATCTAGGTGCCTGGGCATCTGGCAGTTATACCATTGCGCAGTCCACAGAAGAAAAGAATGAGGATGCATAATAAAGCAATAAAAAGCGCCTGGCTTTCATAAAAGCCAGGCGCTTTTTATGGTGGCGCTTCCCGTTTTTTCTACGCTTTACTTCTACGTTTACGCACTCATATTTTCAATTAATACCTCACCAAACCCCGAGCACGACACCTGCGTCGCACCAGGAATCAAACGCGCAAAATCATAGGTCACACGTTTTTGTAGGATTGATTTTTCCATTGCGCTCAAAATAATATCGGCAGCTTCCGTCCACCCCATATGGCGCAGCATCATTTCTGCAGAGAGTATTTCTGAGCTGGGGTTCACGTAATCTTTGCCTGCATATTTTGGAGCAGTACCATGGGTCGCCTCAAAAAGAGCCGTGGTATCAGACAAGTTTGCGCCCGGCGCAATACCAATTCCGCCAACCTGCGCAGCCAGTGCATCAGAGATGTAATCCCCGTTTAAATTCAGCGTTGCAACCACGTCATACTCAGAAGGACGCAGCAGGATTTGTTGCAAGAAAGCATCGGCAATCACATCATTCACCACGATGTCAGCGCCGGTTTGAGGGTGCTTAAAATGCATCCAAGGGCCACCATCGAGCAACGTTGCGCCAAATTCTTTTTGCGCTAATGCATATCCCCAATCACGGAAGGCCCCTTCCGTATATTTCATGATATTGCCTTTGTGCACCAGAGTAACCACTTTAGAGTGATTATCAATCGCATATTGAAAGGCACGGCGTACTAGGCGCTCTGTACCTTCGCGCGACACAGGCTTAACGCCTATACCGCAGTGCTCGTCAAAGCGGATCTTTTTCACGTTCATTTCTGTGCGCAAAAATGCAATCACTTTTTTCGCTTCAGGCGAATCGGCTTGCCATTCAATTCCAGCATAAATATCTTCAGAATTTTCTCGGAAAATAACCATATTTGTTTTTTCAGGTTCACGCACAGGAGAAGGCACTCCATTGAAATAGCGAACCGGTCTAACACAAACATATAAATCCAGATTTTGGCGCAAAGCTACATTTAATGAACGAATACCTCCACCAATCGGGGTGGTCAATGGACCTTTAATAGAAACGACATATTCTTTTATCGCTTCACAGGTTTCATCGGGCAACCACACATTCTCACCATATACTTGCGTAGCTTTTTCACCAGCATATATTTCCATCCAGTGAATTTTTCTTTTAGCTCCATACGCTTTATTCACTGCAGCATCTACCACACGAATCATTACAGGCGTAATGTCTACACCAATCCCATCTCCTTCAATATAAGAAACGATCGGCTGATCAGGCACCTGTAATTGCCCTTTCGCATTCACTGTAATTTTTTCACCGCCTGGAACTTTAATGTGCATATAAGTCATAGTGATTTCATCCTAAATACAAAGCCATGTACATCATGGCTCATTAATATAACGATATCTGTTTATTCATTAACATTTATCAGAATAATCTAAAAGCATTGCGCCTTTCAATGCATCAGAATCATTTTCAATTTTGCCTAAAAATAACAACACATCCCATAAAAATAAAGCTGCGTTCAGCCAGCAGACCCTCTATCTTCTTGGGTAGAACAAAAAATTTTCGGCATCCAAAGCAAGATGGTTGCAGCAATCATGGTGCTATTAAGCACATGCTCTATTAGAACATGTATCGCCTTAAAAGATGCACAACACCTCACACCAGCATGGACTAAACTCCACTAATATTTTTAAATTAAACCTCGTTTTCAGGTCTAAACAAACCAACACATAAATAATTTCAAAATCGGCAAAATAGACTAGTCTCATCCTAAAAAGAGAACCTGCCTTTTGAGTTCATCCATTCCCATCCATTATTATTTTTGTACTCCTTACAGGGAGCCAAAAAATGCTTAAAACAATTAAACAGGTCATCATAGAACGCTCATCACTGAAAACCAAAAGATGAGATTTTTAGCTACCTTAAATAAGCGTTATCTCTGTAGGGGTGGCTTCAAGCAATAGATACACTAGTGAGCTGCAAAAACAGGCCTTCTTATTATCATTTATTACTTTTATCTAACTTAGCTAGATAATAATGAAGTGCTTTTTACATTACCAGGCATATAGCTACCTTTCGAATACCATAATTTTCAATTTTAAATGCGCTTGATGGTGGCAGCAATATAATTTGCTGAATATTTTCAAGCTGTATTTAAAAATTACTTAGAACCCATTTTTTATCTTTATAAGGATGAACATGAACAAAATCGCTATTGCACTCGTGGTTGGCTTTTTAGCTAGTGCTGCGCACGCTGCTGAAAATAATGTTGCTCAACAAAATACAGCAACGACTCCTAGCAAAGCTACGCAAGATTCCAAAACACCTGCTCCAGCTGGCACAGCAGGGCAGCAACCGTCTTCCAGTCAAAGCCGCTATTAATTAAACAGCAGACTGCACCTTAAAACCTGATTTACCCCTTTTTTCAATTTCCACGAGGAACACAATGAATAAATTAGTCTGCGCACTTATCGCCGGTTTTGTAGCCGCTGCTGCTAACGCTGCTGAACCTACCATGGCAACACAAGATGTTACTGCTGTTGGCGCCAATACCACTCAAGAAGCTAGCGCTGCTGACGCAAACGCGCAGCATAAGCAAAAGAAAGCAGCTGTAGCACATCACCGTGCCAACAAGAAAAAAGAAAAAGAAAAAAAAGCAGCGCATGCAGCTGAGAAGAAAGTCGGTGAAGAAAGCGCCACAAAAACCGATGCAAACCCAGCTGAAGGCCCCGCTGCTGCTGCTGAGTAGTATTGTCAAAGCCCCTGCCTATGCAGTGGACAGTACGACTGCTATAGGTTGTTAAAAGCGGATCGCTACTTCGGCAGCGACCCGCTTTTTTATGTAAATTTCAAATATTTTGGCAACGCAAAACGGATGTCTATAGAAAAATCTCAATAATGCAGGGAAGTTACGGATGCCATTAGACTCAAAATTCAGGTAAATTAAATGCGGTTTTTCTTGAGCGCCAGCAAGGGGATATGTCACACACACCCTCTCTTTGCGACATAGCGCTTTGAAAATCAATATACACCTTCCAAGAATTTTCAGGTTTAACCGTTGCACATTGCAGTCCTTCCCTTTATTTTGAGCCATGCAAGCTTATATCCAGGCCTGCACCGAGCCATCTTCTTTGTTCGCTTCAGGCGTTGGGCTTTTATCGTCTTTTGTATCGCTCTAAGCGTGGCATCTCTGCAAGCACCCTATGCATTCTCTGCTGACAGAACCGATAACATCCACAAGCCTGCAGCACAGACCGCTGGCGCACATATTGAGCACACGCTAACCATAGGCTCACACTCTATTGTGGCTGAAATTGCAGCAACACCTGCTAGCCGTAGCAAAGGACTGATGTTTCGACAACACTTAAAGCCCAATGAAGGCATGCTTTTCGTATTTAATAAAAACGACATGCATTGTTTCTGGATGAAAAACACGGTCATCCCACTGTCTATCGCCTTTATTGATGAACATGGGGTAATTATAAATATCGATGAAATGCAAGCGCAGACTACGTATAGGCACTGTCCCACACACCCTATACGCTACGCGCTTGAAATGAATAAAGGGTGGTTTTCAAAACGAGGAATTATCCCCGGAAATACGGTGGATATACCTATGCCTTCGTGCCGGTAAACGCACCTGTTTTTCCCGTAATACCCATTTGCTCAAACAGTACGGGCACGGAAATTCTTATACAAAAATCAGATTTTTCTTGTCTGAGAGATAGGAGTTTCCAATCACTGATGCATCTCAAATAGCCCAAAATTTTCGCTGTTTGACAAATAAAAAAACAGATACTTTTTCTTTAAATTGGTGGAGGAGACATGGCTTTTAAGACCATAAATATTATTGTTGCAGACGATCACCCAGTAGTTCTCACAGGTGCGGTAAAACTTTTAGAAAGCAGGGCTGATTGCAAAGTCGTAGCTGCAGTGCGTTCCATTACAGAAATGTTTAGCGCTCTCAAGCAATCGCAATGCGACGTGCTTATTTCTGACTTTTCCTTTGATGGTGATTCTGAGCCAGATGGCTTGCTCATGCTTGAGAAGGTCACCCGACTGTTCCCCGATGTCAAAGTTATTGTGTTGTCACAACACGATGATCTAGTGCGTGTAAGACGCATTATGACCTCTGGCGGCGCCGGTTTTGTCAGCAAATCCAGTGGTATTCCAGCATTGCCCTTTGCAATTGATGCCGTGCTCAAAGGCATGAAATATGTAGACCCAGAAACGTCCAAATTACTCATCGAACACATGTTCAATGGAGCTGGCGACCATCTGGCCGAAGAAGCCTTGACCATGCGCGAAATGGAAGTTATGCGCCTGTATGCACGAGGAATGACTGTCACAAAAATTGCTAATTGCACCAAGCGCAGCATCAAAACCATTAGTGCTCAAAAGCAAAGTGTCATGAGAAAACTCGGTGTAGATAACGATGTTGAACTGATTGGCGCACTCAAGCACATTGAAGTGGGTGCTTAAGTTCCCCTGCTCTGTAAGCTCCCAAAAAAGTCTGTGCATTCTTATGTATTTGACAGAAGCTAACCTTCTGCAGCCGGATCTGTATAATGCGGACCCCGAATACCAGCACATGCAAAAAAAGCCAGGGAGCGATCGCAGTCAACAGATTTGAGAACAAATTCCAGCAAGTTAGCTCTACGCATATTTGAGCTTACTTGCTGGTTTTCTCAACAAAGAGGAAAACACAATAGCCTCTACTAAAAGCCGGTTAGCAGCTCACTCGCAAACCATATACCTTCTTGTAAGCTGTGGCATATCTCCAAGCTCTGCCATGCTACATCTCTCCTGCGCGCCTCTTTGATTGCTCTCCAGGCATATATCTGCCTAGGGTAAAACAAGTTTAATCGCACGCAACGTGCTCTTCTGGTTTTTTTGCAGATATTGAAACATTGCTTGTAGCAAACATATCTAGACAGATGCCCTCTATAAGCGCATTGTTGCGGTCCTGTATGGCTACTTATTGCGTGGAAAACACATGCTAATGCGCATCGCAGTGGGCACATCCACTAAAATAGCGCTCTACCATGGGTCCATTTCCATTCAACCGTGCATTTTAGTAAATTAACGTGTATGGTTGAAATTCTTTAGCCTCACTGAGTGATATCCTTCGGTGGTTTCTTAATACCAAGAGACATCTAATGGGATTTCTCTTAGAATGCATTAAGCCTCAAGCATGCTGCGCAAAGCATCTGTTGCCACAAACATTAGGAGAATTCTCACTTCACTCGTATTAGATAAGCGCATGCTGATCTAGCGAGTTCCCAAAGGGGCCATACCCCAAATCAATAAGCCGGCACTCTGAATGCGGCGCATACCATTTGGCTCACATACCAAATAGGCAGAAAATTATTTTTAAGATGCAAGGAAGCACATGAACAAGGATTTTAAGCGGCAGATAGGCTTTTTCTCGCTGATGCTGACGGGATTAGGTTCTATCATCGGCTCAGGCTGGCTTTTCGGAGCCTGGAGAGCGGCAAAAATTGCAGGGCCCGCTTCCATCGTTGCATGGATTATCGGAGCGGCGGTTATTCTGGTGATTGCACTCACGTATGCAGAACTCGGTGCACTCTTTCCAGAATCCGGAGGTATGGTGCGCTATGCCCATATCTCGCACGGCCCGCTGGCAGGTTTTATCGGCGCATGGGCTAACTGGATCGCTATCGTTTCTGTGATCCCGATAGAAGCAGAAGCCTCTATTCAATACATGAGCTCCTGGCCGTGGGAATGGACACAAAACCTGTATTTAGATGGGTCTTTGCAATTGAGCGGGCTCCTACTTTCTGGTGTGCTCGTCGTTGTCTATTTCTTCCTAAACTACTGGGGTATCAAAGTTTTCATGCGTGCAAACTTTGCCATCACCCTATTCAAGTTTTTTATTCCAACCATTACTGCTATAGCACTCGTTCTCACTGGTGTGCATACAGACAATTTTAGTCTCAGCAGTATGGAAGGCTTTGTGCCTTATGGATGGTCAGCTGTCTTCACTGCCGTGGCAACAAGCGGAATTGTGATGAGCTTTAACGGCTTTCAAAGCCCGGTTAATCTCGCAGGTGAAGCACGCAACCCTTCACGCAATGTCCCTCTTGCCATTGCCTGTTCTATTTTTGTAGCCTTATTCCTCTATCTCTTTTTGCAAATTTCTTACATCGGCGCAATTAACCCTACCGATGTGCAGAAAGGCTGGAATCTCATCGACTTCAGTTCTCCTTTTGCTGAATTAGCGATTGCGCTCAATCTAAACTGGCTTGCCATGATGCTCTATGTGGATGCCTTCGTAAGCCCTAGCGGCACGGGGATCATCTATATGGCAACGACCACACGCATGATCTATGCGATGGAACGTAACCGTTCTTTACCCAAAATTTTTGGGCAAATTCACCCGCTTTATGGGGTACCACGCGCCGCCATGTGGTTCAACTTAGGCGTAGCCTTTCTGTTTATGTTTTTCTTCCGTGGTTGGAGTGCACTCGCGACGGTTATCTCCGTCATGACCATCATTTCCTATATCACAGGCCCAATCAGCCTAATGGCTTTACGCCGCACAGCCAGCCATATCAATTGGCCTCTTCGCCTGCCCGGAATGTCTCTACTTGCTCCGCTTGCGTTTGTATTTGCATCGTTGATTTTGTACTGGGCATGCTGGCCACTGGCTGGGAAAATTATTTTATTAATCGTCATCGTGCTGCCGTTCTACCTTTGGTATCAAATGAAAATGAATGCCACTGAAAAGGTAAATTTAGAAGTAAAAAGCGCACTATGGCTACTCACCTATCTACCGGTTATGGCAGCACTCTCCTATATAGGTAGCAAGGAATTCGGCGGAATTGGCCTGCTTAGCTTTGGCTGGGACATGGTAGTAGTAGGTGCTTTTGCCCTTGCGTTTTACTTCTGGGGTGTGTGCAGCGGTAGCAAGTTTCAGCATCCTGAAGCTTTCACGAGACAAAAGCAGGTGGCTAGCACAGCTGCTGCACCGGCAACCTCTGCATAATGTGATGTTTGCCTAAACCCGTCATGAAATACGGGTAAAAAAAGCGGGATCTACCAAAGGTAGATCCCGCTTTTTTTATAACGCTATGCTCTAGAAACGAACGGTAGGTTGGTGGTGAGGAACGAACCCCAACATGTGTACCGCTGATTTTTAATTTTTGGTTTTAGATAATTATATGCTGGTCATCAAGGACGCAGTGGGCTGCATGTTGGGGTTCCTTCGTCACCACCAACCTACCGAGATGCCCATGTAAAAGG
>JASSUD010000110.1:0-3773 GCA_031963225.1 Mycoavidus cysteinexigens
ATGAGCTAAAAACGTTTATAGCAGAACATAAATATAACCCCCGTTATGAAATCGTATGGTGGATGGTGGCCGGATTGCTAAAGGGCGCTGCGCTGGAGAATTTCTTTACGCTATTAGAACAAAAACCTCGCGATCTGATCGGTGTTCGTCATCAACAGGTAATCATGGGGTGTCTACATGAGGCGCGCGCGCAATTAAAAAAAACTACAGTAGATAGGCTGGAAACAGAGTTGATGCAGTGGTTTCATTTTGGGATGGAATTGAGAAAATATGCATTGTATCGCCAGAGTACTTTCCCAGAGCATTTGTTGCTTGCAGAGCTCACTAATCCTGAAAGCAACAAGCAAACAATCATTCAAATCTTATCAGCTCTTTCAACCTTGTCCACTGTCACTATAAGTGGCTTGAGCGCCTTCTTAAAGGATGAAGACGCGTCTGTCAGGTCTGCGGCAGCCTATGCCTTACGCAACAAGAACACGCTGTCGGATGACGATATCTCAGCCTTGATCTCCTCCTTAACGGATAAAGACCAGTTTGTCAGGTCTGGGGCAACCGAGGCCTTAGGCCACCACAACACGTTGTCGGCTGATGCTATCCCCGCCTTGCTCACCGCATTAAAGGATCAAAACGAGTCTGTCAGGTCTGCGGCAGTCAATGCCTTAAGCTGCCGGAACACGCTGTCGGCTGGCGCTATCTCAGCCTTGCTCACCGCATTAAAGGATCAAAACGAGTCTGTCAGGTCTGCGGCAGCCAATGCCTTAGGCAGCCAGAACACGCTGTCGGCGGGCGCTATCTCAGCCTTGCTCACCGCATTAAAGGATAAAAACGAGTCTGTCAGGTCTGCGGCAGCCAATGCCTTAGGCAGCCAGAACACACTGTCGGCTGGCGCTATCTCAGCCTTGCTCACCGCATTAAAGGATAAAAATGAGCCTGTCAGGTATGAGGCAGTCGAGGCCTTAGGCCGCCAGAACACGCTGTCGGCTGACGCCGTCTCAGTCTTGAGCTCCTCCTTAAAGGATCAAGACACGTTTGTCAGGTCTATAGCAGCCTATACCTTAGGCGACCAGAACACGCTGTCGGCTGACGCTATCTCAGCCTTGCTCACCATATTAAAGGATAAAAACGAGCCTGTCAGGTATGAGGCGTTCCGCACCTTAGATTCACATGTTGACGCGCTTTATCCATTGCTTCCAAGCTTAGACCTGGATCTGATTCAAGCTCTCTATACCAGCGTTTTGTTTCCAAAAGATTTTTCTCAACTCATTGCACCACTTTATATCCAAGACAATCAACTTCATTTTTATACAGCGAAAGGTCCTGGGCAACCCATTGAGCTTACATCCGAACAAAGTGCAATGATTATTAAAGCACTAAGAGCAGTCCGGGCGGAAGCAGGTATTGCACCATTACCCGAGGAAGAGCCATTTTTATGAAGGCAGGAAGCAATAGAGTGAACGCTTGAATCAACTCAAAGCGGGAAGGCAGGGGCCGTTGCCAAAGAACTACTGGAGAATGCCCAAGGATTTTTCGCCAAACCCGGCATCAATATAGAGATGGAGAAAGAAGTATATCTCCCCTCCTGGCAGGCGCGGCCGGACGTTTATGGCTATCGCTTCGGATCGCCGATGGAGGCGCGTACCCGCCCCTATCAGTAGCCATTTAATAATGAGGCTGAGGCGCAACAGCATACAAAAGCGGCGCGACATCAGCACAGTCGTTGTACGGTCATGTAACTTAGGTGTTTAAGCAGCCGAGTGTCGGATTAAAACCGATCAACAGAGGAGTATTGATGATGTTTGGTAATTCTGTTTCTCAAGCTCTAACGAACAACCAAGCGCACGTGCTAGCGCAAAGCTATTTGGATCAGGCCCGTTTGTACAAGACGGAACAACATCTCGAAATGGCCTTAGTCTTATATGACCGGGCAAAAGCAACTTTTAGACATATTGCAGATGCGCACCAGCTTTTTCTTCCGTTATCGGAGGTAAAAAACGCTGTGATCCAAGCACGTACACCTCAGACCCCCGAAGAAGAGGCATTGCGCCAGCGTATCGCAGAGGTCTATTTTGAGCGCGCGGAACTCTTGGAGACAAGAAACCCCGGCAAAGCGCAGGCGAGTTACAAAAAAGCGCAAGCTTGGGGCTATGAGGAGATGCATCCTGCATCCATTCCCTCCGCAGTGTTACTTTCTGCGAGTGGTCTGCCACCTGTGGCTCAGGTAACCACATCTGTCCAGCAAAAAAGTGCGTTAGTGGACTACTTGTTTGAAGAGGCGCTATCGACACTAGGGTCTTTAGAGACGCCTGATACACCCAGCCTTTTTCTCGTGTATGCGCACAATAATCCAGCGTGTGGACAGGCTGATGCCTCTACTTCTAAATATTTAATCGATAAGTTATCTCGAATCCGAGCCAAGCTGTATTCCGATCAAGCGCCAATGGCACAACCGTACTCAAGCTCCCCGGAAGATCTGAAACAGGACGGCAAAATAGAAGATATCTTGACCAGTCAGCTCTGTTTGTTGCCCACGCAGTTAAGAGGAGATGTACCGCCGGTCAATAAGGTCGTGGTGTGTTGTTCTGAGGTATTAGGAAAATACCTACAATGGCCAGACTACGAAAAGTTTCATCAGGAACTTCGAGATGCCTATCGTGCAGATCAAGAAGCCTATCGCCAAGACAATACCCAATCGGGTACTTTGGCCATCCGTCAGGTGATTCGAAAATTTTCCCAAGAGCAAGCCTATAAAGCGGGGTTCCATCATGTGTTGACGGAAATCGCTTTTTTGCAAATCCGAGTAGAGGAGCGCAAAGATCAACACGGCATTATTCCAGTTTCATTAACCCCAAATAGCTATGAGAACTGCCTGGCGAATTTTATTCCAGCGACCACGGTGCGCGTGGAGGATATTCTCCGATTTGACCAGCAAGCCAAAGCGGGACAAGAGGTGTATCCAAATCAAAGTCGGCATTGGGTACTTTTTAAGCTGATCGAGCGGTTGTTAGTGAGCAGCAATGAGGCTAAGACATTTCTGAACAAGTTTTGGCAGGGGTATAGCGATCTTATTTCCCGGTTAAAAAGTAACTCCTCAACGCCTGGCGATCTTGAGTTTGTGAAGCTCAAAGACAGTATCTTCGGTGATATAGAGGCAGAGCTGCACCGTAAACTAGCCGATCTAGTGCTGCACGCGCAAAAACAGCATCCACCCACCCCCTCCCTAATAGACCTGCGCACAGCGCTGGACCAGCATTATAAATCCTCCAATCTATCGATTCAGCGGGTATCGGGCCTGACAGCCTCGTTGGATGACTGCTATATCAATCTCGCTATTGTGGAAAGTCAGGCTCAACGTGAAAAAGATCAAGAAGCACTCAAAAAGCAAGCGAAGGCTTTCGAACGTCTACCGAGTAGTGAGTGGCTTGAAGCGACCAATCCAAACAAGCTGATTGCGCTAGACACACTCTTTGAACCACAAAAATTACGTGACGGCACAATCAAAATGCCCAAACGAATTTTGATTCAGGGCAGAGCAGGAATTGGCAAAACCACGTTATGCAAAAAGCTGGTTTATGAGTATGACCGCAATGGGCTATGGAAAAATCAATTTGAAAGCATTTTGTGGGTGCCGTTACGGCAACTGAAAACATTTGAATACTATAGCTTAGAAAAATTGCTTAGCAAGCACTATTTTGCCAGCCAAAGAAATCCGAAAGCCTTTGCGCAGGCTTTTCATCAATATCAAGACAAAACTCTCTTTATTTTAGATGGTTTAG
>JASSUD010000128.1:0-3772 GCA_031963225.1 Mycoavidus cysteinexigens
TTAGAGCGACTGCGAAGTCGGTAATAGATAGTTGATGAAAGTTCAATACGGAGAAGAAATGGCGAGTCACTCTGGCCCCGAGTCATGCGGCATACATCGCGAGGTGCATGTCGAAGCGTTGACAGGGGAAACCGACAGGCCAGCCATTGAGCCGCGAAATCAGCACTCTGGGATGCCGACGCTGTTAAGCGAAGCGGAAGGCCACACGGTGCACGACGATAATCGCAAGTTGTGCACTGATCCCACGCGGTCGGAGACCCTGTGCATGTCGGGAAGTCTATTACACGGAAGCAGTGAGATCTCAACGGTGCCCGGCGTAATGTTGCCGGGCGGGGCTGGGAAGGTCAATGACCGTAATCCAGCCATCAACGCCGCTGAGAAGTCGGATACACCCATAGTACCGAAGAAGTTGCCGAACAAAGGGCTCGCCCCTGCGGAGGCAATGGAGGGAAGGGGTGTAGCCAAAGGGAATGCTGATGAGAACCCCGCGTTCCGGACTCAGTGCCGGGATAAAAGCGCGTCGATGGGACTCGAAGGCATACGTAAAGCAGCTCGAAGGAATAAGAAGCTGCGCTTCACGGCATTGCTGCACCACGTTACACCGTCATTGTTGGTGGAAAGCTTTCACGCGCTTCGTAAACAGGCGGCGGCAGGCGTGGACGGCACGACGTGGCGAGACTACGAGAGCCAACTCTATGGGCGAGTGCATGAATTGCACCAGGAAATACATACTGGGGCATATCGTGCAAAACCGTCCAGGCGGGTTCATATACCCAAAGCGGATGGCAAGCTGCGTCCGCTAGGGATCGCAGCATTGGAAGATAAGATCGTACAACAGGCCGTCGCAACGGTACTGAATGTGATCTACGAGCAGGACTTCCTAGGATTCTCGTATGGGTTTCGGCAGGGGCGCGGTCAGCATGACGCGCTGGATGCCTTATCGGAAGGGATTGAAGGCCGAAAAGTAAACTGGATCTTGGATTCAGACATTCGCTCGTTCTTTGATGAAATTGATCATGAGTGGATGATCCGATTCCTGGAACACCGGATTGCGGATCGGCGAGTAATCAGGCTTATCCGAAAATGGCTGAAAGCAGGTGTGATTGAGGATGGGCATCGCAGCGTATCTGTGAAAGGTACGCCTCAAGGATCCGTGATTTCACCGTTATTAACGAATATTTACCTGCACTACGCACTGGATTTATGGGCGCATCAATGGCGACAACGACACGCCAACGGCGATGTCATCCTAGTTCGCTATGCAGACGATAGTGTGCCAAGAACGCAGGACCTGAATTACTGGGAAATGCGATGCTGTCCATGAGATGAGGGAGGGCCCCTCGGAGCCGATTGACAGGAATAGGCTCCAAACCACCTTAAGCTGCATGGGTAAAGAGCTCGTGTGGTGAGCGTTAAGGAAAAGGCAGAGCGAGACTCAGTCAGGTATGAATCAAGAAGACGAACGAGAGTGAACTGCTGATGAAGTGTCGAAAGCATAGGGATGACGTCAAAACCGGGGGGGAGTCGTTAACCCGGGATCAGAGTGGGGGGCGACCTGTTTACTGCCCACTTGGCGTCCGGCATAGAGGCAGCGTGAGTTTGATTCAGGCTCATGGATGGAACTTGGGAACTTGTCGCCTCGATGTAAAGGGAGCCACTCAAGCGGAGACCCCGCAAGAGTGTGAGTACCGATGCGAGGCACAAGGGCGGAGCAACCCGTACGAGCGAAGAAGGCGCTGTAATGGAGCTGGAGCAAAGGGGTTGCGTTATCCTGCCTTATCGTCAGATCAACCAGCAATGGGAGGAGTCTGATGGATACGGAGAAGCCGTTTAGTATTTCAAAACGTATGGTATGGGAAGCATTTAAGCAGGTGAAGGCAAAGCATGGGGCTGCTGGGGTAGATGCACAGACGATAGAAGAATTTGAAGCGGATTTGGAGAACAATCTATATCGGCTTTGGAACCGTCTAGCGTCTGGTAGCTATTTCCCGCCGCCTGTTATGCGGGTAGAGATACCCAAAGCAGATGGAGGCAAGCGCCCGCTCGGTATACCTACTGTGTCTGATCGGATAGCTCAGACCGTGGTGAAGGGGTATTTAGAGCCGCTAGTGGAGCCCAAGTTTCACAGCGATTCGTACGGATATCGACCAGGTCGATCGGCGCATCAAGCACTCACCATGGCACGGCAGCGATGCTGGCGTTATGACTGGGTACTTGATCTCGATATCAAGAACTTCTTCGGTGAAATCAACTGGGAACTATTGATGCGCGCGGTACGTCACCATACTGACTGTGCATGGGTACTGTTGTATATCGAAAGGTGGTTAAAAGCCCCGGTACAAATGCCAGATGGTGCGGTGGTGTATCCGGACAAAGGCACCCCGCAAGGAGGGGTTGTGAGCCCGCTGCTAGCCAACCTGTTTCTGCACTATGCATTCGATCGCTGGATGCAAAAGTATCACTCAGACGTACCATTTGAGCGTTACGCAGATGATGGTATCTGCCATTGCAAGAGTGAAGCGCATGCGCGGCAGCTCAGGCAAGAGTTAGAGGAACGACTCACAGAATGTGGTCTGAGGCTGCATCCAGAGAAGACCAAGGTTGTCTATTGCAAGGACGATGATAGGCGGGCTGCGTACCTGCACCACAGCTTTGACTTTCTAGGCTATACATTTAGGCCAAGGCGGTCGAAGAACAGGTGGGGTAAGTATTTCGTCAACTTTAGCCCTGCGGTAAGCAATAGAGCGGCAAAAGGCCTGCGGCAAGAACTGCGGAGCTGGGCACTCCAAAACCGGAGTGACAAGTCATTGGAGGATCTGGCACGTATGCTTAACCCGATGATACAGGGTTGGATGCAGTATTACGGCCGGTTTTATAGGTCGGCGCTGTATCCCACGTTGCGACATGTGGACGAGTGCTTAGTTTGGTGGGCAACCCGGAAATACAAGAAGTTGCGTAGACACTTTAGACGTGCACGGCATTGGTTGGCGCGGATTGCGCAGAACCGACCAAAACTGTTTGCGCACTGGAGGTTTATGCAACCAACGGCTGGATAATGGGAGCGGAGTGAGTCGAGAGGCTCATGCTCCGTTCTGCGAGAGCCTGAGGGTGAGACTCCCTTGGGCTACTCACCGCGTGATGGGGTTTCAATACGAAGGCGAAGCAAAACGATTTCTAGCTGAGATGCGAGAGCGTCTTGCCAAATTCAAGTTGGAACTCCACCCGGACAAGACGCGGCTGATACGATTTGGTAGGTTTGCGTTACAGCAATGCCGGGAACGTGGAGTGCGAAAATCAGAAACATTTGATTTCTTGGGTTTTACGCACTGCTGTGGGGAGCATAGTGGCGGCTTTAAGCTCGTCAGGCTGACGATCAAGAAGCGGATGCGTGCAACGCTGACGGCCATTCGGGAAATGCTGATGCGACGAAGGCATGAACCAGTGTCGGTCATAGGTAAATGGCTTGGGCGCGTGATCAAGGGATATTTAAATTATCATGCGGTGCCGGGAAACATGCATCGACTGTCGGGATTTCTCAGCGAGGTTTGCCGCTCTTGGCGGCATGCCCTGCTGCGCAGAAGTCAAAGACATCGGCTGTCATGGATTCGCTTTAATCGCTTGACCAGAAAATACCTACCACCTTGCCGGGTAGTCCACCCATATCCATCAGAGCGGTTTAACGTCAATACCTTTGGCAGGAGCCGTATGCGGTAGTGCCGCAAGTACGGATCTGTGCGGGGGGCGACGGGTAACCGCCGTCCCTACCGCAACC
>JASSUD010000129.1:0-3737 GCA_031963225.1 Mycoavidus cysteinexigens
CATGAACAGGCTATCTTTTGGCTTAAGTTAGCGCGCATGGGCACGAACCCCAACACGCATACCACAGTCTTTTCGAATACCTGCGTAACATCAGATATCAATTTTTTAAATTTTAAACGAAGGAATAACCATGCTTCTTCCAGATAATTTGACATACACCGCTTCGCATGAGTGGGTCTTGCTAGACAAACAGCAAGGAGTGGCTGCTATTGGCATCACGGCACATGCACAAGAAGCGCTAGGGGATATTGTTTTCTTAGAGCTCCCTACTATCGGCAAACAAGTTGCTGCAGGAGAGGCCATAGCGGTAATCGAGTCTGTGAAAGCGGCTTCCGATATCTATGCGCCTGTTTCTGGGGAAGTGGTAGAAGTGAATGAAGCATTAGCACAAGCGCCTGAATCATTGAGCGACGACCCTTATGCAGCATGGCTTTTTAAACTTAAAGTGTCCGATATGACTGCACCAGATGCACTGCTTAGCGCTGCTGCATATCGTGAAGCGATAGGCGGATAAAGCATAGCTTTTTCTATCGCCTGCAATATTCCGGCCTCCCCTCACGTGCAGCATGCTAATACTGGCATGCTGCATCGGTATTTCCTTCTCCTTTTACTGCACCCATGTCCTTTTCTTCTCTACACCAATTAGAACAACACGATGCCTTTGCGGCGCGGCATATTGGACCTTATTCCGAACAACAACGGCATATGCTTGATGTTTTGGGTTTTGCTTCATGCGAAGACCTAGTAGAAGCGGTTATTCCTTCCTCTATCCGCCGTCAGGACACGTTGCCATTAGGGCCATTTAGTGCGCCTAAAAGCGAAGTAGAGGCTTTAGCGCAATTGCGCAGCCTGGCAGAACAAAACCAAGTATTTCGTTCCTTTATTGGACAAGGCTATTACGGCACGCATACTCCCCAAGTGATAGCACGCAATGTGCTGGAAAATCCTGCGTGGTACACGGCGTATACGCCTTATCAACCAGAAATTTCACAAGGGCGGCTAGAAGCGCTACTTAATTTCCAACAGATGATCACTGATCTGACGGGTTTAGATATTGCCAATGCATCGATGCTCGATGAGGCCACGGCGGCAGCGGAAGCCATGACCTTATTGTTGCGCGCTCGTTCTGGTGCGGCCTCTTCAAATGTGTTTTATGTCGCAGAAGATGTGCTGCCTCAAACTATTGAAGTGCTGCACACACGTGCTCGGCCGCTTGGCATTGAAATCGTAGTTGGGCCTGCGCAAGAAGCAGTGAAGCACCCCTCTATTTTTGGCGTGCTGCTGCAATACCCAGGAGTGCAAGGAGATGTGCGAGATTACACGGCATTAACCGCGGCTATCCGACAATCCAAAGCGGCAGTGGTGGTAGCTGCTGATCTTCTGGCATTAACCGTACTTGCCCCTCCAGGTGAATGGGGTGCAGATATTGCGATTGGGAATACACAACGTTTTGGTGTTCCGATGGGCTTTGGGGGCCCGCATGCAGCGTACTTTTGTGTGCGAGATGCATTAAAGCGTCATCTGCCCGGTCGTTTGATTGGGGTTACGAAAGATGCGCAGGGCGATCATGCATTGCGCTTAGCGCTGCAAACCCGTGAACAACATATTCGTCGTGAAAAAGCCACATCGAATATCTGCACAGCGCAGGCTTTGCTCGCGATGATGGCTAGTTTTTATGCGGTGTACCATGGTCCACAGGGCTTGCGCTCGATTGCACTGCGTGTGAACCGATTTGCCATGCTTTTTGCTGCGGCAGTGAAGCAACTTGGATTCACGCTTAGCAATGACACTTTCTTTGATACCCTCACACTCCACACAGGAGCGTATACCGCGGCGCTGCATGCTAGTGCTCGGGCAGTCGGTTTGAATGTAAGAGAAATCGATGACGCTTATATCGGAGTGTCATTTGACGAAACAACAACCCGTGCAGATCTGCAGGCATTATGGTCTGTGTTTGCGCAAGTAAAAGCAGGTTCTGCACCTTTGACGGCGCACACATTAGATATCGATGCGTTGGACCAAAACTTGCTCCAAAATCAACAATCGCAAGCTACCTGGCCTTCTACAATGACCCGGCATAGCGCGTATCTCACACATCCCGTTTTCAACAGCTACCACGCTGAACACGAGATGCTGCGATATCTGCGCAGTCTGGCCGATAAAGATTTGGCGCTCGACCGCACGATGATCCCATTAGGCTCATGCACGATGAAGCTTAATGCTACCTCTGAAATGCTGCCCGTGACTTGGCCTGAGTTTGCTAATCTGCATCCGTTAACCCCTGCTGAACAAACCCAGGGATATCGTTTGATGATTGATCAACTCGAACAAATGCTAGTGGCTTGTACAGGCTATGCAGCGGTCTCCTTGCAACCCAATGCAGGCTCACAAGGAGAGTATGCAGGTCTTCTTATCATTCAGGCCTATCACGCATCTCGCGGTCAATCACAGCGTACTGTGTGCTTAGTTCCCGCTTCCGCGCATGGCACTAATCCAGCCTCAGCCCAGATGGTAGGAATGAAAGTAGTCGTGGTCGCATGCGACGCGAATGGCAATATCGATTTGGCTGATTTACAAACCAAAGTGGCACAGTATTCCGATACCTTAGCTGCGCTTATGCTGACCTACCCCTCAACACATGGTGTGTTTGAGCGCTCGGTTAAAGAGGTATGTGAGTTAATCCATGCACACGGTGGGCAGGTGTATGTCGATGGCGCCAATATGAATGCGATGGTTGGGCTGATGGCTCCAGGCCAGTTTGGGGGAGATGTATCCCATTTAAATCTGCATAAAACGTTTTGTATTCCGCATGGTGGCGGGGGTCCTGGAGTAGGTCCTGTTGCCGTAGCGGAACATTTAAAAGCATTTTTGCCTAATCAACATTCAACAGGCTATGAACGTAGCAAGCAAGGTATTGGCGCGGTATCAGGCGCTGCGTATGGTTCTGCATCGATTCTGCCTGTTTCTTGGATGTATATTGCAATGATGGGCGCCGCCGGCTTAACAGCAGCTACGAAAACAGCCATTCTTAGCGCGAACTACATAGCAAAGCGACTCCATGATCACTATCCTGTGCTCTATACCGATGCATCCGGTTTAGTGGCACATGAATGCATCTTGGATGTACGGCCTTTAAAAGAAACGAGCGGTATCACCGTAGAAGATGTAGCTAAACGTTTAATCGATTATGGATTCCATGCGCCAACCATGAGTTTCCCAGTACCAGGCACCTTAATGGTAGAGCCCACTGAATCAGAATCTTTGGTAGAGATTGATCGTTTTATTGATGCGATGATTGCTATTCGCAAAGAGATAAAAGCTATTGAAGAAGGGTATGCAGATCGCTTGGATAATCCGCTTAAACATGCGCCTCATACCGCAGCTATGGTGATGGCAAATGAGTGGCCTCATGCTTATTCGCGTGAGGTAGCCGCCTATCCATTGCCTACGCTAAAAGGGCGTAAATACTGGCCGCCTGTGGCACGCGCTGATCAGGCGTATGGAGACCGGAATTTATTTTGTTCTTGTTTACCAGTAGAGTAACTAACTGGCGTTACGCAGGGATTCAAGAAGGCGGTGGTATGCATGTTGGGGTTCCTTCGTCACCACCAACCTACCGTCCTTTGCTTTTCTTGCGGTTGATAGAACCCTTTTACATATGCATCTCGGTAGGTTGGTGGTGCAATGGCATTCGGTTAAGCTCTGGAAGTTGCCCCAAATGAATTCCATTTGTTCCT
>JASSUD010000130.1:0-3715 GCA_031963225.1 Mycoavidus cysteinexigens
GTAAGGTGTGCGTGAGGTCCCCGGTTTGCGCGTCCCACAGCCGCACCGTCTTGTCTGCACTGCTCGAGGCGATCTGCTGCCCGCTGGGCGAATACACCACGCTCCAAACAATGGAGGTATGCCCTAGTAAGGTGTGCGTGAGGTCCCCGGTTTGCGCGTCCCACAGCCGCACCGTATCCTCTGCACTGCTCGAGGCGATCTGCTGGCCGCTGGGCGAATACGCCACGCTAGCAACCCAGCTCGTATGCCCTTGTAAGGTGTGCGTGAGGGCTCCGGTTTGCGCGTCCCACAGCCGCACCGTATTGTCGTGACTAGCAGAGGCGATCTGCTGGCCGCTGGGTGAATACACCACGCTCCTAACAAAGCCGGTATGCCCTTTTAAGGTGTACGCAAGGGCCCCGGTTTGCGCGTCCCACAGCCGCGCTGTCTTGTCTACACTGCTCGAGGCGATCTGCTGGCCGCTGGGCGAATACACCACGCTATTAACATGGGAGGTATGCCCTTGTAAGGTGTGCGCAAGGTCCCCGCTTTGCGCGTTCCACAGCCGCACCGTATTATCCCCACTGGCCGAGGCGATCTGCTGACCGTTCGGTGAATACACCACGCTATAACCATGGTTAGTATGGTCCTTTAAAGTGGCGGTAAGCGCTCCGGAGTCTGCATTCCACAGTCGCACTGTATTATCCCGACTCCCCGAAGCGATCTGCTGACCGTTCGGCGAGTACACCACGCTATTAACCCTATCAGTATGGCCAATGACTTTATGGCTAGGCTGGACAAAGCACGCATTCCACAGTCGCACCGTATTATCCCACCCCCCTGAGGCGATCTGCTCACCGTTCGGAGAATACACCACGCTCTGCACCCGATTAGTATGGCCCGTTAACGTATCGATAAGCGCCCCTGAGTCTGCATTCCACAGCCGCACCGTCTTATCCCCACTCCCCGATGCAATCTGCTGACCACTCGGCGAATACACCACGCTATGAACCCAGTCAGTATGGTCCGTTAATGTATGGATAGGCTCCCCAGAGTCTATATCCCACACCAGCACCATACCATCATAACTTCCCGAGGCGATCTGCTTACCATTCGGCGAGTACCCCACGCTAGTCACCACCTCAGTGTGGCCCGTTAATGTGGCAGTCAGCGCTCCAGAGGCGGCATCCCACACCCGCACCGTATGATCTTGACTCCCCGACGCGATCTGCTGACCGTTTGGTGAATACACCACGCTATTCACATAGCCAGTATGGCCCTCTAAAGTGACGGTAAGCGCCCCAGATACTGCGTCCCACAGCCGCACCGTATGATCATCACTCCCCGAAATGATCTGCTGACCATTGGGTGAATAGGCCACGCTATTCACGAAGCTAGTATGGCCCTTTAAAATGGCAGTAAGCGCTCCTGAGTGCGCATCCCACAGCCGCACCGTCTCGTCGTGACTCCCCGACGCGATCTGCTGACCGTTCGGCGAATACACCACGCTCGTGACCCAATCCGTATGGCCCGTTAACATGCCGATTTTCTCCCAGCTCTGTGTGTTATAGAGATGGATGTTGCCGTTATAAAGTCCTATCGCACAGGTTTGTCCATCGGGTGAATAGGTGCAGGTACCAACTTCTCTCTCTACTTCGAAAAAAGGGGATTCACCAAACTGCGCCCTCTCCATCTTGGCACCCCGTAAATCCGCCTGACGGAGCCAGATAGTACGAAGAGAAGTATTGCGTAAATCTGCACCTTGCAACTGGGCCTTATGAAATACCCCAAAACTTAAATCCGCACCAGGAACGCGTATCCCCCGTAAATCTGCCTCCTTAAACGGCACACTGGCCCGCACCAAGGCGGTAATGGCATTGGCTGCGCCTGTTGTTACCGGTGCATCCGGGTTTTTTGACGCTTCTATCCATGCGTGCAGGTGAGCTGCAAAGGCAGGGTACTGCTTCACCCATTCAGCTAAAACGTCCAGCACAGCCGGTTCGTTCACCAAATTCTGTGTATTGAGTAATGCCGTTTCTTTTACCGCCGGCGTTTGCTGACTTTGTTCCCACAATGTACGCGCTATTTGAGCAATATCATCGCCCCCTGGCAAAAGAGTCAATCTTCTTTGCACTTCGACTTTACGGGCCACACTGACTGTATCCGTACAACTGGGAAAATATTCCAATGCGCGCGTATAGCGTTCACGCACGGCAGCCACATCAAAGTTTTCTTGACGGTGCAAAAGTTCAGCTTGTTTCTGATAGACCTGCGCCAGTAGTGACTGGGCTTTTGCTTCTTTTACAGCAGGCACGCCATCCTTTAGCTCTGCTTGGGCAGTATGGAGGCTGCTTTGTGCTTGCTCAAATTCTCGATTGTTTTGATGCTCCTCCGCTTGCTGTAATGCGGCTTTACCGCGTTCAAGCGCCGCAGCGGGAGACTGTGTTAATTCATTTACTCGAGCAGAAAAGGGAGCAAGCATGAGAAGTTCTTTTTATTATGGTGGGAGATAAGGCGGAGTAAGAGGTCTGTGCAATGCAACAACAGGCTGCAAGGTGCAGAGCAGACTATGCTCCATACAGATAAATCTAATAGTGCATATAGATCATGCTGAAATGTGCTGAAATTTTTATAAGATTATTCTTGTTATAAAAGTAGTCACACAACTACAAATACGGGGCTCCATCTCCTACCCTCTGCTGACCAGCGCTTATGGCATACAAAAAGAGCTATCGATAGTAAGGCATTCAAAATGCACCATTTCTGATGCACTTTAAGATCGCCAAGAGGCCTGCATTACAAAGGGTTGAGCATTGATCACCAAGCGGCAATCGCTGCACCTTTAAATTGTTCAGCAATATACTGCTTCACTTCATCTGAATGATACGCTTTGATTAACTTAGCCACCCATGGTTGGTTAATATCAGCCTTGCGGATGGCAATTAAATTCGCATATGGCCCTTGCGGTGCTTCAATTGCCAACGCATCGCGAGTCGGCACGAGGTGTGCTTGCACAGCAAAATCAGTATTAATCGCTGCTGCATCAACATCATGGAGCACGCGTGGCAATTGTGCGGCATCGAGTTCCCTGATCCTCAGTTTTTTGGGATTTTCAACAATATCTAGCGCCGACACTTGCAATCCAGCTTCCGTGCGCAACTTAAGTAAGCCTTGCTGCTGCAGCAAAAGTAACGCGCGTGCACCATTGGTTGGGTCATTCGGCACAGCGATGCTCGCGCCTGACTTTAGCTGCGCAAGCGACGTAATCCGCTTGGAATAAATACCCATTGGGAAAGTCACTGTGTAGCCCACATTCACCAATTGATAGCCGCGAGCTTTCACTTGCGCTTCTAAATAAGGCAAATGTTGAAAACTGTTCGCATTTAATTCACCAGCCGCTAGCGCTGCGTTCGGTTGCACAAAATCAGAAAATTCAACGCCTTGAATCACTAACCCATCTTTAGCCGCAATTTTTTTTACGACTTCTAGAATTTGCGCTTGCGGGCCACTCGTCACGCCCACTTTAATTATTTCCTCAGCCTGCGAACTAGCTGAAAAAAATGCAACTGCACCAAGTGCCAATAGCGACTTAAGGATAGAACGTAATGACATATAAACTCCTGTATAAGAGATAGAAACTCAATAGGGCATGTCCTCAATTGTCCCAAAGGGCCCATCTTCGGGGTCGTGCGGTGCTCGGGATCCTCACTGTACAAAAGTACAGCTCCGGTCCCTG
>JASSUD010000018.1:0-41273 GCA_031963225.1 Mycoavidus cysteinexigens
AGAAATCGGACATTTCTATTTAGCCAAAACCAGACATTACTATTTAGCCCTTACAAACGGCACAGCTAATTTTAGGCATTACGTCAAATTTACGTCAAATTTAAAAAAAACCCTTAAAAATCAAGGGCTTAAAAGGCATTTCTGGTGCCCGGGGTCGGAGTCGAACCGACACGCCTCTCGGCGGGGGATTTTGAGTCCCCTGCGTCTACCAATTTCACCACCCGGGCAATGCGGCGCAATTATCCAGGAAAAATGCGCGGCAAACAAGCTCGAAAAGCCCCTTTATTGCGAGTTAGGGCTCTTTTTTTGTTTTATTTGTTTTACACCCACTTAAAAAAGAAAGAACGGTAGGTTGGTGGTGACGAAGGAACCCCAACATGCACGCCACCGACTTCTAATCATCGCTTTTGAATGCATGCGCAGGTTTTAAAAGGACAGTGGTCATCATGTTGGGGTTCCTTCGTCACCACCAACCTACCTTACTATGAAATGCATATAACCCACTTCTAAAAACGATAACCTATATGTACAAAAGTGATGACTGGGTTCAATTTGATATGGGTTTGATAGCCTTTAATTGAGTCTCCAATACCAATGTCTTCGGTACGTGAAGTAATCGTAGCAGTAGCTTGGAGAGGCATATAGGATATAGATGCTCCTCCAAACCAGTGTTTGTGAAACTGATACATCAACCCTGCATTGAAAACCGGATTCCAGGTATTTTTGGCCGACATTGATATGGCTGCCCCGTCACCAAATGAGCCTTCGTATAATGCATTATCAAAGTGTGCATTTTTAAACCATGAACGACTGAGTCCAATACCGGCATAGGGCCGCCATTGGCTGGTTTCGTTGAGAAAGTAATATTTTAGTAGCAGCGCAGGGCTCCATTGTTGGACGGTACCCAGCTTGCCCATTTCGCTCCATTTTTCAGCGCCATATACATTCAATTCTGGCGCAATGCCTAGCATGAATTCACCTGCCCAATGGTCGTCAAGAAAGTAGGTTGCTGTTATACCTGCGCTGTTGCTATGGGGAACGGCTACTTTAGCGCCATCCAGTCCAAATACGGGCACGCGATTGGATTGAAACATGGCCCTTCGTGCAGCATCTTCCACTGAATCGCTAGTGCCTTGCGGGGCGAAGTGTAGCCAGCCTGCGCTAAGCAAAAGACGGTTTGCTGGCTGTGCTTGCGCTGTGTAGGCGCCTGTCCATAAAACGCATATCGCAATGATGGATTTCAACCTCATATCTCTTTCCTAAAAAGAAATGAATAGACTTCTTTCGAAACCGATTAGCCCGTATGGTTGGTTCGGTTTAAGCACGACTCCCAGCATGCATACCGCTGACTTTTAATTTTTGGTTTTAGATAATCGTATGCTGGTCATCAAGGGCGCCATGGGGTGCATGTTGGGGTTCCTTCGTCACCACCAACCTACCGGTTATCCAGTGCTTTGGATCATCAAAGCGCCCCCACTTTTTACATACATATCAAAACCCACTTTCAATGCGCGCATAGGCGCTGTGGTTATGAATGGATTCGAAGTTTTCAGCATCTAAGGTATAGGCGAGAATGCGGGAGTCTTGATTTAGACGTACCGCTATATCACGCACTAAGTCTTCTACGAACTTTGGATTTTCATAAGCACGCTCTGTAACAAACTTTTCGTCTGGGCGCTTTAGCACGCCCCATAGTGCGCAAGAAGCTTCTTCTTCTGCAATGCTAACTAGTCTCTGAATCCAGGTTTGCAAGGAGGCATCAGGGTCGCTAGAAGTGGAAGCATCTGCGCACAGTTGGGCTTTGATGTTTACATGCGAGCGTTGGTTATGCGCACCGTATTTTGAGATTTTTTTCGAGCAGGGGCACAGGCTGGTGACAGGAACTTGAACTTGCAAGAAAAAGCGCAGCTCGAGTTTTTCTTTAGAGCTTGCCTCTTTATCGCTTGCTGCTTGCTCAACTTCACCTATGAGGGTGACATCGTAATCCAATACGCTTTCTACGCCAGAAACCGGCGCTGCTTTACGGATGAAATATGGAAAGCTCACTTCGATGCGCCCTGCATAGGCTTCTAATTTGGTCAGCATGCGGGTGAGCATGCTTGCAAAGCTAGGCCAGTTTAGTGGGGCATTTTCTTCTTCTAGCAACTCGATAAAGCGCGACATATGTGCGCCTTTTTTATGAGCGGGTAAGGCCACATCGAGATGAAAACAGCCAACGGTGGATTGCAACGCAGCGTGTTGTTTGTTTGGGTGCTCTGGGGCCGATACTGTTGCTGCATTACCTAGTGTGACGGGGTAGCGTACAGCTCTCACCCCCACTCGCCCGATTGCAATCTGGCGGCGGTCTTCGCTGCCTTGAACATCAGGCATAGGGGACGGTGGAGTGGTGATGGAGTTCATAAATTAAAAAGGTAACGATATCAAAAAGGAAAATTTTATAGTCCTTGCGCTCGAATATAGCGAAGGCAATAGGACAAAATAGCGAAGGATAAAGCTTTAGTGGCAATCGTATTGGGGTTTCTTCATCATCATCCCAATCTACTTTCAAAGTGATCTTTAAAATGTTCTCGAATCGTGCGTTCAATACCTACAGCATCTAGGCCACACTCTGCAAGTTGCAGAGCAGGATCGCCATGATCAATAAATTGGTCAGGCAAGCCTAGCTGTAAAACGGGGCGCACTATATTGGCGGCTAGGAGGCTTTCTATGCATGCTGACCCTGCTCCTCCCATAATACTGCCCTCTTCAATCGTCACTAATAGGTCATGCGAGTTGGCCATTTGGTGAAGCATTGCTTCATCTAAAGGTTTAACAAAACGCATATTCACTACGCTCGCATCAAGGGCCTGAGCAGCCTCAAGACTAGCCTTTAAGGGGGCGCCGAAAGCAAAAATAACTATGCGAGGCCCATTAATGGCTAAATCTTGCGCGCCTTCTTGTTGTGAGGAAGACCGCCGCAGCTCAGCTATACCGATCGGCAAAATAGGAAGCGCGGCAGCTTGCTCAGCCAACCGATTATTGTCGTATTTGGAATGTGCATTATTCTGCAAGAATGCCGGTACGCGGCCCGGCCCTTTTCCTCGCGGATAGCGCACTGCAACTGGGCCAGTGTGCTGCAAGGCCGTTTCTAACATTTGCCAGCATTCCTGCTCATCGGAAGCTGCCATGATGACCATATTTGGAATACAGCGCAAATATACGAGATCATAAGCTCCCGTGTGCGTCGCGCCATCTGCGCCCACTAAGCCTGCTCGATCTAGAGCAAAAACAACATGTAAATTTTGCAGTGCAATATCGTGAATGAGCTGATCATACCCGCGTTGTAAAAAGGTAGAGTAAATCGCAACTACAGGACGCATTCCTTCGGCAGCCATCCCGCCCGCAAGCGTAATAGCATGCTGCTCTGCAATACCCACATCGTGATAACGTTTTGGGAAACGTTTTTCAAACTCAACCATTCCTGAGCCTTCTCGCATCGCTGGCGTAATACCAACAACACGCGCATCGCGCTGTGCTGCATTGCATAACCATGCGCCGAATATTTGCGTATACGTACTTGGCGTAGAAGCACTAGCAAGCGTAGGCTCAATACCGACAGCAGGGTCAAAGCGGCCTGGACCATGGTAGAGGATAGGGTCTGCTTCCGCTAATTTATAGCCATGCCCTTTTTTGGTAATGATATGGAGAAATTGCGGCCCTTTCAGATTTTTTAAATTCTGCAAAGTTGGAATTAAAGAGTCGAGGTCATGTCCATCTATAGGCCCGATATAGTTCAGGCCAAACTCTTCAAATAAAGTCGCTGGCACAAACATGCCTTTTGCATGCTCTTCCATACGCTTCACAAAACGCAAGACGGGGGGAGCACATCTCAATACTTTCTCAACCCCTTGCCTGGTTTTGGCATATAAACTTCCTGATAGCAGCCTGGCCAGATAACGGTTAAGTGCGCCTACTGGCGGCGATATCGACATTTCATTATCGTTTAATACGATGATTAAAGGTACATCGTCACACACCCCCGCATGATTCATCGCCTCAAATGCCATGCCTGCCGTCATGGCTCCATCCCCAATTACGGCTAATGCATAGCGCGCTTGCCCTTGTAATTGACTAGCAAGGGCCATGCCCAATGCAGCGGAAATAGAGGTGCTTGAATGCCCTGCACCAAATGCATCATAGATAGACTCACAGCGCCTTGGGAAACCCGATATCCCCTCTTGTTGGCGCAATGTGGACATCGCTTCGCGGCGACCTGTGAGGATTTTATGCGCATAGGTTTGATGACCTACATCCCAGACAATACGGTCCCACGGCGTATTAAAGACATAATGCAGTGCTACGGTGAGCTCAACCGTACCCAGGCTTGAAGACAGATGCCCTCCCGTGCGAGAGACACTGTCTAAAATAAAGCGATGTAATTCATCCACGACCTTAGGCAAAGCTTCTCTAGGCAAAGCGCGCAATGCAGCTGGCTCATCGAGGGTGTGCAAAATGTCGTACATAAGTAGTCCAGGAAAATGGCCAAATTAAGAAACGCGTTCGACTACCCAATCTGCTAACTGCCTAAGGCGTAAAGTACGTGGACCTAGGCTGTCGAGCGCAGACTGAGCTTCCACTCTCAGCTCCTGCGCCAAGGTTTGTGCGGCACTAAGACCTAGCATTGATACATAGGTAGGCTTTGCTTGCAGGGCATCTTTACCAGGAGTTTTACCCAAGGTAGATGCCAGAGCGGTAGCATCGAGCACATCATCTACGACCTGGAATGCGAGGCCTACTGCACGCGCATAAGTACGCAGAGCTATTTCGAATTCAGGTGTAGGAGCGAAAGTAGTACAAGCGCCCATACGCACCGCCGCCTCAATGAGCGCGCCTGTTTTCAGCCGATGCATCGTCTCGAGCTGCTCGCGGGACAAGGTGGAGCCTACACTCTCTAAATCCAAGGCCTGTCCTCCTGCCATTCCCAAAGAACCACTGGCTTGCGCCAGCTCGCTCATCCATAGAACTTGATCATGCACACTGGGTATGGCAAGTGCACCAGCGGCGGTATGTAGCGGTTCTGTAGAGACGGGAAGGTTGCCTTGCGTTAGGACAAAAAAAGCTTGAGCTTGTAGTGCATCGCCAGCTAAAAGTGCCGTTGCTACGCCATATTTCCGATGAACAGTGGGCTGCCCTCGCCTCCATGCATCATTATCCATCTCAGGCAAATCATCATGCACTAGCGAATAAGCATGGATCAACTCAAGGGCAACAGCAGGGATATCCAGTATATGCGGCTCTACACCTACTAGCTCTCCTGCTGCATGACAAAGCAAAGGCCGTACACGTTTACCCCCTCCTAAAACGGCATACCGCATCGCTTCATGAAGGTGGGTAGGCAATACTGTAGCTTTTGGCAAAGCACGCTCTAGCGCAATTTCTGTACGCAAGCAAATTGCTTGCATCCATTCGGTAAAATCTCCAGATTCATTCATCTCCGGCAGCATCCTGTGTTGACCAAGCTTTTAAATTGCCCTCTTCCCCTCCGTCCAATATGCGCACTTGCTGCTCCACGTGCTCTAACTGCTTTTGGCAGTACGATACCAAAGCTACCCCTCGTTGATAAGCAAGCAGCGATTCTTCGAGTTGTAGATTGCCCCCTTCCATTTTGGAGACCAGAGTTTCCAGTTCTTCGAGGGCAGCTTCGTAGGTGGTCGGCAAATCGGCTAACTCAGTTTGGGCAGAGACTTCTTCGTTCTGTGGTTTCACAGTCTAGCGTCCTTATATGGTGTTTTGAGTAGGTCAGTGGTGCGCATGTGAGAAGGTTCTATAAAACTCCATCAACCACAAAAAAACAAAGGACGGTAGGTTGGTGGTGACGAAGGAACCCCAACATGCGCACCACAGTCCTTTTGAATACCTGCGTAATTAATGCGCTTCCCCCCAATTCCTCCCTACTCCTACTTCAGCGAGTAGAGGAACTTTGAATTGTGCAACGCTGCTCATAAGCCTTGGGAGTGCTTCTCGCACTTCACTTAATTCTTCATCGGGGACTTCAAGAACCAGTTCATCATGCACTTGCATGATGAGTTTTGTGCGACGCTTTGCCGGCGAATCGCTCGCTCCTGTAATCCAATTTTGCACCGCAATCATCGAAAGTTTAATGAGATCGGCGGCAGTGCCCTGCATGGGCGCGTTAATCGCAGCACGCTCAGCGGCTTGGCGGCGAGGACCGCTTCCCCCATGAATATCGGGTAACCATAAACGGCGGCCAAATGCGGTTTCTACATACCCTTTTTGTTTTGCTTGTTCACGCGTGCGCTCCATATACTCTGCGACTCCAGGGTAACGCATAAAATAGCGGTCGATATATAAGCGCGCAGCATCTCGGGTAATATTTAAAGCAGACGCTAAGCCAAAAGCACTCATGCCATAAATCAGTCCAAAATTAATAACTTTTGCTACACGTCGCTGCTCGCTGGAAATATCCTGAGGCGCCATGCTAAAAATTTCAGCTGCCGTGGCACGGTGCACATCCTCTTCTTGCTTAAAAGCATGCAACAACTGCGCATCCTCGCATAAATGCGCCAAGATGCGTAGCTCAATTTGAGAATAATCCGCCGATACGATTTGACAGCCTGGCGGCGCAATAAAAGCTTCGCGGATACGACGCCCTTGCGCATTACGTATGGGAATGTTTTGCAAATTGGGGTCGTTGGATGCCAGCCGCCCTGTCACGGCTACTGCCTGTGCATAATTCGTATGCACGCGCCCCGTTTGTGCATTCACCATTCTGGGCAATTTATCGACATAGGTCGATTTCAATTTAGCTATCGAACGGTACTCCAGCAGCAGTTTTGGAAGAGGATAATCTTCTGCAAGCTTGGATAGCACTTCTTCATCAGTAGACGGCGTGCCGCCAGGGGTTTTTTTGATAACAGGGAGACCAAGCTTCTCGAAAAAGATCGCACCGATCTGTTTGGGGGAATTTAAATTAAATCGCTCCCCCGCCGCCTCATACGCTTGCATCTCAAGCGATAAAAGCTGCGTGGCCATCTCCGCACTTTGCACAGCCAATAATGCCGTATCGATCAGTACCCCTGTGCGCTCCATCTGGTAGAGCACACGTGCAGTAGGTAGTTCAATATTTTGATAGAGATGATCAAACTCCGGGTTCTCTGCTATTTGCGGATAAAGCGTCTGGTGCACACGAAGGGTAAGGTCTGCATCCTCTGCTCCGTACTCTGCTGCTGCTTTAAAAGGAGCTTGATCAAAGCTAATTTGTTTGACCCCTTTACCGCATAGATCCTCATAAGAGATCGTCTCTAGGCCCAAATGACGCAATGCCAAATTGCCTAGGTCATGCTTGCGATGCGCTTCAAGGACATAGGATTCAAGCAAAGTATCGTATTCGACTCCCTCAAGCTCAATCCCGCAATTTGCTAATACATGTTCATCGTATTTTAAGTGTTGTCCTACTTTTTTATGCGCAGGGTTAGTAAGCCAAGGCCGTAGACGATCCAGCACTTCTTCAATAGGCAATTGCTGCGGCGCATCTGGGCCGCGATGCGTAAGTGGGATATACGCTGCGCGGCCGGGTTCAACGCATAGCGAGAGGCCAACCAATTTGGCAGAAAACGGATCGAGTGAAGTGGTTTCGGTATCTAGTGCAGTAAGAGGTGCAGCCTCAATAATGGCTAGCCATTCATCAAACTTCGCCCAAGTTAGCACCACATCATAGTGGGTTTCTTCTTTCTTTAAAGGAAGCGCTTGAGCAGGTGTTTTGTCTGCATCTTTTGAGTCGTTTTGTGCTTCTAATAAGGAGCTCTGTCCACTAGAAGAGGCGTTGGCCCTCAAGCTGGATAATTCCCGCCTAAAGCCATGCTTTTCATAGAGCACCTGTAATTGGGCAACGGATTCCGGTTCAATGAGCAAAGAGCGCTCGAACGAGTCATAAGGGGGTAAGAGTTCGCAATCTGTTTGAATAGTCAGCAGGGTTCTGGCTGTGTCTAAAAAGTCGATAGCGCCGCGTAAGTTTTCGCCCACTACCCCTTTTATTTGGTGCGCCTCTTGAATCAGTTTATCCAGCGTTTCATATTCATTGAGCCACTTCAGCGCTGTTTTAGGGCCGCATTTTGGCACACCAGGTATATTGTCTGAGGCATCTCCTATTAATGCCAAGTAGTCCACGATACGCTCAGGCGCTATACCCCACTTATCCATCACGCCCGCTCGATCCAATATCTCCTGGCTCATTGTATTAGTCAGGCTGATCCGATCACTCACCAGCTGCGCAAAATCCTTATCCCCCGATGCAATCACCACGTTCATGCCACGCGCTTCGGCTTGGCGTGCAAGCGTTCCGATAATGTCATCCGCTTCTACCTCGCCCGACATTAAGACAGGCCATCCCAGCGCACGCACCATCTCGTGGATGGGCGGGATCTGCGCCACTAAATCAGGGGGGGTAGCACGACGCTGCGCTTTATAAGGCGCGTATATCTTTTTCCGAAAGGTCTGACCACTAGAATCAAAGATGCAGGCGCTATACTTTAAATCCTTTGAACACAGCGCTTCTAGGCTTAATTCCTGGGAATTTTTAATGCTGTTTTGCGTGGATGAATCGACGTTTTTTTCTGCAAGCGAAGTGGTTTTTTTGTGGGCGGCTTCTATCTGCTCACACACCTCCCGACGCAAACGCCGCAACATCGTGACCATGCCATAGATTGCACCCGTAGGCTCGCCAGTCGGGCCGCGTAAATCAGGCATGGCGTGATAAGCACGGTATAAAAAACTAGATCCGTCGACCAAAAGCAGTGTGTGCCCTTCGCAAGCAGCGTGTTGCGCCATAAAAACTACTCTACAAAAATAAAAATGAATGAACGAAAAGTAATTCCTCGCCTGCGTGAGCTCAATAATGAAGAGCGTGCAACCGCCAAGAAAGCGCGAACTTCATGGCAAATGTTTACGATTATGGCAGAGTTTATTGAAGCTGCTGAGTTGCTCTCGGAGTTACGTCCAGCAGTGAGTATTTACGGATCTGCGCGCCTTAAAGCCACATCGAAATACTGCAAATTAGCCACGCAAATCGGTCGAAAATTTTCTGATGCGGGCTTTGCAGTTATCTCTGGAGGTGGCCCAGGAATTATGCAGGCAGCCAATAAAGGGGCATTTGCAGGTAAATCTCCTTCTGTTGGACTCAATATTGAGCTTCCCCATGAAAAGCATAACAATGCTTTTCAAGATATTTCTTTGCGCTTTAGGCATTTCTTCACACGCAAAGTCACTTTTATGAAGAATTCGGATGCGGTCGTCGTGATGCCCGGTGGATTTGGCACGCTCGATGAACTCGCCGAAGTGCTAACCCTGATGCAAACCGAAAAAGCACGACCGGTTCCCATCATTTTAGTAGGCGCTCCTTTTTGGGAAGGGCTACTAAGTTGGTTTAAAACCAGCCTTTTGTCGCTTGGGGTGATTAACCCTCAAGACCTAGATTTGCTCCAAGTCGTTGATGACCCAGAGGAAGTCCTTCAAGCCGTTTTGCGTTTTTACGAAGGCCGCGAACTCCCCGATGATGCAGATAAAAGCGTGCTGCAGCCGAAAAGACATGAAAAATTAATGATTTGAAGGGCACCTTATACAGAGAAGCTACTGTGCCACGCTGATTATGGCTGAGAACCTGTTCAAAGTCTCCCAAAAGAGCCCATCTTTGCGGTCGTGCGGTGCGAGGTATTCACTGTACTTAAGTACAGTTCCGGTCCCTGTGCTCCTGCTCCCCCAAATATGGACCCTTTTGGAAAACTTTGAACAGGTTCTTAGAAAATATTTATAGGAGTTGAAGTTTTAATTAAAAACCTCAGCCTCTATAAATGTAGATGCGGCTTCTCCAGAGCTCACTTCTATCGGTGCACCATCTAAAGGCCAAGCGATCTTTAAATCCGGATCATCCCATCGAATACAGCGCGTATGCGCTGGTTCATAGTATTGCGTGGTCTTATAGGCGCACTCTACTTGATCTGAACACGCTAAAAAACCATGCGCGAAACCTGGAGGAATCCAGAGTTGGCGATGATTTTCGGCAGATAAATAGTGACCCAGCGCACGTCCAAAATTAGCAGAACTGCGTCGTAAATCAACCACTACATCAAAAATTTCTCCACGCAACACACGTACCAACTTGCCTTGTGGATTATGAAGTTGATAATGCAAACCCCGCACCACGTTTTTATTTGACCTGGATTGATTATCCTGCACAAAACGCACAGGAAACTCAAAAGCAGCGGTATGCGGGGATTGCGCATACGCTACACGCAATGCTTCGTTAAAGACTCTTTCATTAAAACTTTCAAAAAAAAAGCCACGCGCATCATGGAATACGGTGGGCTCAATGAGTTTTACTTCGGGAAAAATGGTAGGTAAAACTTTCAAATGTGCATTCATGTATTTCCCATCACAAAGCGTACATTGCGATCCAAAAAGCAGGCAAACCAGTAGGTTTTGAATAATCAGAAATCAAGGTGTCGGCAAGTGCAGTATTTTTGCTATATAGGGCAATATTGTTACCAAGACTGGAATCATCACCCCTAAGCGGACGGTTAGCTGCAGACTCATTTTGTCAAATCGGGCATCTACTGCGTCAAATCGGGCATCTACTTTGCCAAACTTTGCATCCATGTCTTTGCGCAAATCTCCGATTTCATGGCGCAGGCTTGCCTCTATTTTCTCTATAGCGTTCTGCAGCCCAGATTTCGTTTTTTCTACTTCATTACGAATATCAGTATCCATTTTTTCCATGTCGTAGCGAATGGCCTTTTCTATTCCACGCATATCATCTTTTGTAGCGTACTCCGCCACATTATGCGATTTACGTATCACAGCAGAAAATGCTTTGGCCTGTTTATCAGGTACGCCCGCTTCTTTTAGTGTCTCAAAAAATTCTAAGGTATCCAATGCAACTGCGCTCATGCGTGCTCTCCTTGTTTATATGGCTTGCATATTTAACCCAAGCGCTAGCACACGCCAACTAGCCAAACAGCCATTCACATTGCATTTGATAAGAAAAAAATAGTAAATATCCGAAGTGTATAGATAGACTCTACATAGATATAGGCTTGCACCCTAAACAACCTTAAAAATTCAAACCTTGCGCTAACCACGTTTCATTTTCCAAATACCATCGTACCGTTTTTTCCAATCCGCTCTCAAAGCTTTCAATCGGCTGCCATCCTAATTCTTTGCGTATTTTTCGCGCATCGATTGCATAACGCCGATCATGGCCTCGGTCTTCGGCATATGCAATTTGCTCCGTGTAAGAGTTCCCATCTAACCTAGGCCGTATACGGTCTAATAATTCGCACAATGCATGGACAAGCCTCACATTGGTTTCTGGGTGATTGGCGCCGACATTGTATGTCTGCCCCGCCATACCGCGCTCTAACACGGCTTCAATCGCACTGCAGTGATCTTGTACATATAACCAATCACGTACATGCAGCCCATCGCCATATAGCCATATGGGCTGCCCAGCAATTGCACGAGCGATAGTAAGCGGGATGAGTTTTTCAGGAAATTGAAAAGGGCCAAAATTATTACACGCATGCATAATGACCGTAGGTAAACCATACGTTTGATAATAGGCTCGCACTAGATGGTCCGCACTGGCTTTACTCGCTGCATACGGATTATTCGGAGCATAGGGTGTGGTTTCAGAAAAAGGAGGATCATTTGGATCCAGAGATCCATACACCTCATCAGTTGAAATATGCACAAAGCGAAAAGCATCGCGCGCTAATGCGGGTAAGGCTTGCCAATATTGTCGTACTTTCTCCAGCAAAACTGCCGTACCCATTACATTCTCATGGATACTCTCTAAAGGATGTGAAATGGAGCGATCCACATGACTTTGCGCTGCACAGTGGACAATGGCACGGGGTTGATAACGCGCCAATAAGGCTTCCATCACGGCAGCATCTGCTATATCTGCCTGTATAAAAATATGTTGTGCACTAGTAGGTAAAAAACGTAATGCAGCAAGGCTAGAAGAGTAGGTGAGCTTGTCGACATTAACGAAGGTTTCTCTTACTTCATGCTGCGGAGCATGTAAACGATGCAGCAAAAAATTGGCGCCGATAAAACCAGCACCACCAGTAACTAAAAGCATGACATTTCCAAGGGCTACTAAATTAAAAGTTATTATTAACTGATGTTACGCAGGTATTCGAAAAGATTGTGGTTTGCATGTTGGGGTTCGTACCTCACCCCAACCTACCGAGATGCATATGCAAAAAGGTTGTGCAAACCTCCATCAATCACAAGAAAAGGCAAAGGACAGTAGGTTGGTGGTGACGAAGGAACCCCAACATGCAAACCACCTCCTCCTTGATGACTTGCTTACAAACTATCAAAAGCCTGTGGCGCGCATGTTGGGGTTCGTGCCCATGCGCGCTAACTTAAGCCAAAAGATAGCCTGTTCATGGAAAAAATCCCCTTTTTTCGCTTAACTTTTTGTACAGTTTAGCGACAATATATTCTGGTCTTTGGCTTAAGTTAGCGCGCATGGGGTTCATGCCTCACCACCAACCTACCGTTCTTTCTAAAAACAGCGCTATTTTGGAGAAATCTTGCACTGCAGTTTTATCCGCTTTTCTATAAGGCAAGATTATTAGATACTAGCAATCCTAAAAAAAGCACTTTTTGATCATTAAAAGCATCTCTTAGGACATGTCCTAAGATTTTTTTTCGGGTTCTCAGCCATTTTTCAGAGATTGCTTACGGCCTTTCAAAAAGGCCTTTATCTATCATTCGTCTTGTTGTACATGCTTAGGACATATCTTCAATAATTTAAAGAGAAGAGCATGCCCTAACCCCTGCTTTGTCGACTACTAGTTTTAGAGGAAGACTAGCAGTTTCCTAGAGATTTCAAAGCCATGACCTCCACACTCGCATGTACAGCAAACCATTCCTCCCCTTCTTTGGTACCGCTTGCATTTGGAGATATCCAAGGTTGCCGCAGTGCTTTCCATGCTTTGCTAAAGAAAGCACAACCTAGTGCGCAAACCCCTTTATGGTTCGTGGGCGATATCATCAACCGAGGGGTAGATTCGCTGGGTACTTTGCGCGACGTGATGGCCTTTGGGGCACGTGCTACCACTGTTTTGGGAAACCATGAGCTACATTTACTTGCGGTAGCTGCAGGGGTACGCACAATCCAGAAAGGGGATACCGTAACGGATATTTTGAAAGCGCCTGATGCGCCTGATCTAATTCATTGGTTACGCCATCGGCCTCTCGTGCACTACGAGCACGGCTGGCTGATGGTACATGCAGGTGTGCTGCCGCAATGGGATATTACGCACACACTCGAATACGCGCATGAGCTAGAAACAGCACTACGCGGACCACAATGGAGAGAATGCCTTTTACATTTAAATACCCCCTCCTTTGGGGCATCGCATAGTACATGGAACCATGCGCTTAAGGGCTATGAACGCCTACGCGTTATAGCCAATGTATTCACAAAAATGCGTTTTTGCTATGCGTATGGTGACCGAGAGGGGCAGATGGAGTTAGATGCAAAATGGGCAAAAGGCCCTCTTCATAGGGCCCCTGAAAATGCGGGCGCTTGGTTTGATATGCCTCATCGCGCTACAGCTGATACCTCCATTGTTTTTGGGCACTGGGCATCTCTTGGTTTACTCATGCGTGATAGGGTCTGTGGCTTAGATACAGGCTGCATCTGGGGAGGCGAATTAAGCGCTGCAAGCTTGCATGCACAACCTGAACAACGCTCCGTTTTTCAAGTTAGCTGCGCGCCTATAGCAGAGTGATGTTTTATGTTCTCTCTTTTACGCATATAAGGTAAGGTCTATACCATCCCGTCGTATTTGCGCCCGATCATTTGAAGGATACTGTGTAAAAACTGCTTTGGTCTTTTCTAAGAATTTGAATTTTTCTAAGAAAATTTCCACAATTTGCAAAAAGAATTCCTATTTAATTATCACCTACCAGAAGGCCGTTCTACTCTAGTACATAATAATCAAAAATATTGCATGAGTATTGCAAAGCCATTTTTGGAGGTCATAGTGAACCTTATTACCATTTCAATAAAAAATATGCCTCCCGTACAGTCTTCCTATCTGTCTCTATCCAATCTTTTCTATTCGTTAAAAAATAGTTTGCGGGATAATTTTGTGTCTTCCCCTGAAGATATAGCTGCCGCCTATACGACCACTACGTCCTTTGCAGCCAAGCAAACTGTAAAAGATATTATATTTGCATTAGAACAATCTAGGTATCATTCAAGCATGCCTATTGACTATAGCAATGCACTTCCCCAACTCAGATCTGCGCTGGCTACCCCGAATATAAATAACCAAGCAATCACCGATGCATTGATCGAGCTCGCTGCGCACTTCCCCTATATTATGTCTGAGCCCACAGAGGTGCGCGACATACTCTGGGAGTTGTTGAGTGAAAATATGGGTAAAGTCCAAGAAAGCAGCGAGGGCTATCTATGGACACACATTGCAATATATTTGGAAATATTCTTCTTTGATAAAGAGCTACATATAGCTTCGAATGCCACACATCCACTATATGCACAGCTTTGCGAGAAAGATCGGACCATCTTTCAATACATTAATAGTCTTTTAGAAAAAAAAGACTCTGCACGCAGTCCAGAGAAAAATAAAATACAAATAGATGCCGAAAGCAATATTTTGATGCAGACATTGGGTTACTTAAAATGCGAGCACCATCCCAGTAGCATGGAGAGACAAATATCGGGTATGCGCAAAAAAATAGTAGCGCTGATTTCTAAGAATAATCTTGCCATTGGCTATGCGTCCAATGAGCTCGTTCAATCGTTTCATTCTGTCAGCTCAAGTGCGCAGCCTAAACCCTGGATCCGCGCATTACATTTTTATCGCGCCTGTTCTGTAGCTGGCGAAAATTTGACGTCACAACGCAAAGCGTTAGCAAAATTAATTGGTCATAATCAGCAGATACCTCAGCATTTGCTTAGACCTTGGCTTGAAGAAATTAAGCCAGATATCGCTATACTGGGCTGTGACATCCTCAATAGACTTCTTCTAGAGATAGTGCAATCTCAATCTCGAGTAGAAACGCTAGATTACTCCTGGGACCATCACGCTATTCCACTACCGCCCACTATATTTTTTTAGGCAGCGCAATCCCTCTTTTTATAGTCGGCGAAGGGTAGAATGGCGGTTTTTTTGAGTTCTTTTATGCTCTCTTCTACCCAAGAACTGATTGCTGAGCTTAAAGCGGGGAGGATGATCATCCTCGCGGATGATGAGGGGCGAGAAAATGAAGGCGATCTGCTGATAGCTGCAGACTTCGTTACGCCTGAAGCCATTAATTTTATGGCACGCTTTGGCTGTGGTTTAGTGTGCCTTACTCTGACTCAAGAACGGTGTCGCCAGCTTAACTTACCTCTTATGGCGCAAAACAATAGCGCCCGTTATGGAACGGCTTTTACCGTCAGCATCGAAGCCGCACAAGGGATTTCAACTGGAATCTCAGCAGCAGATCGCGCTCGTACGGTACAAGCAGCAGTGGCCTCTAATGCACGCGCAGAAGATTTAGCACAACCAGGCCATATATTCCCTGTAATGGCGCAACCGGGAGGGGTACTCGTACGAGCCGGTCATACAGAAGCAGGTTGTGATCTGACCTCTCTAGCCGGCCTCACTCCCGCAGCCGTTATCTGTGAAGTAATGAACCCTGACGGCACTATGGCCCGCTTGCCCGACTTAATGGAATTTGCAGCTACGCATAAACTTAAGCTAGGCACCGTTGCAGATCTCATTCAATATCGAAGCCAAACGGAATCCATCATTGACCGCGTTGCACAGCGCACACTGAATACGCCCTATGGATCATTTCGTACTGTCTTGTATACGGATCGCTCTAGTAACAATTTGCATCTGGCATTGATAAAAGGCGAACCTAAGCCTGATGAGGAAACGGTTGTACGGGTACACGAACCCACTTCGATTCTAGATTGCCTAGAAACCAACCTTCCTGTGCGCTCTTGGTCCCTAGCCGCTGCATTGCAGCATATTGCACAGAGCCCGCACGCTGGAGTAGCCGTTCTACTGAACTGCAATAGTCCACAAAACACATTGATGGAGACGTATATTGCTCTGGATAATCCTGATAAAACAGAGCAACTTCGGCATCGCCCCATTGACTTCAAGACTTACGGAATAGGCGCGCAAATTTTGCGTGATCTCCATGTACGTAAAATGCGTATACTCTCCAGCCCCAGAAAATTGGGAGGGCTAGCGGCCTATGGGCTGGAAGTAACGGAATTCACGCCTCTGCACGGTGAAGAGAACTGACCGATTTACCTAGGGCATGTCCTCAATCGCCCCAAAGGGCCCCTCTTTGCGGTCGTGCAGCAAAATGCTCCCGCACTATGATGATTAGGCTCAGAGAAAGTGAGAGTGGGCTTCAGAACAAACCTTGGGAAATAGCTTGGCTGCTATTTTCTCTTTCTTTTAACTAATCCAAATAAATAGGCATAGCATGAATACCGGAAATGATTTTCCTCAATTAGATGGCGAAGGACTACGTATTGGCATCGTCCAATCTCGCTTTAATGAAACAATTACCAATGGCATTACAGATGCCTGCACAGAAGAACTCGAAGCGCTCGGTTTAGCCACAGAAGATATTTTGCTCATCACGGTTCCAGGTTGTCTGGAAATCCCTCTCGCACTTCAAAAATTAGCTCAAACTGAACAATTTGATGCGCTTGTTGCGCTAGGCGCAGTAGTGCGGGGAGATACGTATCATTTCGAGGTCGTATCCAATGAAAGCGCTTCAGGACTTACACGTGTAGGGTTAGATTTTGAAATTCCTATACTGAATGGCATTTTAACTACCGACACCCTGGAACAAGCTAACACACGTGTCTCTGAAAAAGGACGCTATGCTGCGCGGGCTGCAGTAGAAATGGCGAATATGTGCGTCACCCTTGAAGCATTATCACCGATTGGAGATGAGTCATGAAAAGCGCACGTCATCAGGCACGTGCATGCGCCGTACAGGGAATATATCAATGGCTAGTCTCAGGAGATTCTCCTGACAATATTGCGGAACATGCACAAGATGAAGTCAATTTCGACAAAATTGATAAGGATTATTTTAAAACCTTGCTCAATGCCGTTCTCAAAGATATCTCATCATTGACCGATCAACTCCTTCCTTTTTTGGATCGTCCTCTGACAGAGCTCTCTCCTGTAGAGCATGCTATTTTGCTAATTTGCATCTATGAACTCGCTAAACAGGATGACATTCCTTACCGTGTAGTCATCAACGAAGGGGTAGAGCTTGCTAAAACATTTGGCAGCGTAGATGGATATAAGTATGTAAATGGCGTTCTTAATAAAGCAGCACTACGTTTACGCGAGCAGGAGACCAAAGAAGCACCACGGCGCCCCGTAAGTAAAGGACCTAATCGCCATACAGCATAATGCCCATTTTTGGTACTTACTATTTTAAAAAGCCCCTGTTCTAAAAATAGCAGGGGCTTTTTTTATTTTAATAATTCGCAATATCATCCATTATTGCGCCATGACCCATAATTTACCTACGTTTTCTTGTTCAAAATTACGTGCATTACCCTCATAGTCCATTATAAAAATGAAAGAATATTTACCTATAATTGAAAAATTCTTTCATTAATTAATTTAATGGATATGATATGAATATAGACTCCATCGCATCAATGGGATTAAAAATAAAACAGGCAAGTCACGCATTAACAGAAAAATTGCCCAATCTAAATTTTCATAGAACCCAGCCAGAACAAAAAGAGGTTATTTTAGAGGAAGTCATTTCCAGACCAGGATATGATCAACACGGAAGGGTGCTACGTAAAAAAATTGATGATTCCAGAAGAAAACTAGAAAACATAAGAAATGCACTAGATAGAAATAAAATAAAAAATGTGCTTTTCAAAAAAGAGAGTGAAGGAGTAAGAAGCAGCATACAGTCATCATTAGTGCTTATCAATGAGATTGCAAAAATTATAGATGGCCATAGCCATGTGAGCGCAAGAAATAATCGACAAACGTTAGAATTTATTATAGGCGAAATGAGTGAAAGCATTATAAATATCAATATTGACGAAGAGATAGATTATTCTACATTGAATAAGCTATCCACTGTTTTCACTGCATTTTCCGTAGCTATTTGGACTTATTTAGTAAACACCAATATTTTACCTACTAATAACTTTGCTGGCAAATCTATACCATTTTTTCTAAATTTATTACCGCTGGCAACTCAAATTATACAGTTTACTGCTATACATATATTCAAATTGAAAAATGGAGACGCCTCTGCGATAGTAAAAATTTATCAATCATTGCTCCCAGCGCTGACAGACATAAAAGAACTTCTCTATGAAGAAGAAATTAATACTACATTAGCTGCATTACAGCGCAACTCCGAAGCGATCATGGCTTTGCAACTAGAACATCAAAAAATAGAACTAGGCAAAGACAACGATCTACTAGCGGCATTGAAGAGTTTTTCCGAGCATCGCCCGAGCGAGGAGGAAGTACTGCAAAGTAAAATTATGGATGAAGCATCGGAAAATGTTCTTTTAAGGCATCAAATAATCAAAGCACTATTTCAAAAAGGTGAAAATATAAAAGACCTATATAAAGTATTTGATAGCTATCGCCAGAAAAAATACCCTCATCCTGATCTGTCTTGCAGCACAGCAAGCAGCTCTTTTACCGTCCTCACAGCCTGACAGCACTGATGTTGCACAGGTATTCAAGACTGTGGTGTGCATGTTGCGTGGGCGCCTCAAGCAACCTACAATGAAACGGTATGTTGGTGGCGACGAAGGGACCCCAACATGCATACCATAGTCTTTGAATACCTGTGCTCTGCTTATCAACAATTTGCCGTTCTACAATATGCGTAACATCAGTTACTTATAGTAGCGCATAAGAAAAAACTTAAAATCGCTAAAGATCCTAAAAAATTCTTCCATATAGAGACTATGGTGGAAGCTACTCAATGCAGTACTCCTGCTATATATCACTACACCATCCGAAAAAATCACGCGCATTAAGATTTTTCTTGGGGACTTTGAACCAGTTTCTCAGCTATGATTAACTGATGTTATGCGGGTATTAAAAAAGACAGTGGTGTGTATGTTGTGGTTCCGTATTTGATTCAATTCGTCACCACCAACCTACCGATATACCTATGTAAAAAGGCTCTATCAAACTCCACCAACCATAAGAAAAGCAAAATGAGTATGTATCTTAGTGGGTTTTCAGAGTAATCCCACTCAACCGCAAGCAAATAACTTATACAGATTGAATAACAGCTAATGCCTCTCATCTGATAATGATGCTTTGAGAGATTACTAGTGGATTCTTAGTGAAAGAAAATTGCTTAAGAAGCTTGCGCAGCCTCTATATTGCTACCGGCGCGAGATTTTCTTAAACAGGGACAGGGATTTTATGACCTAGCAGAATAAGGGGCTCTGAAAAAGAAATACAGAGATATGAGACCTTCTTGAGACAATGGACCAGCTATGATTCGCCCTGTGCTGAACTTTTCATAAAGAATCCTCCTGATACTGTAGGTGCATAACTATTTGAGAAATATTTATTTTTTCAAAAAAAATTACATTACAGGTAGATTCGGATTGAATAAGCTATATATGAATAACTTTATAAAAAATAATTAAATAATTTCCAGAACAGGATGTATATACATGCATCCTGTTGGAGGCAAAAATATGTGTAATATCCAAAGGCCCAATTCAATGACTGCTTCGCCAATGGCTTTGCAACTAGGAAACAGCCATCCAAAGTATGTAGCTGGCTCACAGCTTGCAATGTATGACCATGCTTTACATACTCAAACCAATGATAATGAATTGATTCCAGAATCTTTAAGCAAAAAAAATATAGATGGATTGCAATTAAAATTATCTGAGATAAAAAAGTCATACCATACTATTTGCGAAATAATAAAAATATTAGATGCCATACAAGACAAATATAGCGCTGCCAGTCATATTGAAGCATCTCCTGTATGCAAAATTTTAACCTATGAGAAAAACCATACTGAAACATCAAAACAAATAGAAAATAAAACCAGCAAAAAAACAAATTCTGACATTTTTGGCAGCACAGCAGAAGCCCAAAAAATAAATGAAGATTTTATTAAAAAAAATAATGAAAATATAAAAACATTTAACGTGATGAAAGAAAATTTTAGTAATGAGATCATCATACTGGAAGAGCAAATAAGACTAGGTGATCAAGCATCTTCTTTAAGCGAAAGCACTGCAGAAACTTTCAATATGGATTTGAATGCATGCACTCAAACGATTAATGAAATAATAAAGGACACTACTACTTTTAAAGAAGAGCTTAATGACGAGCCCAACCTTTTAAAAGAAAAATTAAAGACTCTGGCTATTATTGGATGCATATCGTTAATAAGCGGCATTATTGATACGCTTTTTACATTTGGCATCATATGTCTCTCTCAATTATGCCTTAGCATTATCACTACTTTTTTAATGGCAGTGGCAGCCATATTAGAGGGGAAGTCAAATATAAAAGAATTGATAGACGACCATAAGCAATCTTCATTAATAGATGTACTGGATGAACTCAAGGCAAGTCTAAAAAATCTGAAAAACTCTATAAATGAATTGAATAATTTTGCCAGTAGAGAAGCGTATGCGAACTACCATAGAATGCAAACTATCAATCTTTTTAGAGAAATAAAAACGTTAAGAGACAATGAAATAAACAGGGTGTTTCGCGAACGTCATCTTGTTATATGTGCGTATGAAGAATTTCAAGTGACTGAAAACAATACTGGCAAAAATCTACCCATCTATTCCAGTGAGAGTTCAAAATCGCGTTATTTTTTTGCAGAGCAAAAATACAGTTACCAAAGGACTATGCCACTCTAATACCCTAGGGCGTGTCCTCAATTGCCAAAAGTAGCAGTGAATCTGTGCCGACTAACTGCAAAAAAAATCCATCCCGCCCTGTGTTAGCGTTACTATTCGCCCTCGTGGCAATATTTCAGTTATTAGGTGCTAAGCGGTATGACTTTACCTAGGGCATGTCCTCAATTAAGGACACATCCTACGCTATAGCGCCCTCTTCGTTGCTCAGGGTATGCATCTCCTTCATTTCCTCATTCCATGGGAACCTTCCTTGGCGTGGGGATTATTTTTTGTGATTAGCAGCTTGCTCTATCTGCGAGGAATGAAGATACAGCGGGTAAGCCAAGCTCGTTTACTTGCTTTTTGGGCAGGATGGGCATTGAGCGTTCTCGCCTTGCAAAGCCGGGTAGATTACTACGCAGAACATGAATTTTTTGCACACCGCCTCCAGCATCTCGTTTTGCACCACCTAGCGCCTCTTCTTTTAATGGCATCTTATCCGGGTAACGTGTTACGGGCGGGTTTACCACGTCATAGGCTTTTTGGGCGGCAGATGCTTCGGCGTATAGAGCGCACTAAAAGTATGCAACTATTTCTGCGTGTGCTGTTTAATCCTGCTCTTGTAAGCCTTCTTTTTATCGTTTCTGTCTGTATATGGCTTATTCCCTATGTACAGTTTGTATCGATGATCGATGGGCCGCTGTACCATTTTATGAATGCGTCTGTTTTTATTACAGGATTGATGTACTGGAAACTCATACTCGATCATCGGCCCGCACCACGGGCTCGTGTTGGAGCAGGTTTACGCGTACTCTCCCCTGTCTTGACGATGTCTCCTCAGATTTTGGCGGGTGCAATCATTACATTTAGCGAAACCGATCTCTATCCCATTTTTGATTTATGCGGGCGAGCATTTGGCCTACCACCCCTGATAGACCAGAGTCTGGGCGGCTTGATTTTATGGGTTCCTGCAGGTGTTTTAGAAGCAATCGGCTCGCTTATTGCTCTAAAACATTGGGCACGACTCTCCGTATCACCTACTGTAAAATCGTATAGTTAGGTATATTTTCAATGGCTCCAAGCCTTGTTGATTTATTCACTGCAAAAAAAGGGGAATAGCGTGCTTTTAAGGCGCTCATTTTTTTATTGGCTTACCGCATGGGTAAGCAGCGCTGTATTAGCGTCCGTAGCACACAGCACACCATTGGTTGGCGTACCCGATACTATGGCTGAGCGCACTCGCGCCTGTGCCGCTTGCCATGGCGCGCAAGGCGAGGGAACGGCTAATGCGTATTTCCCACGTTTAGCGGGCCAGCCTGCTGATTATTTATTTGAGCAGCTGGTGCAATTCCGTGAAGGTCAACGCACCTATCGTCCAATGAATTATTTGGTGACGTATCTTTCAGACGATTACTTGCGAAAAATGGCCGATTATTTTTCTGCACAGCGCCCACCAAAAGGGTTGGTACATACAGAAGGCAACACTGCATCCACAACGGATAAATTGGATGCCAAATACGCCGAGCAACTCGTGTTTTTGGGTGATACGAAAAAAAATATTCCAGCCTGTATTGCATGCCATGGCGCAGCACTAACCGGCATGCAAGCCGGTATAGCCCAACCTGCCATTCCAGGTTTGATAGGGCTCGGCAGTGACTATATCCGTGCTCAGTTAGGCGCCTGGCGTGCAGGACAGCGCCATGGCAATCCCCCCGATTGCATGCACTCCATCACCACCGCATTAAATGAACAGGACATCCAAGCAGTAGCAAGATGGATTGCTCAGCAGCCTGTGCCCGCAAGCTTAACGCCTGCGCCGGCTAGACCGCTGCCTCTACGATGCGGTACTCCTCGCAAATCTACAGAACATTCCACCCACTAGAAGCCAGGGCTAGCTCGCAATGAAAAAATGGTTATTTCGTAAACCCCAATGCATCCTGCTTCCCCTATTAGCCTTAGTGTTACTGGGTAGCATTGCATCCGCACTCTTCTATCGTGCCCTTTGGGCAGGCGACCCTTTAAGCCCTTTTGTGTCGGTTAAAAAACCACCTTTTGATCCTAATGCTTTATCGGCATCTCAGCGTGCTGAGTTAGTGGTGCGGGGAAAGTATCTAGCACAAGCGGGTGACTGTATTGCCTGCCATACTATCCGGGGCAATCCCTCTTTTAGTGGAGGCCTGCCCATACCTACGCCGTTTGGCACGCTCTATACGCCCAATATCACTCCCGATAAAGAAACCGGGATTGGGTCTTGGTCTTCGGATGACTTTTATCGAGCCATGCATGCAGGCCGCTCTAAAGATGGTAGCTTGCTCTATCCTGCTTTCCCGTTCACAAGCTATACGCGCGTGACACGTGAAGACTCTGATGCAATGTATACCTATATACGGTCTCTACCCGCAGTGCATCAAGCTAATCGTGAAAATGAGATGCGTTTCCCATTTAACCAACGTTTTATGTTGTTGGGATGGCGACTCCTATTTTTCTCTCCTGGAAACCAAAAACCAGACACCAAGCAATCCGCAGAATGGAATCGGGGAGCGTATTTAGTTGAAGGTCTAGGACACTGCGCAATGTGCCACACCTCCATCAATCCCTTGGGTGGCCCCAATCAAAGCGCAGCATTTGCTGGCGGCCTTATTCCGTTACAAAATTGGTATGCGCCTTCTCTCACCTCTGATGCTGCAGGTTTAGGCAACTGGAATATTGAGCATTTAGACGCATTACTGAAAACAGGAGTCTCAGCAGAAGGTGCTGTATTTGGACCTATGTCTGAGGTAGTTCATAACAGCTTGCAATATTTAAGCGATGACGATATTCATGCGATGTCGGTCTACCTTAAAACCTTACCGCAGAAAAAGAAGGCTCCGCACGATTTACAATTTGAGCCCTCTGAAGCATTGGCTGAGCATTTACTGGTTAAGGGCAAGCAGATCTATACTAAAGAATGTGTAATCTGCCATGCAGCAGACGGCAAAGGGAAACCTCCTGCCTACCCTCCTTTGGCGCACAATGCCTCAATACAGATGCCCTCTGCGGTCAATGCAATCCGTATGGTTTTAAATGGTGGCTTCCCCCCTTCTACAATAGGCAATCCTGAACCCTACGGTATGCCCCCGTTCGCACAACAACTCTCTGACGAAGAGATTGCTGCAGTCGTAACCTATATTCGTATGACTTGGAATCCAAAAGGCGCCCCTGTCTCGCCCAAGCAAGTCAATCAATTACGCTCAGCTCCGTTAGATTGATAAATCGTTGAATGTGAAAAAGCTCCTATGCCTCTTCTGATATGGAAGAGGCATAGGAGCTTTTTATTGTTTTTGACACGCGTATGCAGGTTTTGGAAGGATAGTGGTCATCATGTTGGGGTTCAGACCTCACCACCAACCTACCGAGATGCGTATGCAAAAGGGCTATATCAAATTCCATTGACCACAAGAAAAGCAAAGAATGGTAGGTTGGTGGTGGGGTACGAACCTCAACATGCACACCACTCCCCCTTAATTGGTAACTTTCACCGGCATCTTAAAACTCATACCCTGCCTGCGCCCGAACCCCCACTGCTCCACTAGAGCCCGATACAGCCACATTAAACTGCATCGATCCACTTGCAGAGCGGTGTGTTAGCCCCACTCCTATAGCAGACTCGCCGCGGAAATTAGCCGTTCCCACTGCTATAGTAGTTTTGCCTGGCTCAGAGGGCGCTAGATTAGGCATAGCCATGGCAGCAGCAATACCTGCATGGGCAGCACGCTCTACATGATCTATTCTGCGTCCAAGCTGTAAGACTTGCTGATCCAGGCTCGGTTGGAGTCGAATAGCACTAGCTGCTCTGGCTCCTGTTGATGAGTTAAAACTAGGAGTCGATTTTTGTAAATTCTGAGACTTAGATTCCGAATCAGAAGGTGTGGGTATAACGCTGCCTTTAACCAATATTTGATGAGGCGGGGGAGTAGGAATATGCGTTGACTCAGATGTATCTGAACTCGCGTACGTAGACGCATGCTCGCTGGAATCCGTCATATTACTTACAGAGTGTGAACGCATTGAAATTGAAGAATGAGAAGCTGTACCTTCAACCTCCCCTCCTCCTTCTACTGAACCAGATTGACTGATCATAGGTGTTATGAGATTCATTCCACCATCATGCTGCGAAGCCATTTCATTACTTTTTTCTGAAGATTGAGATTGCTCACTGGCAGCAGAAGCCCAACTCCAGCTAGATGCATGCGTATCCCCCACTGAACTCGCATCAGATTCAGTATCGTGGCTTGTCACAGACTGAGCGGAATAGGCGCTCCTAGAAGCTACAGAGCTTGGAGCCGCAGCGTCTATCATTGCGCCTGCTTGATGCACCACCGGTACATTTTGCTGAGGCTGATGCTCTAAAAGCGCATTGAAAGGTATGCTAAGCAGCCCATCTGCAGGAGGTTCATTCACACTGCGAGCGCCTACAGACCTATTAGGCACACCCTCAGAATAGGGAAAATCGCTACTAACGAAAGACTCAACCCCGACATCTGAAGTGTACGTGGTGCTAGAAGTATTACTTGCTTCCCCATTGCCATGGGTAGGCCCAGACGATGGAATGTGCAACCAATCATTATTCCCATGCTGCCACGCAGCTATATTTCCATGCGTAAGCCTAGAGCCATAACGTTGACCCCTGCGCATTTCTTCTTCAATACGCTCACTTGTAGATGCTTCTATAGCCTCAGCTGAACCGCTCACCGCGCCCATACAAGCCAAAACGCACCATATAGCGAATCGTCCTATTTTGGACGACATGGTCTTAATCATAGAGCAGAAAGTACGATGATCCGCATCAGCATACGGTATATCAGATTTTGGCAACCAAGAAGCTAAAGAAAAAGAATGCAAAAACATGGGCCCTCCACAGGGAAAAATTGACTTGCAAGCATTTCTGTTCAAGCCTGCTGCAGAAACTTTCCCAACGCATTATTCTTTAATAAAACTAAGAAGCAGTTGGGAAGGTGTCAAGCAGACTCAACGGGGGAATAGCAACCTATAACAGGCTTTTAACGTGCGTAGGCACAACTATGAATGAAAGCGAGTGGTGCGCATGTTGGGGTTCCTTCGTCACCGCCAATACCGTTCTGTAGGTTGGTGGTGAGGCACGAACCCCAACATGATGACCACCGGCCTTTTAAAACCTGCATATACAGGTCAAAAGCGATGATTATGAGCCGGTGGTGCGCATGTTGGGGTTCCTTCGTCACCGCCAACCTACCGTTCATTGTAGGTTGGTGGTGAGGTACGAACCCCAACATGATGACCTCGGGTCTGTTAAAACCTGCATGTACAGGCCACAAGCGATGATCAAAAGTCAGCGGTGCGCATATCGGGGAACTTTGCACACCGCCAACCTACCCCAGCCATGGTAGATGGAAATGAATCCTTTGCCACCATGGCTAGAAATATGGATAGATATCTTTTGGAAGTGGATATTGAGGAGAATATAAATTGCAGCAGCAAATTAATGCCGTACTTTCTTACGAATAGGTTTGTAAATATCCAAATTAGATATCGGTTATTGACCCGAGATTATACAGAAAACCTCAGCTATGCAACAAAACGCCGCAAAGCCCCATTAACCGTGGCTAAACAGGCGACGCGCCGCAGGCGTTCCTGCGGGGAGACCTGCTTCTTCAAGTACCCCATAGAGCGCCATCAATCGTTTTTCAATAGAAGACAAAGCAGCATCTGAAAGTGGCTGGCGTTGATCGTCTACGATACGACCACCGATGCGTTTACCCAGCACACGGGCATACTCACACATAGCCCGAAAAGGCTGTTGCTCTTCATCGGCTATCGGCACATCCAATAGCAACGTAATCAACGAGCTACCGCTATACGTTAAGTCATCGCGCAAGAAATTAGTTTGTCCGCAGTACAGCATAAACATCGGATTATTCTGCGCATCCAACTTCACAAAACGCGCACCATCCCGAGAGAGCACAAAATCATCCTGTGTCGCAGTTTGCTGCACATAATAAGCAGACCATGGCGCACCGTCGGATAACAGATTAACGCAGAGCTGCACATCGCACGCTAACGCAAAGGTATCAAGCTGCCGAGCACGCATCACAGTTTCCTGCATAGAAGGGAGCTCAAAACTAGCATTGAGGTTTTTTGCCAGCGCATGCACTCCAGAAGCAAACTCTGAGAATTCCAGCTCGTTCAGCGCTCCAGAACGGTTTGCCAATTGCACCGCCACACGGACTTGCTCATAACGCTCTCCAGCCTCAGGGCTATGCCAAACACCGTCTTTGTCCGAAGAGGCCTGCTGCCCTGCTTTTTGTATTTCGTGCGATTTTCCATGCAGCGCTTCAACCAATACCGGTTTATTACCTACTCTGCGTTGACGCTGCGCTAATGTCATCAGCCGTTCAGCAGAAACACTCGTAGGTAACTGCAATTGCACTACGGCATCGATGCGCTCGTTAATCTGCGCGCGACGTGCCCCTTTAAAAAGTCGCGCAGCAAGCATGTCCGCGCTATCTATTCCATTTTGAGCATGCATTAAATCGCTGTTTTCTTCTGGAGTAGTTTGCCTATTTATTTCAGCACTAACTCCCTGAGCAGTTGCTTCTTGACTCTCGTTTTGCAAACTTTCCTGCAAAGAGGCATAGGACTGCAAGCTAGGTGCGTCGGTTTCTGAAAACGCAGCCATTTCCAAAAAAGGCTCTGAGTCCTCCTGCCAAGCGTGGGTTTGTTGCGGGTCATACTGCATGGCGCCAGCGTGAGCCATGTGTGCTTGCTTTGCCTGCACAGGAACCTTATCTAAGCCCGCAGCTTTTCTAGCAGGCGAAGAACGAGGTAGCATCCTACGAAGCTTAAAACGCTGCCAAGCGTTATACCCCACCACTAACAACAAAATTGCCAAGCCCACGCTCACTAAACCGAGCTGCAACTCGCTCATGCCATCTCCTTAACCATTTTTGGTATCCCTTAAACTGCACGCAAATCACTATTTACTTCTATACATACCAAAACATTACCCTATTATCATGGCCTATAAGCACACAAGCCAACTTATATGCACGGGACAAAAGGAAAATGCCCATCTAATATTCAGAAAAAGGAGACCTTCCCTAATATTAGTTATAGTCTCTGACCTATTAGTTATATAGTCTCTGCTACATAGTCCCTGTGCGAAAAGCACGCAACTCTCCTACTCTTTTCATCGAGTGATTAGCCGTGAACCCTACTCTCGCCAAACTCCAACCCTATCCGTTCGAAAAACTCAGAGCGCTTCTCGCGGGCATTTCCCCTAGCCCCCTACCCTCTATTCGTTTAAGCGTAGGAGAGCCAGAGCACGCTACCCCCCCTTTTATCCGTAACGCCCTCATAGAAGCAGTGGATGGATTAGCACACTATCCGACAAGCCTAGGAAGCCCAGCACTCAGACAAGCTATCGCAGGCTGGCTACAAACCCGCTACCCTTCTTTGCCTGCGCTCAATCCAGATACAGAGATCTTACCCGTAGCAGGCACACGCGAAGCCCTTTTTTCACTGGCACAAGCGGTAATAGATCATAGTAAACCCGATGCACTGGTGATATGTCCTAACCCCGGATATCAAATTTATGAAGGTGCGGCTTTACTTGCAGGCGCCACCCCTTATTTTGTGAATAGTACGCAAGTACGCTCCTCGTCTACTGCTGCTGTAGATTCAAATGAGCAAGGGGTGCTTGCATTTGAACCTCAAGCGCAAAGCACCGAAGTTTTTCATTGCGACTATGCTGCAGTTCCAGATGATATCTGGGCCAGGACACAATTGGTGTATGTATGCACGCCAAATAACCCCACCGGAGCCGTTCTGTCACTAGAAGATTGGCGCATACTTTTTACACAATCTGACCGGCATGGTTTTATCATTGCTTGCGATGAATGCTATAGCGAAATTTATAGGGATGAAGCTTCCCCTCCTCTGGGAGCCTTAGAAGCAGCTTACCAGCTTGGACGAGGATGGGAGCGTCTGATAATGCTCTCTAGCCTTTCAAAACGTTCAAACGTCCCTGGATTACGCTCAGGTTTCGTAGCCGGCGACGCTGCCATTCTCCAATCTTTTTTACAGTATCGCACCTACCATGGCACCGCTCTAAGCCCTGTTGTACAAGCTGCTAGCATTGCAGCCTGGAAAGATGAGGCCCATGTACGCGAAAATCGTGCGCTATATCGAGAAAAATTTAAGGTCGTCACACCGCTGCTTGCTCAAGTACTCGATGTACAAGCGCCTTCAGCCAGCTTTTATCTATGGGCCCGCCTTCCAGAGCGCATCAGCGCAGCACTTCCAGTATCCCCCGCCCATTCAACAGACGCCCTCTTCGTCCAACGTTTATTTGCTCACTATAATGTCACGCTTTTGCCAGGATCTTACTTATCCCGCGAAGTCATGGGCCATAATCCAGGCGAAGGCTATCTGCGCATTGCATTAGTTCCTTCTCTACAGCATTGCGTTGAAAGTGCGAATCGGATTGTAGAGTTTTGCCAAAGCATGCTTTAGGTCAAAGGACTACAAACACAAGAACAACCCGCCCTAAAAAATCTGATCAGCCTTTTATAGCTTTCTTTCTTTTCTTTCTATCTGCTTTTTATGTCTACTTCTTCTTTGCAAACCTGTATTGAAAACGCATGGGATCACCGCGACGCACTCTCTGCACGCGGCATCTCACCAGACCACACACTTGCTCATTCTTTCAATGAAATTTGCGAAGCGGTCTCTGAAGTGATCGATAGTCTCGACAAAGGGCATATGCGCGTAGCCCAGAAAAATGGCAATGGTCCTGAAGCGCAATGGATCACGCATGCCTGGATCAAAAAAGCCGTTTTATTGTCCTTTCGCTTACACGACAATGCCCTTTTACCCGCTGGAGGCTATACCCAGTTTTACGACAAGGTACCCAGTAAATTTGCGAACTACAGCGACGCAGACTTTGCACAAGGCGGTTTTCGCGTTGTACCTCCTGCCACTGCTCGGCGCGGTTCCTTTATTGGCAAAAACGTGGTGCTAATGCCCTCTTACGTCAATATTGGTGCCTATATTGATACGGGCACCATGGTGGACACATGGGCTACTGTTGGCTCTTGTGCGCAAATTGGAAAGAATGTGCACTTATCAGGAGGAGTAGGCATTGGAGGCGTGTTAGAGCCGTTACAAGCCAACCCCGTCATTATTGAAGACAACTGCTTTATTGGCGCACGCTCGGAGATTGTGGAAGGGGTAATCGTAGAAGAGAATTCGGTTATTTCGATGGGTGTTTTTATCGGCCAGAGCACAAAAATTTACGACCGAGAAACAGGTGAAATCCACTACGGCCGCGTGCCTGCCGGGTCTGTCGTCGTATCAGGCAGCCTTCCTGGGCATAATGGAAATTACAATTTATATGCAGCGGTTATTGTAAAAAAAGTCGATGCAAAAACGCGTGCCAAGACGGCTTTGAATGAATTATTGCGGGATTAAGAAAGACTATGCACCATATAGAACGGTAGGTTGGTGGTGACGAAGGAACCCCAACATGCAAGCCGCTGCCTCTTTGAAGACCAGCCTACAAATAGCAAAACCAAAAATTAAAAGTCGGTGGTCTGCATGTTGGGGTTCCTTCGTCACCCCAACCTACCCTGCTGCATAACTCATTAATGCTAAACGGCCCTATCCCCATTTCTGTAGGGATAGGGCCGTTCAAAATAAATTCACCCCTCTAGCAACACCAAATATTGCAGACAGCTCTTTTTATGCACACTGATATGCAAGCGGGTTCAGCTGATAAGGAGGCGGAGCCTGTTCTTTTATTTCCTTGGGTTTATTTTGCTCTTTTTCCATTCCAAGCTCCAGGAATAAATCAAAGAGTAAATTTATACAAAATATTGTTACAGGAATGTATACCAAAGAACCAAAGAAAAAGGCGGCGGTAGTTATCGCGAGACTCGCCAGGAAGACAGTCCTTCGACCCTCATCTACGAAATCTTGCAGATTTTCTTGAGTTTGTACCTTATCTTCATGAAAGATGGTGGCTGCATTTCCGAATATGCGCTCACAAAACCTAAAAGCAAAACTTTCCGGAGAAGTCTGCGTTTCATTTTTCGGCTCGTTCCTAGCTGGCACGTTATCTTCACGCAGGACCGTAGCTGCGTCTATAAATGCCAGCGAAGGACTTTGGTTAGGACTAATATACATAGCTACAGCCTCCATAACTCAGAAAATCAATACTTTTATGAGTATATCAGAGCAATCACTTTGTACACAGAGATAGCTCGTAGGTTGGCGGTGACGAAGGAACCCCAACATGCAAGCCATCCCCCCCCCCCCTTGAAGACCAGCTTACAAACTGGCAAAAGCAAAGATGAAAGGTCAGTGGTCTGCATGTTGGGGTTCCTTCGTCACCACCAACCTACCCTACTGCATGTGCAAAACAGCTCTTTTTACACAAAACCATATGCAGGCGGGCAATGAAATGGAGGTGGGTCCAGCTGATACGGAGGCGGAAGCTGTTCTCTTATTTCACTTGGTTTATTTTGCCCTTTTCCAATTCCACTCTCCACGAACAAACAAAGGAGCAAATATCCACAAAGTATTACTATAGGAATGTATATTAAAGAACTATAGAAAAAGCAGGCTACAGACAGGGCGATCCAGATGGTGTCTGCATTTCTAAATATGCACTCACCAACAGCAAAAGCAAAATCTTTCAAAAGAGCCTGCGTTTCGTTCCTAGCGGGCGCGCCGTCTTCACGCAGAACAGTGGCTGCCTCTCTAAATGCCAGCGAGGGAGAAGGATTTACGTTACCCAAAATATACATCAGTACATTCCTTATCATCACTCAGAAAACCGATACCCTTATGATTGTATCAAAGCAATCATTTGTACACCGAGATAGCCGCTAAGCTTTAGTTCGCACCGCAAACCTATGCGCCACGGTAGGTTGGCGGTGACGAAGGAACCCCAACATGCGAGCCACCGGCCCTTTAAGACCAGCTTACGAATAGGTAAAAGCAAAGATTAAAAGTCAGCGGTATGCATGTTGGGGTTCGTGCCCATGCGCGCTAACTTAAGCCAAAAGATAGCCTGTTCATGGAAAAAATCCCCTTTTTTCGCTTAACTTTTTGTACAGTTTAGCGACAATATATTCTGGTCTTTGGCTTAAGTTAGCGCGCATGGGGTTCGTGCCTCACCACCAACCTACCGCTATTGCAAAGGCATAGGGGTAACTCCCATGTCACCCGCCCCCCAACCTCTCCTGCTTTTTCACTTCACGCCGTTTGCGGAAAAAATGGCTCAGCATATGGGAGCAATCTGCTTCTAAGACACCTGCACTAACCTGAGTATGGTGATTAAGCTGAGGATGCGCGAACGCATTCAACACACTGCCACAACTGCCTGTTTTTGGATCTTTAGCGCCAAAAATAAGATGAGCAATACGCGCATGCAGTATGGCGCCTGCGCACATAATGCAAGGCTCGAGCGTAACGTACAGCTCACAGTCTATAAGGCGGTAATTTCCTAACACTTGGCCTGCGGCGCGCAGCGCATTCATCTCTGCATGGGCGCTTGGATCGCAAGTTTGAATCGGGCAGTTGCTGCCTGTTGCAATCACCTCATCTTGATACACCAGCACAGCTCCCACAGGCACTTCTCCCGCTTCTGCTGCCTGCTCAGCAGCTTGCAAAGCAAGCCGCATAAAATGCGCTTGGCGCTCTTTAACATCCATGGGTAAATCATTCTCACTCAATTATCAACGACCGGTGAAATGCCAGTAGTGGCGCGGGTTTATATTGACGCATAGTGATAAATACCATATTCAAAAAATCTCTCTATACACTGTCGAAAGCAGTAATGATCCAGTCAAGGAGGCAGCGTTCTACCTACCCTCTTCGGCTATTGGCAGGCCTAAAGAATAGCCTCGGCAGGACTCGAACCAGCGCACACGCTATAAGAGAAAAGGCGCAGCAGACTCCTGTGCCCGATTTGTAACTCTATTCTTCCATCAAAGCCAGTTACTCTTCTTCCAATGAAGTTATCCCCGCTTCGGTTTTTGCGCCACGTTGACTAAGCAAAAGTGTATTCAATTCGCTCAACCCCACGGCTCCTTCTAAACGGGCTCCAGTAGCTGTTAACTTGCCATCAGCGCTTAAAGAAAGGCTATCTACTCCGAGGTCACGGCTTTCAAATGTATTAAGTGTATTCCCTACTTCCCAGAATTGCACACCGCGTGGTGAAATAGCCAGCAATTTGCTGTCTGCGCTAAATGAAAGACTCTTCACCCATTCACAAAAACCTGCCCATGCCTTGGTCGCTTGTGCTGTGCCGCTTTCTACGCTCCATAGCGTTACTGTGCTATCTCCTCCTGATGCTAGCCATCTGCTATCAGGACTAAATGCAATACTTACTACGCTTTTATTGTGCTCTGCTGCAAACGTTTTTGGTATTTGCTGAGGGCCGCTCTCTATGTTCCATAGCTTTAAGCCAGTATGATTGGCTGAGGCCAGCCATTTGCCATTTGCACTGATGGAGAATACGCTAGCGTCAATGTGCTCCTTTCTTCCAAATGAGCACTTGAATTCCTGGGTCTTTGCGTCGTACAGTCTAATGCGATCTTTCCGGCCAAATGCTAGCCACTTGCCATCCGTGCTGAACAAAACTTTATTTACTGAATAATCAAGAGACATATTTACTGGATAATCAAGGTCTTCGGATGTTTCCAGTACCCGATCGGAATCGTTTTCCACGTCCCACAGCTTTACCCCATAAAAGCCTTTCAAGGCCAGCCATTTGCTATCGACGCTAAATGAAACGCTATAATAGCCTTCAAATATTTTAGGCGTTGTTTCAAAGTTATTTTCTATGCTCCAAAGATTTACTACTACATCCCTGCTCCCACGAAAATACATTTCGTCTTCATCATATCTACTTTCTCCCGCAGCCAGCCATTTACCATCGGCACTAAACGCAAGACTATTTATATCCGAACTTTGATTAACAGAAAATGTATGTTTAAGCCTTAGCGTTTTTGCTTCGTATAACTTAATACTACCCACACATCCAACCGCCAACCATTGCCCATTTGGAGAGTAACAACAAACATCAATACGTTTGCCAAACTCTAAAGTAGGTAGTTCGCCAAATTTGACATTATCTAGCTTGGCATTGCGTAAATCTGCTTGCCGTAGACACGCCCCGTGCAAATCACTCCCCCTTAAATCGGCGTTTTCAAATCGAGTATGATTGAATATCCCACCGCTTAAATCTGCTCCAGGAACGCGAATTCCGCGAAAGTCTTGCCCACTCAAAGCTACTCCTGCTTTGACGAACATCGTCAGTGTATTAGCAGCTATGAGTTGCACTTCTTCTGTTTTCGAGCGTTCAACCCAACTCAGTAATTTTTGCTTCAAACCGGGTTCCTGTTGGATTTTCTCTCTTAAGAACGCCAATATCGCTGGATCACAAGCCAAAAGTATTAGCTTAAAAAGTGCTGCTTTTTCTACAACTTGATCAAGCTGCCCCGTTTCCCATAACAGTTGGAGTTGATTCGATGCAAATGCGCACAGGCTCGCATCTGCTCTGGCTATTGCTTGTTGATATTCAGATGGAACCTTTTGTAGCAACAAGTGGAACTTAAGGATAGGTGAAACTATTGGCTCGCCATCACGCGTTATCGTAATCAACGCATCAAAGAGAGCTTGCTGAGCTGGCGAATCCAAATAGCTTTCTACTTCTTGCTGGATTTCAGTCGGCAATGAAAGTAAGGAGGGTGTTTCAAACTTTTGTGTGGCGGAATAGGGAAAAATGGCATTGTTTGCGATATAAGCGGACATAGATATTTTTAAGTTAAATTACAGGGCTACTTGCCATCTAATGAAAGCGAATTGTGACATTCTACTGCTATTTTTTTGAGCTTCTGCGTTGTGCCAGAAAATACTAAAAATTGACTATCTTTTTGGCTGATATTTATACCAGTATGCTGGTTGGGGTAAAGACAATGGGCAAAAAAGCTAATTTCTGCATTGCATGTAATGGTGGGGACTAAGCGCGGACTTCAAAGCAGCCAAAGTAGATGGCAGAGGAGAAATTTAAAGATAACGGAGCACTATGTTCGGAATCGCCAAGGCGAGAAAGTGGAGCCGACGAAATGACAAAAACCGGCAGCAGGGGTAGGTACAATCTGTAAAATCTGGCGATTCACGTGAGTGAGCGATGAATAGGTCCTGGATCAGGGCTTATCAAAATTTACCAGATGAATTTACTTTAAAAAACAAGACCTATGCTGAACCCTATTTCGCGCCATACCAACCTACATTATCCAGTAACACAAAAATCCACAGGATCCAGTTTTTTCTCGCTTCCCTTGGAAATTCGAGAAGAAATAGAAAATCTGCTGGATTTTTCCAGCCGACAGGCACTGTTTAAGGCGCTGACCACGGCGACTCGTAATGGTGAGCCTATAGCATCGCCCGCTCTGAAGCTGCATCTGATCCAAGAAAAGGTTCAAGCTCAATATCAAGGAACTTTAATCCGCTCAGACGAAGAGTTGAGAAACTTTGCATTCAATCAATTGCAGAAGTTGTCGGACTCAGGACAACTCGATCGGGTTGTAGAAAAATCTAGATTTTTTGATTTGGTATGTCTTATTAGTGATCCAGAGGTATTTAAATTCTTACAAGAAAGAGTTCAAAAAGATGCCCAGCTAAAAGAAAAATTATTGATCTGGGTGGAACGGTCCAAAACAGAAGAGGTTCGGACTACAGCAGCTAATGCGCTAACGCTATTAGTGAAATCTGGGGTGCAGTTCAATAATAAAGATCTCAAAGGAATACGCGTGCCTGGAGCGGATTTAAGTTACGGCATGTTCGACTCCACGCAATTTCAAAGAGCCGATTTAACGGGAGTGAATTTGGCGAATGCTTGGTTGCGTGAAGTCAACTTAAATGGGGCCAATTTAGCGAAGGTAGATTTTGGTGAAAAGCCTGCTTTAGAAATGCAAGATAGAATTCAAGCGTGTTGTTATTCGCCAGATGGACGCTGGCTAGCTGTGACAGGAGGCAATGCTATTTATCTTTATGAAACAAAGAATTTCCAAAAAGTCCATGCCTATAATGGACATACGAGTTGGGTTAGTAGTGTCGCGTTCTCAAGCGATGGGCAGTGGCTCGCGTCTGGAAGTGGAGATAAAACGGTGAAACTATGGCACGTAGCGGGTGAACGTGTCTTAGCCCACACTTATGGCGGGCATAGTGGAACGGTGACAAGTGTTGCATTCTCAAGCGACGGACAGTGGATTGCATCGGGTAGCGCGGATTACATGGTGAGGCTGTGGCGCGTAGCAGGCGAACGCACCCAAGCCCATTACTATCCTGCAGGTGATGTGTTTAGTGTCGCATTTTCACGTGACGGAAAATGGCTTGCCTCTGGAGGAATGGATAACACAGTGAAGTTGTGGCATGTGACGGGCGAACGCATTCTGGCTCACTCTTATATTGGGCATACCGGTCGGGTGGTGAGTGTAGCGTTCTCAAGCGATGGGCAGTGGCTCGCGTCTGGAAGTGCGGATAAAACGGTGAAACTGTGGCACGTAGCGGGCGAACAACGCATGCTAGCGCACTCCTATGCGTGTCCAGATGGTGTGACAAGTGTTGCGCTCTCAAACGATGGGCAGTGGCTTGCCTCTGGAAGTGTGGACCAAACAGTGCAGTTGTGGCATGTGACAGGTGAACGCACACTTGCTCGCTCTTACACAGGACATACAAGGAACGTGAGTAGTGTCGCATTCTCAAGTGATGGACAGTGGATCGTTTCTGGAAGCGCAGACCAAACAGTGAAATTGTGGCGGGTGGCGAACAAACCCGCTCTGGCTCGCTCCTATACCGAAAATACCCATGTCACATTCTCAAGAGATGGGAAGTGGCTAGCGTCTGGAAGTGCAGATCAGACGGTGAAACTGTGGCGCGCGGATGGCGAATATGCCCAGTCCTACTCTTATCAAGGACATGAAGGTTATGTGAATAGTGTCGCGTTTTCAAACGACGGAAGGTGGCTCGTGTCGGGTAGTTTAGATAAGACGGTAAAACTGTGGCAGGTGGCCGACGAGCACGCGTTGGCACACTCCTATGAGCATGAGCTAGCAGTGTATTGTGTCGGGCTATCAAGCGATAACCAGTGGCTTGCGTCTGGCGGTGAGGATGGGACAGTAAGGCTATGGCCTGTGACAGGTGAACGTGTCTTGGCCCACGCCTACATAGGGCATTGGGGCGAGGTAAATAGTGTCGCGTTTTCGCCCGATGGGCAGTGGCTAGCATCGGGAGGAGGAGATTGCACGGTGAGGCTATGGCACGTTACAGGCGAACGTGCTCTGGCTCACATTTATGGAGAGCATGAAGATGTTGTGAATAGCGTCGCGTTCTCAAGTGATGGTCAGTGGCTCGCATCTGCAAGCCAAGATGAAACAGTGAAGCTGTGGCACATTACAGGCGAACGCGGCTTGGCCCGCACTTATACCGGGCATACGGACTGGGTGAATAGTGTCGCATTCTCAAGTGATGGAAAGTGGCTCGCGTCGGGGAGTATGGATCAAACCGTCAGACTGTGGTCTACCTCAACAGATGATTGTCAAGCGGTACTCAGCGGCGGGGACGGGACTATCTTTACTGTTGAGTGGAGCCCCACACAGGATGAAACTGCTTTATTAGCCACATCAGGAGACGATAGAACAATTCGTGTTTGGCGTATCCATTATCACTTAGGCAAGATAGATCGAGTTTCGTTAGATTGGGCTTGTGCTTCTAAAAAAGATAAACTTACTGCGCTAGACGCCCTCATCCAAAATGCTCGTAATCTCAGTCCTCAAAATGCGGCGTTGCTGAGACAACGAGGCGCAATATAGGCTTATTTGCACCACTATCCAAATGATGCTTAAAGCTGCTACGTTGTGCCAGAAAATGCTAAACGCAGACGAAAAAAACCCGCAATGATGCGGGTTTGCATGGTGTTTCATGCTTTTTAGTGCCAGCCTTTACCGGACATCAAATCATTCCCATTCGATCGTTGCAGGGGGCTTGCCGGAAATATCGTAGACCACGCGGTTAATACCGGCTACTTCATTAATAATGCGGTTTGATACTTGCCCGAGCAAATCATGAGGCAGGTGTGCCCAATGCGCGGTCATGAAATCTTGTGTTTGTACAGCACGTAGTGCAACTACATACTCATAACTACGCGCATCCCCCATCACCCCTACACTACGCACGGGCAGAAAAACTGCGAAGGCTTGGCTTGTCAGTGCGTACCAAGATTGCTGCGTAACGGGATCTATCGTGTTGCGTAGCGCCTCAATAAAAATCGCATCGGCTTTTTGAAGCCATGGAATAAATTCCCGCTTTACCTCACCTAAAATGCGCACTCCAAGCCCAGGGCCTGGGAAAGGATGGCGATAGACCATGCTATGTGGCAAACCTAAGGTAACGCCTAATTCTCGTACTTCGTCTTTGAAAAGCTCTCGCAACGGTTCAAGCAGTTTGAGAGAGAGCGTCTCAGGTAATCCCCCAACGTTATGGTGGCTTTTAATCTTCGAAGCACCTGATTGAGAGGTCCCGGCTGATTCAATGACATCTGGGTAGATAGTGCCTTGCGCTAGCCATTTCGCCTGCGTGAGCTTACTGGCTTCCTCCTGAAATACTTCTACAAACTCAGCCCCAATAACTTTGCGTTTGGCTTCGGGATCAGTGACGCCTGCTAGCTTACTGAGAAAACGCTCTGATGCATCCACATGCACCACGTTTACGCCTAGATGCGAGGCGAACATCTCCATCACCTGCTTTGCTTCATTAAAGCGCAGCAAACCATGGTCCACAAAAACGCAGGTCAGTTGATCACCAATTGCACGGTGTAGCAAGGCTGCAGCAACGGAAGAATCGACGCCTCCTGAGAGCCCTAAAATTACCTGTTCTTTGCCAACTTGTAGGCGAATACGTTCTACGATTTCATCTACATAGGCTCCCATGACCCAGTCTGCGCGGACCTCGCATAGCGTCAGCACAAAGCGTGCTAATAAAGCCTCACCTTGTGGCGTATGCGTGACTTCAGGATGAAATTGCACACCATAAAAGCGTCGTTGGTCATCTGCCATGCCTGCAATAGGACAAGCTTCGGTAGAAGCCATGCACACAAATCCTGCAGGCAAGTTCTTGACCTTATCACCATGGCTCATCCAGACATTTAGCTTGCCCGATTCTTCAACCTCTTCCTCTAGACCATCTAGCAAGCCGGTATGGCCATGTAGATCAATTTGCGCAAATCCAAACTCTCGCACCAGGCCTGGCTCAACCTCCCCACCAAGCTGCTGCGCCATCGTTTGCATGCCATAGCAAATACCTAAGACCGGGACCCCAAGCTCAAAAACTACCTGTGGTGCGCGAGGGGAGCCGGCTTCTGTGACCGAATTGGGGCCCCCGGACAAAATGATGCCACGCGGAGCAAAAGCGCGAATAACCGCTTCATCGACGTGATACGGGTGAATTTCACAATACACATGCATCGCGCGGATCCGGCGTGCGATGAGCTGAGTAACTTGTGAACCAAAGTCGAGGATCAGAATTTTGTCGTGCATGCGAGAAGAGGAGAGAAACAAAAGGGAAAGAATCGTAGGGTGTAAATTGGGAGGCAAAGAACCCCCAATAAAATCACCGCAACCTTTTAAATATTGCTTGGAATAGACCACCTATTCCCTTTGATAATTCGGTGCCTCTTTAGTAATTTGCACATCATGCACATGCGATTCACGAATACCTGCAGAGGTAATTTCAACAAAAGCAGCCCGCTCATGCAGCTCAGCAATCGTTTTGCATCCACAGTAGCCCATGCTGGAACGAACGCCTCCTGAAAGCTGATACAAAATGGCAACCACACTGCCTTTATAAGCCACTTGGCCTTCAATACCTTCTGGCACCAGTTTGTCAAATTGCGCCGTATTATCTTGAAAATACCGGTCTGCTGCGCCATCTTTCATAGCGCCCACCGAACCCATACCACGGTAGGCTTTATAGGAACGCCCTTGATATAAAAAGACTTCGCCTGGCGCTTCTTCCGTACCAGCAAATAATCCGCCCATCATCACGCTATGCGCCCCGGCTGCTAGTGCCTTAGCCACATCACCGGAATAGCGTATGCCTCCATCGGCAATCACCTTCACTCCAGAGCCTTTTAATGCATCAGATACATTGGCAATCGCTGTAATCTGAGGGACCCCTACTCCAGCAACGATACGAGTCGTGCAAATGGAGCCAGGGCCTATCCCCACTTTAACCGCATCTGCACCGTGATCAGCTAGTGCGCGAGCTGCTTCTGCAGTCGCCACATTGCCCCCCACCACATCAATTTGCGGAAAATGCTGCTTGACCCAACGTACCCGATCCAAAACGCTCTGACTATGTCCATGCGCGGTATCTACGACAATCGCATCTACCCCTGCTTGCACCAGTAATTCAATGCGCTCTTCATTTTCAGGCCCCACGCCCACTGCAGCACCTACACGGAGCTGACCTTGTTCGTCTTTGCACGCAGCTGGGTGCTCTGTTGCTTTTAAAATATCTTTTACGGTCATTAAACCGCGTAACTCAAATGCATCATTGACCACCAGTACCCGCTCTAAGCGGTGGTGATGCATCAAATCTTTGGCTTGTGCAAGCGGTGTGCCTTCTTTGACCGTAATTAAACGCTCACGCGGCGTCATGATGGTAGTGACGCTAGCAGAGAGGCGCGCTTCAAAACGCAGATCCCGATTGGTCACAATTCCTACCAACTTCAAGCCTTCCACCACGGGAAACCCTGAAATTCCATATTGCTGCGCCAGCGCCATCACTTCGCTCACCGTGGCCTGCGGTGAAACGGTAATCGGATCACTCACGATTCCAGACTCAAAGCGCTTTACCTTACGCACTTCATCGGCCTGTGCGGACGCACTTAAATTTTTATGGAGAATCCCCATCCCTCCCTGCTGCGCCATAGCAATCGCTAGGCGCGCTTGGGTTACGGTATCCATTGCAGCGGATACAAAAGGGATATTAAGGCTAATACGGCGCGTAAAAGACGTTTTGAGGTGCGTATCACGCGGCAATACATCTGAGAACGCGGGAACGAGCAGTACATCATCAAAAGTGAGTGCTTTCTGAAGCAGTTGCATAAACCTCCCGGGGCAAAAAGCGAATTATACGTTGCCCCAGAAATATCCCACCGTCCAATACGAAAAAATATTTTTTGAGTTAGGCGTGTTCTCAATTGCCCCAAAGGGTTCATATTTGGGGGAGCAGGAGCACAGGG